>NZ_JBEOWK010000016.1:0-96082 GCF_040295985.1 Streptosporangium sp. NPDC002524 | reverse complement strand
CTTGCTCTGGGGCGGCCGGGTGAGGGGGTGCCGCTGTTGGAGCGGGCGTTGGCCATCTCCGAGGCCGCCTACGGTCCCGATCATCCCGATGTCGCCGCCTGGTTGGGGAATCTCGCGGCCAGCTTTCTTGCTCTGGGGCGGCCGGGTGAGGGGGTGCCGCTGTTGGAGCGGGCGTTGGCCATCTCCGAGGCCGCCTACGGTCCCGATCATCCCGATGTCGCCACCTTGCTGGGGAATCTCGCAGCCAGCTTCCATGTTCTGGGGCGGCCAGGTGAGGCAGTGCCGCTGTTGGAGCGGGCGTTGGCCATCTCCGAGGCCGCCTACGGTTCCGACCACCCCACCAGCGCCGCCTTGCGGCATGCTCTGTACTACATAAGACGTGTCAGGTAGCTCCATCTTTCTGGAGCTTACGCGGAATGAGCAAGAACGGTTGATTACTCCACGTGCTGTACCACTAGGTTAAAGCGAACTAGCGCCAAATAGATGATCGCTTCTCTGAAGCGATGCTCTCTTTGCTGCCCTGGAGCTTCCGGGCCCCGGGCTTAGCGGCTATGCGGTATGGTTCGTCCGCCATCGGGCGACTCGGGCTGACCGTCACCGAGATGCTGTGTACAGCAGCGAGATACAGCAACACCGCCTTACACGGTCACATGTCACCAACCCGCATCTACCGCTTGAGCAGGGCAAGGAGCCCTCGGCCTCGCGACTGGCTCCGTTTGCAAGCGGGCGCTCTTTGTGTGCTATACGGGGAACGATGATGGCGGTTGGGTGCCCTATAGGGAGTTAACTTCCCAGGTTGCCGCCAATTCGGCGGCGACAGTCGTCCTTTCGCTCAACCACCATTCTTGGCTCATTCGATGGCGGAGAGGTCTTGTGATGCTGACCAGAATCAACCGGCTAAATCGAGAGATGCAGTATGGGTCGGACAGAACGGCGCCTGACGCCGTAATCATGTATAACGATCCCGGAGTCGCTCGCCAAGGTTGTAAGTTCTGTGGCTGTGGAACAGCCAACGGCTTGGTTCCTTAGTTCTTGCCACTCGGTTGAGTAGATCCGCTCCAAGGAGAAGTCTTCCACTACGAACCAGATCTGACAATTTGCGCGGATCGACGACGTACGTTATTTCATGCTTAAGCTTGTTGTATGTCTTCCAGAAGTCATCGGCCCACGCGTCTGGATCACCAACCCATTGAGAAAAAGGTTTTCCAACGTGGCCGGCCAACGCTTTGGTGAAATGTTTATTGGCCCATAGTGCTGGTCGATTACATTTCACCCAGTACTCGATTCCTGCTGCGACGGCAAGCAAAGATGCCTCGGAAGTTGCTGGGCCGAAGCGGTAAAGATTTACTACAGGCCCAACTGCCCGCGGATATGTATCGCAGAGCTTTATCCACCGTGCGAGGCCTGCAATTCCTCCGACTGTTTCCAGAGTGAATAATGGGCGCTCGTTAATCGCCTTAGGGCTTGAAACGCCAGCTAGTGGGACCATGAGAGCCCCATTCCATAATTCTGGGTGATCCTCTTTGCTGGTCGCGTTTGTCTTTAAATGAAGCTCAGCTGATCCTGAACTTGCAGTTACGAATCCCTCCCATGCAAGGTTTAACATATTCTGAATGTGTAGCACAGGTTGGAGGAGATCCCAGAGGTCGCGCGGACGAACGCTCTTACAAGTGATGGAGACGGGCGCACTAAGCTGTCGTCTATCCTCTGCTCCTCCTACCTTCCATGTTGTGGACAAAGATAGGATTCGCCCTCGTGATGTCCCATGATTCGTTGAAGGCGGTGACTTCAACGTCACTGTCCACGACTCCAGGCGCCCGTCCTTATTGGACTCATGGCTTTCTTCTGTGGCAGTCAGTCCTGCCCAAGTGCCGATTCCATGGAAGTTTGCTGTGATACCAAGAAGCTTAGAGCTTTGGAGTTCGTCAACCGGAATCCGACCGATGGCAGTTCGGGCGCGATACCGTCTTGATGAAACTCTGTAACCACTCCGTTGAGTAGACCCGGCCCACTGTGCTTCAAGAAGGAGTATTGATCTCTCTGAAAGCATTGCAGCGATACCTCTTGGATTGCCCTCTTTCTCTTCGTCTAACCTAGCTGCCCATGGCCTCTCGTCGAGAGTCTCGATCATCAGCCAGCCTTTATCCCGGTGAATATATCCGCGCTCAGGCTGTTTCCGGAAGTTGGGCTTGGAAGCGTGAAAGGGCCAGAAATGCCCGAGGCCGCCTTCTAATTCTTCTGCAAGTGAGGAACGCATCATCGAACTCCATGCTTGATCAAGGAGGCATCCAGGTCTGTTACGTTAAGAAGCTGAGATTCGAGCGGGTAGGCCATGATGGGTTGCCCGTTCTACTTCGAGCGCAGGGTCACTGTTACTCGCAGCGCGTGAAAGACCAGGCGCAATATGAAGGTGCCCAACGTGAACATGTCGGTGCCGTCCCAGTCGAACTGCCCGACCTGCCCCGGTGAAACATCAGGATCAGCGGTCACGCGGTCATGGCCCTCCTGGTCCTCGTGCCACTCGACGAGGCGGATGTCCTCGAACCGGAAGACCACGACAGGTGTCTTCGACAGTTCGGGCGGAGTCCACTGCGGGTCGTAGATGAACTCCAGCTCCAACGTCGACGGCCTGCCGGGCTCATAGGTCAGGCGCCTGAAGTCGGTGTCGTGAAGGTAGATGTGGGCAGCCTCCTCGGTCCAGAACTCGTACAGCCCTCCCCTGAACGTGATGCCACGATCCTTGTTCTTGGTCACGCCGGCGAACTCGGTCACTGACATGAGGACATGGTCCTACAGATCGGAACGGTCTCGCAGGTCCCGGCGGAGCAGTGACAGCAGCCCTGACAGCAACATCCCCACACACGGACTCACTTCGGCTACCCTCCACCACCCTCTGACCACGGTCTCTGCTACCCGACCAAGGTGATTGGTCCGCCTGAAAAGCGGAAGGTCGGCGGTTCGACCCCGCCCCTGACTACAGCAGCTGAGCAGCACAAACGCCCCGAGTCGATTACGGCCCGAGGCTTTTTGATGTTCGGTGACAGCAACGGTGTTGAGTGTGAAGTGGGATTGGCCCCAGCCTCCTGATGTCTCGGTTCTGAGGTACGCCGAGATCGAAGTCTGCCGCCTCCTGGCCGATCGAACGGTCACCTCGCCGGCACAGCTCGACGATCTCGGTCTTGACTCACGGGTGAACGAGCGGCGAGGGCGCGGTTTTCTCCTTCCCATGCTCTCCATCATGGACATCCTTCCGGGGACGAGCCCCTGATCTCGGATGTCCGTCAAACCGGATCAAGCCCAAGTGGGGACTTGACCGGTTGTGGCGACACGGCTCGGCACTTCGCGGACCTCGATCACCCTGGAGCCGGCGTGTTGGCCGTGCGCTGATCCCCGCTGGAGGCATCCCCGCCCGTGGAACCCCGGGCAGCGCCCGGCCTCCCAACTCACCACTCCAGTCTCGGTGTTCATCATGATTCCCATTGGCCGCCCCACTCAACGGTGGAGGGCCTGGCGCTTAAGGGCACTACGGAACGGCGTTTCCTGTGTTGCCCAAAAAAGAAGTGCGGCTCATGGCATCTTTATTGGGCGCCCCAATGGGAGATCCGCTCAAGGATCTTGATTCGCGAATCTTGACAATGGTTCATCGGCTCGGCAAGATTTCAAGGGCGGGCGATTTTCGGTCAAATCGTGATTGCGGGATTCTGGACTACGGTCTGCATTTTCGGACACCACAGGGAGAATTTCTGTATGTCGGAGTTCATTAACGTCCTCATCGCCATCGACGCGGAAACCATTCTCGGGAAATACGGCAAGAACACCGATCCGAACAGCCCCACGTCGATCCCCGACAGTAGCAGTTTGATCTACATGACGACCCGGCAGAACCAGCTCGGGAGTACTCCGGGCAGCGAGTTGATCGTCAATGCCTCCCCCATGGACATCATCAGGTGGCGTGAGACGACACTGTCCCTGAACTCCGAGTACACCAGTGTCCTCTACAGATTCAACGCCCTGTCCGGACAGGATCTGATCAGCATCCCCGTGCCGAGGTCGGCGGCCCTCAACGAGCCGCAGCCGAACAGTCATGACCCGTTGAATCCCACCATCCAGAAAACCAACAGCTACTACTGGGAGTCCGAGGTCTTGGACACGGGAACGGTCACCTACAACTTCAGTTTCATGATTCTTAACCACAAGGGCGAAAAGCAGGGCTACTACTACTGGGACCCGTACATCAATATCCAGGGTTGACGGAGTCGGTGTGCCGATTCGCCGATCTGTGTCCGGTGACACTTCGCCGTGAAAAATGAAAAACGTTCAGGAATGACAGGCGGGTATTCGACGACAGGGCCCCGCCCCTGACCACGGCAACTGAGCAGTGCAAGTGCCCTGGGCCGATCAAGGCCCGGGGCGTTTTGATGTCCGGTGACGGCAGCGTCATAGGATGAGGCTGATCGAGGATTTCGGTTGAAGCTTGACGTGGTGACGCCGGCACGTCCCGACGTCGCTGTGGCCGAAGCTCCGAGGCAGGCCGGTGGAAGCGGGAAGGTGCGTTCCGGGTCTTCCGATCCTGGGCTTCACGAACCGGACGTGGCCTCCGGCCCGTTGGAGGGTCTGGATCACCTCCAGCGTTCTCTTCCCCAGATCGATGTCTTCCCGGTGGAGCCGGCACCGTTCCGGGACGATCTGCTCTCCAGGTCGATGTCTTTCCGGCGGAACCCGGCGGAACCGGCGACGTTCCGGGACGATCTACGCCGACCGTGCATACGACCCCGACCCGTACGGCGAGCGGGTCCGGGCGGCCGGGGTCCCCCGATCACCGCCTGCCACGGCTCCGCACACCTCTGCGACCCCGTTCTCCGCCCCTCGTCGACCGCGCCGCCCCGGCCGGGCGGAAACGGGCCACGTGTGCCGTACGGCTCCATGTGGTGGTTTCGCGCCTCGTTAGGTCGAAAATGATCTATGAAGGATCTCCCTGGCGCACACGGCAGTCTCTTTCGAGATACATACCCTTAAGTAATTGTTCGCCGTACGGGCGGGTCGGACAGGTGGGAGGTGAGGGGGGACCGCCGTGACAGCCAGCGATGGCCTGGAGTACTGGGCGGGGTATGGGTTCAGCGAGGAACTCGTCAGAGCCCTGTTCCAGGGGCTGCGCGTGGGTCTGTACGTGGTCGACCACAGGGGGAAGATTCTCCTGGTCAATCCGTACGCCGAGAGGCTGCTCGATCGTCCCGCGCGGCAGTTGATCGGGGTCGACCCTCACGACCTGCTGCACCGCAACGCCGACGGCAGCTCGATCCCCCGCGAGGACTGCCAGATCCTGGCCGCGTTCGCCGAGGGGGTGTACGTCCGCAGCGAGGAGGCGTGGTTCACCCGCGGATCCGGAGGCCTGGTCCCGGTGGGGGTGATGGCGGCCCCGCTCCCGCTGGGCGGGGGGAAGAACATGGGCTCGGTGGTCCTGTTCTACGACCTGTCGCGGCACAAGGCCGTGGAACACGAGCAGGCGGCCGCCCTCGCGGCATTGGAGAAGCTGACCGACCGGTTGTCGCTGATGGCCGAGACCAGCATCGTGCTCGCCTCCACCCTGAGGGTGGACGAGGCGCTGCGGCGGCTGTCTCGCCTGGTGGTGCCCCGGCTGGCCGACTGGGCGATGATCGACCTGCTCGGTCCCAGCGGCGACGGGGTGGACAGGGTGGCGGTCGTGGTCAAGCGGGGCCGGGACGGTGTCGAGTGCAAGCAGTGGGAGGGGCCGCTTCCGGCGTTTCCGGAGACCTCCCGGGCGCCGATGGCGCGGGTGCTGCGCGGGGGCCCCGCGGTGCTGTTCGGCCCTGAGGATCTGGCCGGGCGAATTGATCAGGACGAGGCCGGCGTCCAGTGGCGGCGGCCGTACGAGGAGCTGGGTGCCCATTCGGTCATCGTCGCGCCGTTGCGTACGCCGCGCCGGGTGCTGGGGGCGCTCACCCTGGCCCGTTACGAGACCTCCCCGGTGTACGACTCGGCTGATCTGTCCCTCATCGGCGACATCGCCAGCAGGGCCGGGCTCGCCGTGGACAACGCGGACATGTTCGAGGAGCAACGCCGGTTCGCCTCCTCCACCTCTCACGAGTTCAGAACGCCGCTCGCCGGTCTCCGCGCCCGGCTGGAGGAGGCGGTGCTCTACCCCGCCGACGTCGACCCGCACGAGACCATCAGGAAGGCGCTGGCGGTCACGGACCGGCTGGAGACGATCGTCGAGGACCTGTTGGTGATGGCCCGGCTCCGCGCCGGAGGGCCGGTCGCGTACGAGCCGATCGACGTCGGCGCGCTGGTGGTGAAGGAGGTGGCGGCCATGGCGGATGGCGTGCCGGTCCACGTCGACGCGTGCCGGGACGTGAACGTCCTGGGCAACCGGATCCAGCTGATCCGGGTCATCGACAACCTCCTGGTCAACGCCCGGCGGCACGCGAACAAAAGGGTCGAGGTCACCGTAGGGCGAGCGGAGGGCCTGGCTGTCGTCACCGTCTGTGACGACGGTGCCGGAATCGCGCCGCAGGACCGGGAGTGCGTCTTCGAGCGCTTCGTCCGGCTGGACGAGGGCCGGCGCAGGGAGCCGGGGGGCAGCGGGCTCGGCCTGGCCATCTCGCGCGACATCGTCCGCGCCCACAACGGGACCCTCACGATCGAGGACTCGCTGTGCGGTGCCCGGTTCGTCCTCCGGCTCTCGCTGACGGACAGGCGCCCGTAGCCCCGCAAGATCTCCGCTGTCTGTAGCCTCGCGGGATCTGCGCCGTCCTGAGCCTTCGCGGGATCTCCGGCCATTCTGGAGCGTCCCGGGCGTGGGCCGCCTTCACGGGTCCTGCCGGAAATTCGGATTCCGTCTTCGTGAGGGCGGCTTGAAGGGCCGGCCGGCGTTTCGGCCTCGTCTGGAGCCGGTGACCGTCCTGGTTCATGTCGCGGGCGACCGGGCGCCGAGGCTTCGCCGGTGATTTCCGCATGGCTGAGATATCCGCCCTCGGAAGCGGTGGCGATTCCGAGGGCGAATGAGCAGGTCCGGTTAAGCCGGGCTCGGGGTACACCAGCGCCTGTTCGTGGTTTTTCGATACCCGTTTCGGTGATGCTCAATTGTGGGTAAATTGGGGCTGCCTCGGTGTGCGGCCACGGGGGTTTCGTCGGGTGGCCGGTCTTGGATGGCGCTGAGCGGACACGGGAGACCCTTCGGATGAAGATCGTTGCGTTGTCCTGCACGCAGAGGCGTCTCCCGTCGCTGACCGACGCGCTGCTGGAGGCGGCGATCACCGGCGTCGTCCGGGAGGCCGGTGACGCGGAGATCCAGCGGATCCGGTTGATCGACCATCGCATCGCGATGTGCGAGGGCGAGGACACCTGCCTCGATCCCGAGGTGGGCCGGTGCACGATCGACGACGACTTCGAGCACGTCGTCGGCCTGGCCGAGGGCGCGCAGGCGATGCTGCTCGCCATGCCGGTGTACGCGGGGAACGTGCCCGCGGTGCTGAAGATCTTCCAGGAGCGCCTGAAGAGCTTCATGAACGCCAGCCAGCGCCCGTTCGGCAACCTGCTGGTGGGGACGATCGTGCATTCGCGCACGATGCTGACCGAGCCCGCACTGGCGTCGTTGTTCCCGTGGTACCTGCGCCTGAAGAACAAGAATGTGGCGTCGGCGTGCTTCACCCAGAACGATCACGAGGACCTGACCCGCACCGCGGCGCTGGACCTGTGTGTGGCCGTGGGCCGGCAACTCGGCATGACGCTCGACGTCGGCCGGTCGCCGGCCGGCGACCGCACGGCACTGCCGCTCGTTCAATCACCGGCCCGTCCGCGATGCGGTGACCCGGCCGCGTCCTCTCACGGAGCGTGAGGAGATCCCGGAGCGGGAGATGATCCCGGAACGTGGGGAGACCCCGGAGCGGGAGATGATCCCGGAGCATGGGGAGACCCCGGAGCGGGAGGAGATCCCGGAGCGTGGGGGGATTCCGCGCGCCAGTCGCACCCGTCGCCCGCCTGTTCGCACGACACCGTGACGCCCGGTTCCACGTAGCGGGCGGCGATGGCGGTGTTGAGCTCCTGGCAGTACGAGCACGGTGACGAGAACGTCAGGACGACACCGGCGCGGGCGGCCCGTTTGCGGTACCGGAGGATCCCGCAGTCGGCGTTGCGCAGGACGGTGCCCGAGGGCTGGGGCTCACTGGTCACCGCCGAGTCGTACAGCAACAGCTGACTCTGCAGCCGGGTCATGAAGTGGTCGGTGGCGGACACCCCGGCGGGCCGTTGCGCCCGCAGCAGCTCCGCGGTGATGCGGGAGTTCGCCTGGATCCACGCGGCCAGGCCTTCTTCGCCGTGCTCTCCCAGGATGAACTCCTCCGCGGCCGCCTGGGCCTCGAAGAACCGCTGGCGCCACAGGTCGACCTTCTCGGCCGGGTCGAGGGGGGACGGTTCAGCGGTCATGGTCAGCCTCCTCCGCCGTGGCGCCGTCCAGCTCGGCGAAGACCTCCTGGGCCACGCGCAGCCCGTTGTTGGCGACCGGCCAGCCACCGTAGTAGGCGAGCTGGATGATGACTTCGACGATCTTCTCTCGCGACATCCCGAGGTGCAGGGCGGCACCGATGTGGCCGCGCAGCTCCCAGTCGGTCCGTGCCAGCGTGACCGCGGTCAGCGCGACCAGCTCGCGCTCCTCGACGCTCAGGTGCGGGCGGGTCCAGATCTCGCCGAACAGGTGGTCGACGGTGATCCGCAGGAAGTCCGGGTAGGAGCCCGGGCGCGGTTCGCGGCCGAAGACCTGCTGGAACATGGCCTCACCCTGCTCATGCCGGGCAGACGGCTGATTCATGGATCAACTCCTTCGTGTTGGCCGGATAGTTGGCCGAACAGTCGGCCGAACGGTTGTCAACGTCCACGACGCCGCGAAGGCGGCGACCAGCAGCGCGGCGCCGCTGCCGAAGGCCGCCGGAACGCTCACGCGCTCGGCGACGAGCCCGACGACGACCGGTCCGACCACGGCGCCGACATCGGTGCACATCGAGAAGACGGCGACGCCGCTGCCGGCCCGGCCGGCGATGACGTCGCCGATCAGCGCGGCCGGCGCGGCGTTGAGCAGCGCCGATCCCGCCGCGTACACGCTGAGCAGGACGACGAGCCAGGTGTAGCCGTCCGCGAACACCAGGGCCGTGATCGCCGCCGCGGCCACACCGGTGCCGGCGATCATGGCGGGCCGGCGGCCGGCCCGGTCGACGAACCGGCCGGCCGGCATGATCAGCAGCGCCTGGACGAGGGCGGATATCGTGAACGCCCACCCGACCCACGTCACGTCGTGCCGCCACGCCACGACCACCGTGGGGACCAGCGCTCCGCGCAGCCCGAACAGGACCCATCCCTGCGCCAGCGCCGCGAGGCAGGCCACCAGGTAGCTGCGCTCCCGCAGCAGGACCGGTAGCCGGACCACCTCACGGCCGGGCTCCGCGCCGGAGGTCCGGCCGGTGCGGAGCACCGCCAGCGTGAGCACCGCGGCGGCGAGCAACAGCACGGCGTACGCCAGGAACGGCGCGGACAGGGTGACGAGGGCGAGGAGCCCGCCCAGTGCCGGTCCGCAGATCCCGCCGAGCAGGAAGCCCGCCTCGAACACGGCGCCGGCCCGGCCCCGCCGGTCGGGCGGCGCGACCGCCAGGAGCGTCGCCAGCGCGGACACCGAGAACAGCACCGAGCCGACGCCGCCGAGGCCGCGGAACACGAGCAGCTGCCCGTAGGACCCGGCGAACGCGATCAGGGCCGAGGAGAGCGAGCACAGCAGCAGGCCCGCGACCAGGACTCGCCGCTCCCCGAAACGAACCCCGAGCCGGCCGCAGAACGGACTGGCGGCCAGCCGCATCAGCGCGAACAGGGCGACGAGCGCCCCGATCTGGGTGGGCCCGGCCCCGAACGCCGCCGCGTACACCGGGAGCACCGGGAGCACCAGTCCCAGGCCCAGCATGACGCAGCCACCGACGACGCTGAGGACGTAGACCTCGCGGGGGAGACTCGGCTGGGCGGTGGCAACGGGTGGGACGCTGCCGGGGCCGGCCGCCGTCACTGTCCGGTCACAGGATGATGCTGAGCTTTCCGTGTTCGTACAACGTCTCGTGGTCGAGCACCACGACCCGTCTGCGGACCCGGAACGACTCGCCCTCGACGACGAGCTCGAACCGGTATTTCCCGACGTAGGCGTCGGAGCGCCCGTGCCCGAACCGGTACACGACGACGTTCGCCGCCACGTCGAGGTGGGTGCCCCGATCGGCCAGGACCTCCACGTTGCTGATCATCCGGTTCGTCCGCGACCGGGGGTTCTCGCACCACACCTCGCCGTTGAGGAGCTGTTCGATCCGCTGGCGCAGCCGGGCGGGGTCGTCGTCGACGAGCCCGAGCGCGCCGGCCGTCTCGCCGCGGACGTCGGTGGCCGGGATCGAGTAGCGGATGTCGCCGGTCAGCATCTCGTCGTACCACTCGAGCAGGCGCCACTCGTCGAGCAGCCGGGCCTCGCGGAACAGGAACTGGCTCACCCGGTGCCACAGCCGCGCCTGGGCCGCCTCGTCGACCGTCAGCTCGATGGTCATCGTGGTTCCGCCCCTCGCGTCCCGGCCCGGTGGGCGGCCTCCAGGTGACCGTCGTCGCCGTGCATCAGCCGGTCCCACTGCCGCCAGAACTCGCGGGCGGGAAGCTCGTCGGTCGTCTCCGGGACCTCCTTGTTCATGCCGCGTGACAGGTCCGAGTAGCGGACCGTGCGGTTGAGGTAACCCCGCTGGCACGACTCGACGATCTCGATGTCGTCGGGGGTGGCGAAGCCGGCGGGGCCGAGGAACGTCAGGTAGTGACTCTTGCGGAGCTCCCGGATGTCCGGATCCTCGTCCCTGGGGGCGAGGGCGACCGAGGTGATGGCCATCTGGCCGGCGCCGACCGGGTCGATCTTACGAATCGTGATCGCGATCGCGTCGATGATCATCAGGTTGGGGAAGATCAGCACCGCGCGGTTGGTGCCGGTGATCCGTTCGGCGCGTTCGGCGCCGAACCGGTCGACGAACCGCGCGGCCGTCGCCTCGATCCGCGGCCGGACCTCGTCGCCGAACATCGGCGTCCAGTAGGCGAGCGGGCGGGCCGCCGCCGGTGGCAGCTCGTTGGCCCCGTGCCCCAGCCCGAGGGCGCGGCCGAAGCCGCCTCGTCGTCGTGGCGGCACCGACCCCAGCGACTCCATGTAGCCGACGTAACGCTTGTGCAGGGCCCGGAAGTGGTAGATGTCGACGCTGTTCTCCATCATGAGCTTCCAGTTGGCCCGGGCCCCGTGGAGTTGCGCGCCCTGGATCACCTCCATCCCGGCCTCGGACTGGTCGTCGATCAGGTCGAGGTACTCCGTCGCACCCGCCAGGTACTCGGTCAGGGTGCGCGGCTGCTCCGGGTCGAAGGTGGCGAACACGAAACCGCGGTAACCGTCGCTGCGGTGCTGCGCCAGGCCGAAGTCGGCCTTCCGGAAGCCCGGTCCGTACCCGTCGGGGATCGGGACCCCGACCAGGTCGCCCTGGTTGGAGAACGTCCAGTCGTGGTACGGGCACCGGAACGACCTGGCCTGCCCGGACGGCTGCGAGCAGATCAGGGCCCCGCGGTGGGTGCAGCTGTTCGCGAACACCCGGATCACCCCGTCGGACCCGCGCGCCATGACCACCGGGCGCCCGCCGACGTCGCGGGCCACGTAGGAGCCCGGCTCGGGCACCTCCGACTCGTGCCCGACGTACAGCCAGCAGCGATCGAAGATCCTGGCCATCTCCTGTGCGGCGAGGTCGTCGTCGGTGTAGGCGCGGCGGTCCACCCGGAACGAGAGGCGCTCGAGGTCCTCCATCACGATCGGGTCGCCCACCGGCCGCTGTAGTTCGATCGTCACCGCTCACCCTTTCGCTGTAGCGTCTCGACCGCGCCGATGACCAGCTCGGCCGTGCGCACGGCGGAATCGCCGCACTCCGGCTGTGCGGCGCGCAGCCGGGCCCGGTAGTCCCGGGCGGGATCGAGCAGGTCGCTGACGGCGTCGGCGACCGCCCGCTCGGTGGCGCCGGCCGGCTCCAGCGCCGTCCCGAAGCCCGCCCTCCCCACGAAGTACGCCTGGATGGGCTGGTCCACGGCGAGCGGGATCACCAGCATCGGCGTCGCCGCCCGGACCGACTCCGCCACGGAGTTGTATCCGCCGTGGGTGACGAACACGTCGGCGCGTTCGAGCACCTCACGCTGCGGCACGTACGGGGCGGTGATCACTTCGTCGGGCAGCGCGAGCTCCTCGGCGAGATCTCCCACCGAGGCGATCACCTGCGCGCCGGTCGCCGCCGCCCCGATGATCACCGTGCGCAGCAGGTCCGGCCGCCGGTAGAAGATCGTGCCGAAGGAGACGTACACCAGCGGGCGGCCGGGGTCGATCCGATCCAGGCCGGAGAAGGCGACCTCGTCGCCGCGGGGTCCCGCCGCACCGGGCAGCCCGACCAGCCGCACACCGTCGTCGGTGACCGCGTCGTCCCCGACGAGGGCGGGAATCGTCGGCATCAGGTTGAGGATCGGCGAACGCGCCGAATGCGTCTTGGTCGACCACAACACCCCGTGCCCGGTCAGATAGCCGCCGACCTGCTCGTCGTACGCCCAGCGACCTCGTCGGTGCTCCCTCGGGCACACTCCGCCCAGGTTGGCCCAGATCATCCCGTACGGCACGCCGGACGCATGCGCGCCGACCATGGCCGACGCCGTGACCGGCAGCGAGTCGACGAGCACGAAGTCCGGCGCCGCCGCGCGGAGCGCGTCGGCCGTCTGGCCGGCCACCGGCGACGACCGGAGCATCGGGCCGATCTTCGCCGGGTCGCCGCTCCACGGCGCCATCTCGACCTGCCCGATCTCGTGGACCTGCGCCTTGCCCAGGGCCTGGCCACGCTGCTCGTCGAGCGCGCCGCCGTCCGCGGACAACAGCAGCAGCTCGACCTCGCTGCCTGCGTCCTGGAGCGCGTTGACCACCGGAACATAGGGGTTCAGGTGACCGTGCTGAGTCGTGGTGAGAAGGGCGACGCGCATCAGATCTCCGATCCATCGAAAGAAGACGACCAGGCCGACCCGAGATCCGGCTCTGGATGCACCACAGCGGCCACGACCGCGACACCCCCCTGCTTTCGGAAACGAGTGGTCGAGACGGCGACGCGCGAACGGCATGGCTCCGCCCCCGGACAGGCGAGAACGCCCGGCGGGCGAAAGGGACCGTCGACGTCCGGGTACTGCTACGAGGCTCTACGCATTTCCCGTCATCGCTGAGGGGACACATCGATCGACGTTATTGGAAACAACTTCGAAACAACCGGGTTCACCGCCTGTCCCTTGAGGAGCTTCGCAAAGCCTGCCGGGATGTGCAATCGATGTCAACGCCTCTCTTCTGTCATCTACCACCACTTTGCTGGAAGCGACTTCGTCAAGGACGGCTATGGGACTCTTACGCGACAGATGAGTGTCCTGTGACAGAGTCGGTGCCCGCTCAGTAGGTGAGACAGGTCGCCCGACTTCCTGTCCGCGAATTCCTGTCCGCCGGGCATTTGTGAAATCATCCAGAACGGTTCAGGCGTGGTCTCGGCCATAGTCGCAGACCAGCAGACCTGAGCGGCCCCGATCGCGATCGCTCTCCTTACACGGGTGTCTTTGCCGAGTCCCATGGCGGAGTCGTGATGATCGTCCGCTTCGGCAGTCGCCGTCGACCGCGGGGGCGATCGATGCCAAAACCCCTTCTTCGCCGGGGCTCGCCATCGGCGGCCATGGTCAGGGTGACAGCGTCGCTGACGGCATTGTCCCCGCGCATGGAATTGCTTGGGCCACCGTCCATCGCTCTCCGACCACGTCTCCGCCACCTGACCAGGGTGATCGGTCCGCTTGAAAAGCGGAGGGCAGGCGGCTCGGCCCCGCCCCCGGCCATGGCGGCCGGGCAGCGTAAACGCCCCGAGCCGATCACGGCCGGGGCGCTTTTTCGATGCTTGACGAAAACGCCGTCAATGTGAATTTGCGAGTATGGGATTTGATGCCGAACGCGAAACGCTCTCAGTCCGGTGGGACGTTGGCCGATTGTGAAGCGGTGTCGATTATCGGGAGTGAGTCTTCTCGTTTCCCTCGTGCTTTTCGCTGCCGCTTGGAGGGAAAGGGTTTCTCGGGATCAAAGGAAGGCGCGTGCCGTTAAGTGCCTGCCCCCGCCGGGTCAGGAAGGCACGGGGAAAGCGGCAGGGCTGCGGTGCCCGGCTCTGTCGACGGCCCGTACGCCGAAGAAGACATTGTCCTTGGAGAGGTCGACGCGCACTTCGGCGACGTCGCCGACCGGGATGACGTGGGTCCAGTCGGGGCTGGTGGTCTCGCGCCAGACGATTTCGTAACCGGCGAGGTCGGGTTCGGTGCCGCGGGTCCAGACGAGGTCGGTGTCGTTGGTGAGCTGGTTGGTGAGGATCTTGACGTCCTTGGGCGTGCCGGGAGCCTGGGCGAGTGACCAGAGGGTCGCGGCGTTGACGCGGGCGACGCGGGCGATGTAGGGGAAGTCGCAGAATTCGGGGAGGTCGCCGAATTGCCTGCCGTTCTCGACGCGTACGTCCTGATGCTGGTGGTCGAAGTTCTCGTTGGGTTCGGTGAAGCGGGCGGCGGGGTAGCCCTGTTCGAGGAAACCGATGTGGTCTCCGCCGCGCAGGTAACGGTCGCGGCGGTAGATGATCCGGACGTTCATGCCGGTGGCGTCGTTGTCGGCGACGTTCGTGACGAAGCGGGCGAGCTGGCGGGCGGGTGAGTCGTTCTCGCCGCCGACCGAGCGGCGGGTGTTCGCCTGGGCGGGGGTCTCCGCGGTGGGCACGCCCTCGGCGAAGAGCCGGACGGTGCGGGGGTCGCGGGTGCCGTCGTCGGCGGTGCTGCTGCCGACGATGTCGTTGGTGAACATCGCCTGCACGTCGGCGGACGCGGCCTTGTACTGCCCGGCCATGTACCTGGCGCCGTACAGGTTCTGCTCCTCCCCCGCGACGGCCGCGAAGACGATGGTGGCCTCGGGCCGGCGGGTGGCCATGACGCGGGCGAGTTCCATGGCGACGGCCACGCCGGAGGCGTCGTCGTTGGCGCCCGGCGCGTCCGCCGTGGCGTTCATGACGTCGGTGACCCGTGAGTCGTAGTGGCCTGACACCACGTATATCCGGTCAGGGGTGACGGAGCCGCGCAGGGTGGCGACGACGTTGGTGATGGTGGTGGCGGCAGGGATCCGGGTGGCGGGCTGCTGGACGTAGGACTGCAGCTCGACGGTCATGCGCCCGCCGGACGCCGCGGCGTACCTCTTCATCTCGGCGAAGATCCAGTCGCGGGCGGCGCCGATGCCGCGGTTCGGATCGTCCTGGACGGAGAGGGTGTGCCTGGTGCCGAAGCTCACGAGCTTGCGGACGGTGGCCTCGACGCGCCGCTCGTCGATGTTCCGCAGCAGGGCGCGCAGCTCGGCGTCGGGGTGCTGCCTGGTGACGGGCCGGCCGGGACCGGCCGGGCGATCCGAGCCCGCTGCCGCCGCCGGGCGTCCGTCGAGGGTCACTCCCGCGGTCGCCACCGCGGCGGCGGAAACGGAGAGAAAGGTACGACGGCTGGCTTGACTGGAGAGTTGAGAATCTTTGTCATCCACATAGTGGGTTTATCCGGACATAGAAACTTTGTCCATGCCCAATACGCGGCGCTCGAGGACGGCGGGGGCGAGCGGGCGCCCCCGCCACCGCTCACGGCTTCAGTGTGAGCCTCTTCCTCGACGCGCCCGGGAACACGACGACCAGGTGCTCCTCCCCGGTAGCGCCGGCCCGCACGTAGACACGGAGCCGGTAGCGGCCCTTCCCCGCGATCGCCAGGTTCGGCATCGGGGCACCCGCGCCCACCTCTCCGCCGCCCATCTCCGGCACGGTGAGCAGGCCGCTGCGGCTGACGACCGGCACCTCGTTGACCTGCTGCCACCCGGCCGTCCGCCGCGGCGGCGCGGTGCGGAAGGCCTTCACCGTGAGGCACAGGTCGACGACGTCCTCGATGTGCCCGACGAGCACCGCGCTGCCGGCCACCCCGATGAGGGCGCTGTCGTCGTCGTAGACCTTTTCCATCGCCCGCTCCGCCTCCTCGTCGGCCGTCTCGTCCTCGGGGTCGTGGACCAGGTAGCCGTGATCGCCGTCGGCGAACAGGAAGTAGGTGGCCGTGGCCTGGACGACACCCTTCGTCCGGGGCCACGGGTCGCGGCACGCCGCGTTCTTCTCGGCGATGTAGGCGGTGTTCGCCGCCTCCGTCTCCGTGGTCGACCGCAGCAGCTCGGGATGGGTCGCGCCGACGATCTCCGGGCAGACGTGGACGAGGTCCCACGGGTTCGCGCCCCAGGCGGGCCGCGCGCTCCCGGCCCGCGTCAGGATCGCCTCCTGCTCACGGGGGTCCTTCGCACGGCACAGCGCCCGCCCGTACGCGAGGATCTGCTGGTCCGACAGGTTGTCCGGGAACATGGGCAGGACCCCGCCGTCCGTGCTCCGCGCCCGGCACAGGAACGCGGCTTCGCGTTCGGCGGGTTTCAGGTCGCCGAAACCGAGCCCTTCGTAGCAGGCCGCCGACCAGCCGGTGTAGGTGAGGTGCGGGTTCTGCTCCGGGTGGATCAGTCCGATGACCGGCAGCAGGACCACGGCCGCCACCGCGACGCGGACCGCGCGCCGCCGCGCGGGCGGAGGGTCCGCCGGGCGTTCCTGGGTGGGCAGTTCGCGGGCGGTCGCCGCGATCCACACGAGGCCGACGAGCCCTACCGCGTCCATCATGACCTGCAACGCCAGACTGCCGCTGGACATGCTTCCGAAGAGGAAGTTGAGCGGGAGGACCAGCGCGTAGACGCTCAACGACAACCACCCGGCGACCTGCGTGCCGCGGCTCCACCGGCCGTCGCGCCGCTGCCCGACGACCGTGAGGACGGTCGCGGTCACTCCGGCCAGCATCAGGCCGAATTCGAAGATGCCGCCCGATCCGAGTTCCGGGAGGTCGAGTTCGTCGAGCAGGTAGTCGGTCATCCCGATCAGCTCGGCCGCGAACATCGCTCCGGCCGCCGCGCGCAGCGTGCGGGACCGCCAGCGGATGACGAGCAGGTAGAGGACATAGATCGCGGTCCACAGCGCGAGCTGGAACGCCGCCCCGGCCGCTTCGGGGAGCAGCGCGATCGGATACCGCAGCACGAGGGCGTACGCCACCGTCAGATACAGCAGCCGGCGCAGTGCCTTCTCCCGGCGGTCCAGCGGTCCCCGCGCGGGGGCGCGCAGGATCAGCCACAGCAGCGCGGCCTTCACCAGGGCGGCCACGAGCAGCGCCGCGGTCGTCAGGGTGTCGAACCCGTCGCGCGTGTAGAAGTCCACATAGGCCGGCGGCGACCATTCGACGGCCGTCCAGAGCCAGGCATCGCCGAACACCAGGCCCGCGGCCGCCGCCGCAAGAACCAGACTTACTACTCCAATTCTTATAATCCGCCAGGAATTATCCGGAAGCACGGGAAACGATCTTAGTGCGGCACCGCCGTACGGGTGGACACGACGGAACGAGCGGCCCCGCCCCGCCGATCAGATCGCACACGGTGCGCGCAGGGTGTCCTTGTTGGTATTCGACGGCGATGGGCCGGTTTCCCTTTCGGGTCACAACTGACGCAGCACCTGCATGGCGTCCTTCTCGATGCGTGAAAGGTCGTGGAGGATGACGCCGGCCTGTTCGAGATACTCCGCGTCGCCGCTCTCCCCGGCCTTCTCGATCAGGGTGGACACGTCCGTCCACAGGGCGGCGGCCTCGGCGTACAGCCTGTGACCGGTGCGGAGGCCGTCGTTGTCGATCAGCCCGGTGCACTCGTCGAGGAAGTCGCGGTAGAGGGCGCGGAACAGGGCGCCGCCGGTGCCGCCCTTCTCCATGAGGAGGGCGGCCTGCGGCAGGTCCCGCCGCGGCTCACCGGCGCGCAGCAGCCATCCGGGCACCTTCTTGCCGGCTTTCTCGATGCCGCGGTGGCCCAGGTTCGCGATGGGGGCGGTGAGGAAGGCGTCGGCGCAGTCCTTGATGGCGGGGATGATCCGGTCCTGCCAGGAAGGCGGGTGAGCCGGCAGGGTGATGGTGAACGATCGGTTCCTGGCGGTCATCGGGCCGCGTTCGGCGCGTGCCATGGCGAGGCCGGCCAGGCTGGTGCGCACCGCTCCTCCCTGCTGCTCGGTGTCCACGAGGTAGGCGTCGTGCTCGTCGTAGCCGTACATGGCGACGACATGACCGCCGAAGTGCACCCTGGAACGGAAGTAGTCCAGGTGGTAGCAGTCGAGCTGGAGGCCGACCGGGCGGCCGGCGTCGATGGGGGCGGCCACGTTCGCCCACGCCTTGCGCGGTGAGGTGGTCTCCTCGGCCGTCAGCGTCAGTCCCAGCCTGGCGGCCAGGTTCCTGGTGAGGTCGAAGGGCCTGACGCGGCCCCCGAGGAAGGGGAACGCCATGGCCTTGCCGTCCCAGTAGACGAAGGACAGGCCCGAGCCCAGTCCGAACAGCATGGGCTCGGTCAGATCGAGACCCTCATGCCGCAACAGCACCCCCAGCGCCGTCGTCTCGCAGTGGTGCGTGCCGCGGGCCTCGATGCCCTTCACGATGGTCATGCGTCGATCTCCTCAGGCTGACGCGGTGAACGGTCGTCCCCGTCCTCGGCACCTTCATGGTCAATCACCGGGGGCCGCTGGGAGTAGCGTGCCGCCTCCCACAGGGGGAGAGTCCAGCCGGGATCGGCCCCATCCTCGACGGCCGGGGCGCGTCCCGTCCTCTCGGAGGCCGTGCGGGCTCGGCCCACGCGGCGGTGAACGCCCGGAACGGACGGCTCCACGTCACGGTGGGGCGGGGCGCAGGATCCGGGATCCGGCCCGTCGGGCTCGCGGAGTCATGGCGCGCCTCTTCGCGTTCGGGCTCGCGGAGTCATGGCGCGCCTCTTCGTGTTCGGGCTCGTCCGGGTGGTCGCCATCAACCGATCGGTTGATAGGGACCGCCACCCGGTGGGGCCGGTTCCCCCACCGCACGGCGGCCAGGTCCCGTCCACCGGTCAATGTCGGAAAAAGGGCCGCCGTAGAAGGCTGGAGACAGCCAGCCGCTGATGGTTCCGAGCCCGAGAGGACACGCACATGCCACCGGTTATCGAGGTACGCAATCTCCACAAGCGCTACGGGAACAACGTCGCGGTCGACGACGTCTCGCTCACCGTCCAGGAGGGCGAGATCTTCGGGATCCTCGGCCCGAACGGCGCCGGCAAGACGACGACCGTGGAGTGCGTCGAGGGCCTCCGCACGCCGGACCGGGGCGAGATCAAGGTGCTCGGGCTCGATCCCCGCCGGGACCACGCCGAGCTGACCCGGCGGCTCGGCGTGCAGTTGCAGGCGGGGCAGATCCAGGAGCGGCTGGAGGTCGCCGAGGCCCTGGAGCTCTACAGCTCCTTCTATCCCGATCCGGCCGACTGGCGCGAGCTGATGGAGGGCCTCGGCCTGGCGGGCAAGGCGAAGACCAGGTACGCCAAGCTGTCCGGTGGCCAGAAGCAGCGGCTCTCCATCGCGCTGGCGCTCGTCGGCAACCCCCGGGTGGCGATCCTCGACGAGCTCACCACCGGCCTCGACCCGCAGGCGCGGCGCGACACCTGGAACCTGATCGAGGGTGTGCGCTCCCGCGGGGTGACGATCGTGCTGGTCACCCACTTCATGGAGGAGGCCGAGCGGCTGTGTGACCGGCTGGCGCTGATCGACGCGGGCCGCGTCGTCACGGTGGACACCCCGGCCGGCCTGACCGAGCGGGCCCGCATCGAGCAGCGGATCCGGTTCCGGCCGTCCAGGCAATTGGACGACGAGCTGCTGACGAGCCTGCCCGACGTCTCCGGCGTCACCCGCCGGGGCGAGCTGGTCGTCGTCAGCGGCAACAGCAACGCGCTCAACGCCGTCACCGCCGTACTGGCACGCAACCAGATCGTGGCCGAACGGCTGCGCGTCGAGCAGGCGAGCCTGGAGGACGCGTTCGTCGAGCTGACCGGGAAACGCCCCGACGCCACCGCGTGATCCGAACCGACGCAGCCCAGTCACCAGGAGAGGAAGTCATACCCATGTCAGCCCTGAGCACGGCCGCCCCCGCCACCGCCAAGCGCGGTTCCGCGACGTGGAGGCTCACCAAGGCCGAGATCAAACTCTGTGTCCGGGAGAAGACCGGTCCGCTGTGGGGGGTCGGCTTCCCGCTGGTCCTGTTGATCATCCTCGGCAACGTCCCCGTCCTGAGGGAGCCCGTGGAGGCCGGTGGCGGCCTGACGTACTTCGACCTCTACGTGCCGGTCATCATCCTGTTCAACCTGGCCATCCTCGCGCTGACCGCGCTGCCGACGATACTCGCGGGATACCGGGAGAACGGCGTGCTGCGGCGCATGCGGACCACGCCGATCGGCCCGGCCCGCGTGCTCGCCGCCCAGCTCGTGGCCAACCTCGCCATCGCGCTCGTCGCGGTGACCCTGTTCCTCGCCGTGGCCAGGCTCGGCTTCGGCGTCCGCCTGCCGCAGAACCTCGCCGGTTTCGCCGTCGGCTGGCTGCTCGCGGCCGCCGCGCTGCTCTCGATCGGCCTGATGATCACCGCGCTGGCGCCCGGCCGTGGCCCGGCCACGGCGATCGGCACGGTGCTGTTCTTCCCGATGATGTTCTTCGCCGGGCTCTGGGTGCCGATCTCGCAGATGCCCCCGCTGATGCAGAGTGTCAGCCACTACACCCCGCTCGGCGCGGGCATGCAGGCGTTCCAGGAGGCCGCCTTCGAGGGCCACTTCCCGTCCGCCCAGCCCTTGTTGACCCTGGCGGGCTACGCGGTCATATGCTCGGTCGTCGCGGTCCGCTGGTTCCGCTGGGAATAGGCGCGGGGAACAGGCGCGGGAATGAGCGCGGGGGACAGGCGCCCGGAGTGGGCGCCGGGAACAGGTGCCGGGAACGGGTTCGAGGCGGAGGGAGAGGGACGTGAGCGGGCAGACGCCGGAACCCTGGAACGCGAAGCGGGGACAGCACCCCTTTCTGCTGGTGACCGTGGTGCCGTACGCGCTGCTGGCCGCTCTCGTCGTCTTCAAGGTGATCGTGGAGCGGTCGGCGGGCGACGACTCCCCGCTCGTCGACCTCGCCCTGTGCGGGGTGGCCGCGGGGTGGACGCTCCTCATGTTCACCCTGCGTCCCGCCTGGTGGGAGCGCCCGCTGATCATGGGGGTGTTCTTCACCGGCCTGGTGGCGATCACCGCGATCCTGGTGGCCCGGGACCCCGCGTTCGGGTTGTTCACCCCCGCCTCCTACATCTACGCCTTCACCGTCCTCCGCTGGCCGTGGCGGCTGCCGGGCGTGGCCGCCGTGGCGGTCGTGGCCGGCGTCGCGCAGGCGTCCGACGTACCCAAGACCACCGCCCTCGGCCTGACGATCTCCGCGATCATCGTGGTCGTCAACATCGTCATGATGTGCGTCACCGCCTGGTTCCTCCAGCTCGCCGAGCAGGAGAGAGAGCAGCGCCTCCAGGCCCTCGCCGAGCTGAGCCGGACGAACCGGCTGCTGGAGGCGACGCTCGCCGAGAACGCCGGCCTGCACGCCCAGCTGCTCGCCCAGGCCAGGGAGGCGGGGGTCCTCGACGAGCGCCGGCGGATGGCTCGCGAGATCCACGACACCCTGGCCCAGGGGCTTACGGGGATCATCACGCAACTCCAGGCCGCCGAGCAGATGCACGACGTCCCGGCGCCGTGGCACCGTCCCTTCGAAGCCGTGAAGACGCTGGCGAGAGAGAGCCTGGTGGAGGCCCGGCGCTCGGTCGACGCGCTCCGGCCCGAGCCGCTGGAGACCGCGCGCCTGAGCGACGCGCTCACCGACGTCGCCGGCCGGTGGTCGGCGTTGCACGGGCTCGCCGTCCAGGTCACGACGACCGGCACGGTACGGCCGATGCCGCCGGAGACCGAGTTCGCGCTGCTGCGCACGGCGCAGGAGGCGCTGGCCAACGTGGCCAGGCACGCGCACGCCACCAGGGTGGGAGTGACGCTGTCCTATCTGGAACACGAGGTGGCGCTGGACGTGCGTGACGACGGCAGGGGCTTCGATCTGGCGGGCCTGGAAACCGGCGCGTCGCGGCCACCGTCCCACGGGGGCGGGTTCGGCCTGACCATCATGCGGCAGCGCGTCGAGGGGCTGTCCGGAAGCCTGCGCGTCGAGTCCGAGCCCGGCGCCGGCACCGGGATCTCGGCCTGCGTCCCCATCCTGCCGGCCGGGAGCCCCGCATGACCGACCGCACGACCGGCCCTACGGCCGAGCCCCCGATCCGGCTGCTGATCGCGGACGACCATCCCATCGTCAGGGACGGGCTGAGCAGCATGTTCGCCTCCGCGCCGGGATTCGAGGTGCTGGGCGAGGCCGCGGACGGCGCCGCGGCCGTGCGGCTCGCCAGGGAGCTCGATCCGGACGTGATCCTGATGGACCTGCGCATGCCGGGCATGGACGGGCTGACCGCGATCACCGAGCTGGCCAGGCTCGGCGTCACCGCGCGGGTGCTGGTGCTGACCACCTACGACAACGACACCCACGTACTGCCGGCGATCGAGGCGGGCGCGACCGGCTACCTGCTCAAGGACTCTCCCCGGGAGGACCTGCTGCGCGGCGCGCGGGCCGCCGCCAGGGGCGAGAGCGTCCTGTCCCCTTCGGTCGCGGCACGGCTGATGAACCGGGTCAGGACGCCCGCCCCGCAACTGCTCAGCCAGCGGGAGCTGGAGGTCCTCGAACTCGTGGCGGCCGGGAACACCAACCGTGAGGCGGCCGCCCGGCTGTTCATCACCGAGGCCACGGTCAAGAGCCACCTGCTGAACATCTACGGCAAGCTCGGCGTGAGCGACCGGGCCGCGGCCGTGGCCGAGGCGTTCAACCGGCGGCTGCTCACCCCCGAGGCGCGGGAGCCGTCCTGACGCGGCCCGATCGTCCGCCGCCGATCTCCCTCCCGAACGGGCGCATGTCTCATGACGTCATCTCATGACGTCATCGCGGGCTCGTCGGGATCTCGTCGTGGGCTCGTTGCGGGCTCATCGAGGGCTCGTCGAGGGCTTGGCGCGACGGTGGCGGCATGGCGGGATCGAGCCTCGTTGATCTCCGCCTCGTGGCCCACCGCCCAGTCGGCCAGCGCCGACAGCGGTTCGAGCAGCGTTCGCCCGAGGGGGGTCAGGCTGTACTCGACGCTGGGCGGCACGGTCGGGTGCACCTCGCGCCGCACCAGCCCGTCGGTCTCCAGGCCGCGCAGCGTACGGGTCAGCATGCGCTGGCTGATCCCCTCGACGGCGCGGTGCAGCTCGTTGTAGCGGTGCGGGCGGCCTCCGAGCAGGATCACCAGCAGCATGCTCCATTTGTCGCCCACGCGGCGGAACACGTCGCTGACGGGACACGCCGCGAGCTCGTCGGCCGGCACCGGCCGGGGAAGCTCGTGGGCCAGCACCGAGGGAACACCAGTGTGCGTACCGGACATGAGACTGCCTTCTTTCCGCCTTAGGCAGGAGAACCCAGGATTGACCCAGCCGATTCCGGGCTCGGTTCCGGGCCCGATTCCAAGCCTGGTCCGAGCCCGGTCCGAGCCTGATTCCATGCCTGGCTCCAAGCCTGGTTCCGAGCCTATGGAGGACACCGTGCCGGAGCAGCCACGGAAAACCGTGATCATCAGCGGCGGCACCGACGGGATGGGCCGCGCGACCGCCCTGGCGCGGCTCTCGAGAGGCGACCACGTCACCGTGATCGGCAGCAACGAGGCCAGGGGACGCGCCCTGCTCGACCGGGTGGCGAACCCGAACCTGCGGTTCGTACGGGCGGACCTGTCCTCGACGGCCGAGGTCGAACGGGTCGTCACCGGTGTCTTCGAGCGGCACGGCAGCGTCGACGCGCTGGCGTTGTTCGCCAACCGGGTGAGCCCCAGGCGGCAGGAGACCGCGGAGGGGCTGGAGTCCACCTTCGCCCTGTACTACCTGAGCCGCTATCTGCTCAGCCACCGGCTGATCCCGCTGCTCGACGCCGCCCCGAACCCGGTGATCGTCAACGTCGCCGGTGTCGGGACCACCGCGGGCCGGATCTTCTGGGAGGACCCGCAGCTGACGCGCCGCTACGGCCAGGTGCGCGCCCAGCTCCAGGCGGGCCGGGCGAACGACCTGCTCGGCGTCGCGTTCGCCGACCGGGCGGGGAGCAGGGCGCGCTACGTGCTCTACCACCCCGGATTCACCCGCAGCGGCGCCGACGGGCACCGCGATCCGCTGGTACGCGGCTCGATCAAGCTGCTCGCGAGGCTCTTCGCCCGTCCGGTGGCCGACGTGGTCCGGCCGATCGTCGAATGGATCGAGGAGCCGCCGGCCGACCCGCTCTCCGCGATCGACCGGGGCCGGCCGGTCGAGAGGTCCTTGAAGACGCTCGATCCCGGCGATGCCGCCCGCCTGGCGACGTACACCGAGGACCTCCTGCGCCGCCTCTGAACTCGTGCCTGAACTCGTGCCTGAACACGGGTCGCCCCGGCTCGCCGAGCCGGTGACGGAGTCGCGGCGCCGCCTCCTCATTCGTGACGTTCGCCACTGTGGCGCCTCCGCCCCCGAGGCCGGGTGGATGGTGTTCGCGCAGGTCATAGTGGGTTTTGGGTGTTCCTGCCGGGGGGCCGGGGACCGTCGTCGGCCGGTGAAAACCGAGTGACATCTCATGGCGATTGGCGGAATGTTGGGGGCGAGCGATGAGTTTTGTCGGTGGTAACGGTCATTCTTTGCGTGACCACAACTTCTGCGAGACCCAGGGCCGGCACACCGGCCATGACCGCGCCGTGTTCGACGACCCCCGATTGAGGTGCCGTGCTCAGCCCCCAGCTCGACTCACCCGCCAAACCCGTGACCGCCGTTCCGGGTCGCACCCCGGCTGTGATCCGGCTGCTGGTGCTCGCCACGTTCGTGGTCATCCTCAACGAGACGATCATGATCAACGCGATCCCGCGGCTGATGAGCGCGTTGCACATCACCGAGCAGACCGCGCAGTGGCTCTCGACCGCCTTCATGCTGACCATGGCCGCCGTCATCCCCGTCACCGGATGGTTCCTGCAGCGGGTGTCCACCCGCAGCGCGTACGCCACCGCGATGGGCCTCTTCCTGCTCGGCACGGCGCTCGCCGCCGTCGCACCGTCGTTCGAGGTGCTGCTGGGCGCCCGCATCATCCAGGCGTCCGGGACGGCCGTGATGATGCCGCTGCTGATGACCACGCTGATGCAGGTGGTGCCCGAAGGCGACCGGGGCCGGGTGATGGGCACCGTCTCCCTCGCCATCTCGGTCGCGCCCGCCATGGGCCCGACCGTCTCGGGGGTGATCCTCCAGTTCGGGTCCTGGCGGCTGCTGTTCGCCGTGGTGCTCCCCATCGCCGCCCTGATCACCTGGCGCGGCCTGGCGCAGCTCAAGAACGTCGGGGAGCCCGAGTTCAGCACCGTCGACTGGTTGAGCGTGGTGACCGCGGCCGCCGGTTTCGGCGGCCTGGTCTACGGGCTCAGCCGGTTCGAGGGCGGTGACGTCGCCTTCGCCACCGCGATCGTGGCGGCCGGCCTGGTCGCCATCGCGGTCTTCGTCTTCCGCCAGCTGTCGTTGCAGAGGCGCGGCGTGCCGCTGCTGGACCTGCGCACCCTGCGCTACCGCACCTACACGGTCTCGCTGATCCTGATGTCCGTGGCCTTCATGGCGATGCTCGGCTCGATGGTCCTGCTGCCGCTCTACCTGCAGAACGTCCGCGGGCTCAGCGCCCTGCAGGCGGGGCTCCTCGTGATGCCCGGCGGTCTCGCGATGGGGCTGCTCGGCCCGGTCGTCGGCCGCCTGTTCGACCGCTTCGGCGGACGGATCCTGGTCATCCCCGGCGCGATCGGGATCACGCTCGCGCTCACCGGCTTCGCCCTGGTCACGATGACCATGCCGTTCTGGCAGCTCCTCGGCCTGCACGCGCTGCTGATGGTGAGTCTCGCCGCGACCTTCACCCCGGTGTTCACCCTCGGGCTCGGAGCGGTCCCGCCGCCGCTCTACTCCCACGCCAGCTCGATCCTGAGCACGCTGCAGCAGGTCTTCGCGGCCCTCGGCACCGCGCTCGTGATCACCGTGATGAGCGCGCGGGCCGATGTGCTGAAGTCCGAGGGGGCCACCGAGGTGCTCGCCACCCTCGGCGGCATGCGGCTGGCCTTCGTCATCGGCGCGGTGCTGTCCGTGGCCGTGATCGTCGCCGCCCTGCTCCTGCCCGCCCGAGCGGACGGCAAGCCCGAGGCCGAGAGTGAGGCCGAGACCGAGACCGAGGCCGAGGAGACCTGGTCGGCGAAACAAACGGTGTGACGACGGCGACGGCCGGAGCGCGAAGCAGGATCAGCCGGCCACGGCGCCGAGGGTGATCCCGCGAGGGTCTGCCCGTCCCCGGGCTTCCACTGTCCCAGGGACGGGCAGGTCGCCTCGATAGGTGCCCCTCCCGCCAGGTCGCCCCGGTGGGTCGGCCTCCGCCACGACAGACCGTCCCGCCCCGGCAGAGGCCCCCTCCCCGCCCGCGGGCCCGCCGCGGACGGACACCTGGCGGTTCCCCGCCCCACTGGGCGTCTAGGAGGTCACCGAGCTCTCCACGGCCGGCCAGGTGACGATCTCCCGCCACCCGCGGGTGCCGGAGATCCGCGTCCACATCAACGGTGTGAACGCTTCGAGTGACCATCGGCCCGAGGTGCCCGCGTGCTCGTCAACAGGGGCCGGACGTCTCGGCCACCGCTCCCGGCGAGCGGGGGAGCCGTAACGGGGCCGGTTACAGGGCAGGTCACGGGGTCGGCCGTGGGGGCGGCCTCCAGAACTCGCCGGAGGCCGGTGGGGGCGTTTGTGTGTCGTAGTGCACGCTCGGCGCTATGTGTGTGTTTGTACGCAGAAAGGGACTTTTCCCCCGCCTAATGTCAGTGCTGTCCGGAGCGCGGCACTGAGAAAGCGCACCGGGCGCAGATCATCCGGGTTCTTCCCGAACACCCTCGCTCAAAGGAAATCCCTCATGCGTAAGCTTCGTAGCGTCCTGGCCGGCACGGCCCTGGCCGGTGCCCTCGCGGCCGGCATCGTCGCCGCCCCCGCCCAGGCCGACACCGCGACCACCGCCGGTACGGCCTCGGCCGCCCAGGCGCAGTACACCAAGCACTGGTTCTCCGGCTACTCCGACTTCGGCCGTGGCGAGTCGCGCGGTGAGCGCTCCTATTACAAGGGCTACTGGTACTACTCCAAGGGCCGCTACTACTTCGACATCAACACCTGGGACCGTGACCGCGACCGGGAGAATACCTTCGTCGATTTCTACTACCACGACGACCGCGGCTGGCACAATCGCCGCTTCAACACCGGCGGCCACCACGAGTGGAAGTTCAGCTACAGCGCCAAGGGCGGCTTCGACGGCTTCCGCGTCCGCGTCGGCGAAGGCCGCTCCGGCGACTTCGACTGGGGCAACTACCACCGCGACTCCTTCTGACCCCTTCGTGAGGTCATGACAGTTCGTGAGGTCATGACAGGCGTCGCGTCGGAAGCGCGGGCAGGCGGGGGCGACCGGCGATCCGTCGGCCGCCCCCGCCGGGGCTGTCCGTGCCGATGTCCGGTGCCGGGTTCGTGGCCCGGTCGCGGGACGTCCGGTCCCGCTCACGACTCCCGGAGGGCGCGCTCGCCTTCCGGGAACCACGGGCGGGACCCCTGCCGGAGTCCCCGGGCGCCAGGGGCATGCCGCCCCGGCGCCCGGGGACTCCGGCCGTGTCAGGCGCTCAGGTCACGAGTGGGAGCTGAGGCACTGCTTGAGCGTGTTCCTGGAGCTCTGCCGCTGCGGCGCGATCTTCATGAGGGCCGCGTCGCGCACCTGCACGTACTTGGCTCCGGCGGCGTTGTAGGCGTCCACCATCTTCTTCGCGGCGGGGTCCAGCGCCGGTGCCTTGACGCCGAGCTGCTGCAGCGCCGCCTTCTGGGAGAGCTGGTCGACGTTCGCGGCGTTGCCGGCCTTCACCAGGGCGGCGTGGGCGGCCTTGACCTCCGGGAGGGAGTCGACGTTGGCGAGGGCGTCCTCGGCGTTCAGCATCGCGAGGTACTCCTGCGCGCAGGGGGCCGGGGCGGTGGAGGCGGTCGCGGCGGTGGCGGTCGCGCCGACGGTGGCCAGCGTGGTGAGGAGGCCGAGGGCGGCCAGCGCCGTCGCTGTGGTGCGGGTTTGCATGGGGTGCTCCCGTGGGTACGAGGGTTGATTTGCATGGGACCTCATGCACCGTAATCACTGTGGGTAATCACCTCGATGCTTAAAGTCGGTGTCAAGGCTCGCGGGCCACCGGCGGTGGCCGAGGGGCGGCGCCGGCGGACCATGGCGAGAACGCCGCGAGCCGGGCATCCGG
Source organism: Streptosporangium sp. NPDC002524 (assembly GCF_040295985.1). Taxonomy (NCBI): domain Bacteria; kingdom Bacillati; phylum Actinomycetota; class Actinomycetes; order Streptosporangiales; family Streptosporangiaceae; genus Streptosporangium; species Streptosporangium sp. NPDC002524. The sequence goes on along the minus strand of NZ_JBEOWK010000016.1, from coordinate 67,660 downwards.
CACCCGCAGGGACTCGGAGGACCCCGAAAAGCCACGGGCGCGAACCCCCGGGAGGGTTCGCGCCCGTGTTCCGTTCAGGTCAAGTCAGGTCGGGTCAGGTCGGGTCGGAGCGGGCCGGAGCGGGCCGGCTCAGGACACCGTCCACTTCTGGTTCGCGGCGCCGGTGCACGTCCACAGCTGGAGGCGGGCGCCGTCGGCGCTGGTGTTGCCCGTGACGTCCACGCACTTGTTCGCGGCGGGGTTCACCAGGTCCCTGGTCGTGGGGTTGTAGGTCCACTGCTGGTTGGGGCCGCCGAAGCACGTCCACAGCTGGAGCTGGCTGCCGTTGGCCGTGCCGTTGCCGACGACGTCCAGGCACTTGCCGAGCACGCGGAGCGTGCCGTCGCCGGGGCGGGTCCACTGCTGGGCGGTGGTGCCGTTGCAGGTGTAGAGCTGGACGGCGGCGCCGTCGGCGCTGCTCGCGCCCGCGACGTCCATGCACTTGCCCGCCAGGCCGGTGATGGCGCCGCCACCGGGGGTGCCGGGGTTGCCGCTCGGCGTGCCGGACCAGGTGAAGGTGGCGGTGGTGCGGGCCGGCAGGGAGTAGGTGAACGACTGGCCGCCCCAGTTGACCCGGACGGACTGGGCCGAGGTGCCGCGGTTGTGCGCGATCAGGGCCTTGGAACCGTCGGAGTTGCGCCAGGCGACGTTCTGGATCGTGGCGTTGGCGGTGGAGTCGATCCGGAACGCGCCGGGCCTGACGAACTTCGTGAGGTGGCCGGTCGTGTAGTACTCGATGGTGTTGTCGACCTGGCCGGCGCGGGGGCCGCCCTCCTGGACGGTGACCAGGCCGGTGCAGACGTCGCAGCCGCCGTTGTGCGGGCCCATGCTCTGGTTGAGCGCGAGGCTCCACTTGACGAGGCTGCCGCTCCAGTTGCGGGCGTAGTTGACGATGTCGGAGAGATCCTCGTTGTGCTGGTTGCCGATCCAGGTGCCACCCGAGTGCTCGGTGCTGAACTGGCGTATGGCCGGATACTGGTTGTGGATCTGGGTGCCGACCGCCGGGTCGCCGGCGTAGCCGTGCCAGGCGATGCCGCCGAACAGGGGGTCGTTGCGCACGGCCGCGTCGTTCAGCACGCCCGCGCCCATGGCGGCGTAGTCGCCGTAGTTCCAGTCGTGGACGAGGACCTTGGTCGTGATGCCGGCGGCGCGGAAGGCCGGGTAGACGTGGTTCTTGGTGAACTCGGCCAGCCCGGAGGAGTTCCAGTTCATGCCGGGGTAGTTCGCCGCGGTCGGGTTGCCCGCCTGGCAGCAGTTGGGCTCGTTCTGCACCGAGATGTAGTTAACCGGGATTCCGGCGTTCTGGTAGCTCTGGACGTACTTCACCAGGTACTGGGCGTACGTGGGGTAGTGCTCCCACTTGAGCCAGCCCATCTGGTCCATCCGGCCGTTGTCCTTCATCCAGCCGGGGGCGCTCCACGGCACGCCCTTGACGCGCAGCGCCGGGTTGAGCGACTTGGCCTGCTGGGTGAGCAGGCGAACGTTGGTGTCGTACCCGTTGGCGCCGAAGTCGTTGAGGTCGCAGCAGGTGTCGTCGAGCGAGACGTGACCGGGCCGGGAGAGGTCGGAGGCGCCGATCGGGTTGCGCACGAACGACAGGCCGATGCCGTCGGTGGGGTGGAAGAGCCTGCGCATCACGGCGTCGCGGGTGGCCGCGCTGATCGGGCCGCCGCGCAGCAGGTAGGCGGTGGTGTCGGTGATCGAGGCTCCGCCGCCCTCGAACTGCTGGTAGGTGGTGCCCTCGTTCACGGTGATGGTGTGGCTGGCGCTGCCCCCGGCCGGGCCGAAGGCGATGGGGGACTGCTGCTGGAGACCCCGCGTGACGGCCCGGCCGCCCGCGTCGGACGTGGTGGTGAGCCAGATGTTCACCGGCTCGTTGGCGGCCAGGGCGGGCGTGGCGGCGACGGGTCCCGTCGCCCACAGGGCGGCGGCGCAGGCCAGGGCGAGGGTGAGAACCCGGCGAGGTGGTCGGAACACGGCAGGGGTCCTTTCGGAGGGCGACCGGGGGGCGATCGGGGGGTGCGGTCGGGCCCGCGACGCCCGGGGCCGTTCGCGTCAGGACACGCGCGTCGTCCCGGGAACCGTCGCTGTAACCGATGTAACAGATAAGAAACTTTCCTGTTGCAGGACAGGACAACACATGTGTAAATCGGTTGTCAAGGCTTGAAAACACGCAGGATCGATGGGTTTTGTACGGGAGCCGGCACGCCTGCCGTCACTGAAACAAATGAAACAAGGGTCCTTAGCGGGAGACGCGGGGGACGGGGCCGGTGGAGCCGCGGACGATCAGGTCGGTCCCCAGGGAGACGTGCAGGGCCTCCAGCGTGTGCCGGTTGAGCAGCCGCATCAGCAGCGTGACCCCCATCCGGCCCATCTCCTGCAGCGGCTGGCGCACCGTGGTCAGCGTCGGCAGGGTCGCCCGGCCGAGGTCGAGGTCGTCGAAGCCCGCGACCGACAGGTCACCGGGGACGTCCAGGCCGCGCTCGGCCGCCGCCCACAGCGCGCCGACCGCCATCTTGTCGTTGAACGCGACCAGCGCCGTCGGCCGCTCGGGCAGGTCCAGCAGCTCGCAGGCCGCGCGGTAGCCGTTCTCCGAGTTGGGCTCGCGCACGCTGCGCAGCAGCTCGGCCGAGGGCAGGACGCCGACGTCGGCCAGCGACGCGGTGTATCCCGCCAGCCTGGCCTCGCTGGGCAGCCACTTCACCGGGCCGCCGACGATGCCGACCCGGCGGTGACCGAGCTCGACCACGTGCGCCATCAGCTTGCGCGCGCCCGCGAAGTGCGCGGCCGACACCGCCACGATGTCCTTGGGAGGGGGCGTCCTGGGGTCGATCACCACGAAGGGGAAGCGCCGGTCGCGGAGCCGTACGAGCTCCTCGCCCGGCTCCGGGGGGAGGATCAGGATCGCCCCCGCGATGCCGGGGCGGTCGGGCAGGCCTACGATCGCGGGGGTGTGCTGGGCGGACTCCCCGGTGCTCAGGATCATCTGGCCGCCGTGCAGCTCGATGGTCTCGCCGACCGAGGAGACGATGAGCCCGAAGTAGTCGGTGAGCAGGTAGGGGCAGCGCACGTAGATCGTGCCGCCGGACGTCGTCTCCTGCCCGGTGCGCGGCCGGGGCGCCTGGTCCCCGAGGCGGCCGATGGCCCGCAGCACCAGCTCGCGGGTGCGCGGGGCGACGTTGGCCTGCCCGTTCAGGACCCGCGAGACGGTGGCGATCGACAGGCCCGTCTCCGCCGCGACGTCGCGCACGGTCGCGCGCGTCCCGGGCCGAGCCATGTGCGCCCCCTGATAGCCGTGTCCCTGCCGTCAGCATAACCAGCGCCGACGGGAAGCGACCGCGAGGAGTCCGAGGACGACGGGCCCGCGTGCGAGGGCCCTGCCCACCGAACGGCCGGGGGTCCTCCCGGGTCTCTTCCGTCGGGTGGCCCGCAGGCTTGGCGGGGTTCTCCCGGGGTCTCGTCCGCCGGGCGGCCCGCGAGTCCGGTGGGGTTCTCTCGCTGTCGGGTGGTCCGTGGGGTCCCCCCGGCGGTCTCGTCCTTTCCGTGGGGTCCCCTTGGCGGTCTCGTCCGTCGAGCGGCCCGCGGGCTCGGCGTGGTTTTCTCGGCGGTCTCGTCCGTCGGGTGGCCCGCAGGCTTGGCGGGGGCCCCTCGCCGGGCTTATCCGGCGAGCAGCCTGCGGGCCCGTTCGACGACGGGCTTGTCGATCATCTGCCCGTCCAGCGTGCTCACCCCGCCACCGGCGGCGGCTGCCACCACCGCCTCGGCCCAGCGCAGGGCCTCGGCCGAGGGCGCGAACGCCGCGCGCACCGGCTCGACCTGCCGGGGGTGGACGCACAGCTTGCCGGTGAACCCCAGGCGCGCCGCGTGTTCCGCGTCGGCCACCGCGGTGGCGTACTCCCCGACGCTCGTGGTGACACCGTCCAGGGGCGCGGCCACCCCCGCCGACGCGGCGGCGAGGACGAGTGCCGAACGGGCGTGCAGCAGCGCGGTGCGATCTCCGGGGTCGACGCCCAGCTGGGCGGCGAGGTCCACGCTGCCGAAGGCGGGCCGTACCACCCCCGGGGCCGCGCACAGCCCCCTCGCCCCGAGAATGCCGGTGGCCGTCTCCACCAGCGGGACGACGCCGTTGCCGCGAGGCAGCCGGTCGACCAGGGAGGCAATGTCCTCGGGGCTCTCGGCCTTGGGGAGCATGACGGCGCAGCGGTGCCGGCCGACCAGCTCGACGTCGGCGTCGTGCCACGGGGTCCCGCGCCCGTTGATCCGTACGACCGCGTCCCCGCCTGCCTCCAGCCACCGGCGGACGTTGCCGCGCGCCGGGTCCTTGTCCTCGGGGGCGACGGCGTCCTCGAGGTCGAGGACGATCGCGTCACCGGCGGCCCGCGCCGCCTTGCCGAAACGCTCGGGGCGATGGCCGGGTACGAAGAGCAGCGCCCGCGCGTGGGCCAGCGCGTCCCGGTTCATCGCCGCCCTCCCGCCCCGGCGGACACCGCGACCGCCTCGAAGGACACCGCGACCGTCCCGGCGGGCACCACGACCGCCGCGACGGGCATCACGGACGCCTCAGCGGACATCGCGACCGCCTCGGTGGACACCGTGACCGCCTTGACGGGCACTACGGGATCTCCGGCAGCAGGAGCCGCGAGGCGTGGTCACCGCCGGTGTGGAGGGTGATCCGGCCGCCGAACACCTCGGCCGGCCGGTCCCGGGGGTCGTCGTGGACGAACGGCCCGCACCCGGTCATCTGGTTCTTCAGGTTGGACAGGCGGGTCGCGGGCCCGTCGTGGACGTAGTCCCGGCCCCGTACGGCGAGCGCTATCCGGTAGCCCTCGGGCACCACGAGACAGGTCGGCAGGATCTCGACGTCGAGCTCGTACACCGAGCCGGGCACCAGGGGGGAGGGGTCGTCGTGCGTGTGGTATGGCTGGTACGGCCGGGAGAGTTCGTCGTCGAGCTTGCGATGCGAGGCGCGCAGCCACCCCTGCGCCACCGGGGTGTTCGGGTCGAGGGCGCCCTGGAAGGTCACCTCGGTGCCGTCCGGCGAGAAAACCCGTACGACGAGGAACAGGTCGGCGTCGGCGGTCGAGGACTCGACGAACAGCTTGGCCGACAGGGGGCCGGTGATCTCCGTGTCGGCGGGCAGCGGCGGGGTCTCGAACACGACCCCGTCCCCCATGCCGTCGTAGCCGACGCTTCCGGGCGTCGCGGGAGGCTCGGGGGTGAGCGACCCGTGCGCGGCGTCGAGATAGAGGGAGGTCCAGCGGGTGCGGGGAATCGGCCACGCCTCCTCGTGGCGCAGCGTGAACGTGCTGTCCACGTGGCGGATCTGGAGCTGCACCGGCGGCTGCTCCTTCCACCCCGTGTCCTCATTTTTCAGGAAATGACCGAAGAAACGCTTCTGCAGGGAGACGCCGTAGTCGGCGTAGAACAGCGACCAGTGCGTGTCGCCGTGCATCTCCAGCCACTTCTCCCGTGACGCCGCGCGGAGGTAGCCGTGGGTGTTGCCCCGCAGGTGCAGCCCCTGGCCTCCCCAGTTCCCCGCCGACAGGACCGGGACGGTCACCTTGTCCCAGTCGGGCGAGCGGTCCCGGTGGTAGCCGTCGTCCAGCGGGTGCTCCCGGATCGACGCGCCGAGGTCGACGCGGTTCGACGCCCGTTCCTCCTCGCTCAGGTTCTCGTCCCCGCAGACGTTCACCCCGGTGTTCGGGTTGCGCGGACCGGCGTCCCCGAGGCCGTGCTGGACGGACCTCACCTGCATGTCGTACCAGTGGTCCCAGAACGTGGTCCGGATGCCCCCGTGGTAGGTGGAGTCGCGGTACCAGTCGGCCGCGCCCTCCCACACGCAGACGGCGGCCAGGTGGGCCGGCCGGCGCGCGGCGACGAGCCACTGGTTGATGGCGAAGTAGGAGATCCCGCAGAGCCCCACCTTGCCGTTGCTCCACTCCTGCTCACCCGCCCACTCGACGCAGAGGACGTGGTCCTGGACCTCGCGCGGGGAGAAGACGTCGATCACCCCGGGGGAGCGGCCCGCGCCCCGGGAGTCGACGCGGACGCAGACGTAACCGTCGGGCACCCACTTCTCCGGGTCGACGACCTCCCAGTTCTGGTACCGGTTGGTCGATCCGCCGACCGCGTCCGGATGGTCCCGCGCCATCTTCTCCCAGGCGCTCGGGTAGCCCTCCTGGAACGACAGGCCCTTGGCGTACGGGCCGTAGGTGAGGATGACGGGATAGCGGCCCTCCGCCTCCGGCCGGAAGACGTCCGCGCGGAGCACGGTCCCGTCGTCGACCTCGATCGGGACGTCCCATTCGACCAACATGCCACAAGCTCCTGTCTGTACGTGTGTGAGGGTTATTCGCGGCCCGCGTGCTGCCACGGGGCCACCCGCCGTACGAGGCGCTCCGTCCCGGCGCGGGCGAGGACGCCGAGGAGGGCGAGAACGGCCACGCCGACGAACGCCTGGTCCTGGGCGAACGACCGGGCGTTGGTGAGGATGAACGTGCCCAGGCCGTCCAGGTTCGCGAGGAACTCGACGGCCGCGGCCCCGACCAGCGCCCGGCCGACGGCCACGTGGACACCCGCCACCGCGAACGGCAGCGCCGACGGCAGGACGAAGTCCGTGACGAACCGGTGCCGCGGCACGTTGAGCACCCGGGCGACGTCCGCCAGGTTGCCGGGCAGGGCCCGCGCCCCGTCGGCGGTGCTCACGGCGCAGGGCAGGAAGGCGGACAGCGCGACGACGATGAGGCGGGTCGCGTCGTCGTAGCCGAACCAGATGGTCGCCATCGGGACGATGGCCAGCATCGGCATCGCGTACAGGCCGCTGATGTACGGCGTGCTCAGGTGGCGCAGCCAGGCCACCCGCCCGATGAGCAGACCGGCCACGATCCCCGGCACGCAGCCGAGGAGCAGGCCGAGGACCACGGCCGAGACGGTCTCCCACACCGCGCCGAGGAAGTCCGCCGAGGTCAGGGTCGGGATCGCCTGCCCGAGGACGCCGAGGGGAGTGGGCAGGTAGTCGGGCAGCCAGGCCGTACCGGCGATCTGCCACACGAGCAGGACCACCGCCGCGGCCACGAGCTTGCCGGTGACGTCACGCGACGGCCCGCCGGAGGAGACGGCCTTCGCGGGGGCCTCCACGCCACTGTCCAGGGTGGCCTTCACTCCGTACTCCCCTCGCGCCAGGGGGCGAACGCCCGTTCCAGGACCTGCCCGAACGCCATGAGCATCGCCGCCAGCACCGACACCAGCACGGTCAGCCCCAGCACGGTGGCGGAGTCGAAGCGCGAGCTGGCCCCGAGCAGGAGCCCGCCGATCCCGGTCGCCTCAAGGAAGAACTCGGCGATGAACGTGCCGACGAAGGCCATCGCGATCCCCTGCCTGATGCCGCTCATGGCGTACGGCATCGAGTGCGGCAGCAGGACGTCGCGCCAGAGGGCCCATTCGCCGCTGCGGTGGACGCGGGCGACCTCCAGCAGCGTGACGGGGGTGTGCCGGGCGCCCTCGGCCGTGTTGATCAGGATGGGGAAGACCGCGCTCAGGAACACGACCAGCACCTTCGCCCCGAAGCCGAAGCCGAACGCCGCCAGGATGAGCGGCGCGAGCGCCACGATCGGCACCGACTGCACCGCGAAGACGAGCCACTGCGTGCCGGTGCGGAGCCGCCGGGACCGGGAGAGGACGAGCCCGTAGCCCACCCCGCCCACGACGGCCGCGACGAGCCCGGCGAGGAACAGCATCCCCGTGTCGGCGAGCGCCTCGGGAAGCGTGCCGTCGCGGGTCATGGAGACGAGCGACTCGAAGGAGCGGACCGGCGTCGCCAGCAGCACCGGATCCCGCTGACCGAGCACCTGCCAGACCAGCAGCCCGGCGAGGAGCCCGATCAGCGAGATCGCGACCCCCCTCAGCCGGGCCGCCGGGGCGGGGTCACTTGGCGAGCGCATCGCGGAACACCGTGGCGTCGACGAACTGCTCGTACTTGGGAGTCTTGTCCGCTGGAACGTTCCCGGCCTTCACCTGGTCCTCGATCGCCTTGTCGACGCGCTCACGGGTGAGGCCGACGTCGGCGGGCCAGAAGCCGAGCTTCACGTAGTCGCCCAGGGCCACCTTGGAGATCTCCGGGCTCCGCTTCGTCATCCGCGCGGCGATCGCCGTCACGTCGTCGGCGTTGGCCGGGTCGTTGATGTACGTGATCGCCTTGTGCAGGGCCGCCACGGTCTCGACCCACGCGGGCCGCTTGCCGCCGTCCTTCAGCTCGTCCTCCCGGGTGACGAGCATGGTGTAGTGCGACTTCGGGTCCACCTTGGCCAGCGCGACCACCTCGTGGGTCTCCTTCGACTGCTGCACGGCGGCCAGCTCGTCCGGGTGCAGGACGGCGGTGTCGACCTGTCCGGCGATCATCGCGTCGACGCTCTGCGGCCCACCCACGTTGACCAGCTTGACGTCCTTGACGGTGAGCCCGCAGGAGGCCAGCATCGTCCCCACGCTCAGCGCCTTGGGGGCGCCGACGCCGTCCACCGCGATCGTCTTCCCCTTCAGGGCGGCGCAGTCCTTCACAGCCGCGTCGGAGGAGGCGATCAGGTACGACGGGTTCTCGTTGCCCAGGATGGCCACGACCGAGCCGCCGGAGGCCCGCAGCGCGACCGCCCCGGAGGTGCCCACGACCCCGCCGTCGAGCTCGCGGCTCTGGATGGCACGCCCCACGTCCGCCCCGGTGGGCAGCGGGCGCAGTGTCACCTTCACCCCGTTCGCCGTGAAGTAGCCCTTCTCCTCGGCCACGTAGGCCATCAGGTTGACGAAGACCGGCGGGATGCCGGGGATGCCCATCGTGATGGTGGGCGTGCCGCCGGCGGCCGGTGGGTCGCCACCGCAGGCGGTGGCGAGGGCCGACAGTGACACGAGGGCCAGGGCGGCTCCTCCTAGGCGTTTGATCATTCGCACTTGCTGTCCTCTGGGGATCGTGACCACCCTGACGGAGGGTCTGCCACTTACTGGATGGGTTTCACCTGGTCCGGCCGGCGTCCTTGGGCGTCACCGGAGACGTCCTGGGGCGTCACCGGGACCGTCCTGGGACATCACCAGGGACCAGACACGTTCACGCAGGGCGACGAACTCCTCCGACATCGCGACCGCCCTGTCGCGCGGCCGGGGCAGGGCGACGTCGATCACCTCGTGCACCCGGCCAGGACGGCCCTTCAGCACGACGACCCGGTCGCCGAAGAGCACGGCCTCGTCGATGGAGTGTGTGACGAACAGCATCGTGATCGGGTGCTCCTCCCACATCCGGAGCAGCTCGAACCGCAGGACCTCGGCGGTCTGGGCGTCCAGGGCGCCGAACGGCTCGTCCATGAGCAGCACGCGGGGACGCACCGCGAGGGCGCGGGCCAGGCCGGCCCGCTGCTGCATGCCGCCGGAGAGCTGGTGCGGGTAGGACTTCTCGAAACCGGACAGCCCCACCATCTCGATCAGCTCACGCGTGCGGGAGGCGATCTCCTCCCTGGGCAGGCCGCGCAGGCGCAACGGGTAGGCGACGTTGGCCTCGGCCGTCTTCCACGGGAACAGGCCGAAGTGCTGGAAGACCATGGCGACGCCGTCGGGGGTCGTGCTCACGGTCTCCCCGTCGACGCGCACGCGCCCCTCGGCCGGCGAGATGAGCCCGGCCACCGCGCGCAGCAGCGTCGTCTTGCCGCATCCCGAGGGCCCGACGATCGAGACGATCTCACCGGGTCTGACGTCGACGTGGATGTCCTCGGCCGCGTTGCGGTCCCCGAAGCGCATGGTGACGCCGTCGATGTCCACCGACGCGCTGCCCGAGGCGGGAGCGGCGGTCGAGGTGCGGGAAGGGCGGGAGGAATCCCTCAGCCTGTCGAGCAGTGACATGGGCCATACTGTTGCATGATGATGCCTTCTGTACAAGAGTAATGTTTCATGGAGATTAATAATGCATGATCCGTCCAACCGTGTTCTGCTCCTGCACACCCTCGGAGGCAACGCCCGCACGTGGGCGCCGGTCGTGGGCGCGGGGAGCGATCCGGCGCGGTTCCTCGCGGTCGACCTGCCCGGCCACGGCGCGCACGGGGAGGACCCCTTCGACCTGCTCACCGCCCTGACCTCGGTCCACGCCGCGCTGGACGAGTGCGGCCCGGCACCGGCGCACCTCGTCGGCTCGGGTCTGGGAGCCCTCGTCGCGCTGCGGGTCCTCGCCGACGCGCCGCACCGCCTGGCCTCCCTGCTGCTCGCCGGTTTCCCGCCCGGCGGGGATCCGGGCCGGCTGCGCGCCACGGCCGAGGCGCTGCGCGAGAAGGGGATGGCCGGGTTCGCGGCCGACTACCTCGCCACCACGCTGGTGACCGGCGGCGGTCCAGGCGGCGGCTCCGGCAGTGCCCCCGGCAATGACATCGGCCTCGCGGAGCTGACCGCGTCGATGACGGGCATGCGGCCCGAGGCGTTCCTCGGCTCCCTGGAGGCGGCGCTCGGGTGGGAGACGCCGGTGTCGCCGGGCCCGGTGCCGTGCCGGGTGCTGCGCGGCGAGCACGACGTCCGGGTGACCGAGCAGGCGGCGCGATCACTCGCGACTCGTCTCGGTGCCGACTACATTGGTCTTCCCGGAGCCGGTCACATCGCGTACGTGGACGATCCCCGAGGTTTCCGTGAGCTGATGGACGCCTTTCATCGGGTCGTCGAGGCGCGCACGACCGTACCCGGCACTGTCAGTCCAGGCTCTCCTGCTGAGCCCGTTCTCTCGCAGGAAGGAACTTGATGGCCAAGCCCCCCTCGTCCGCCTCGTCAAGTGGACCCGCCGACAGTCCGCGCACCAAGCGCGACCGCATCGTCGCGGAGCTGCGCCGCATGATCGCGGAAGGTGAGCTGGCGCGTGGCAGCAGGATCAGGCAGGACGTGATCGCCGCCCGCTTCAAGACCAGCATCACCCCCGTACGCGAGGCGCTGCGGCTGCTGGAGGCGGAGGGAATGCTGGTCAGCGAGCCGCACCGGGGAGTCCGCGTCGCGGACGCCGACTACGAGCGGGTCAAGACGGTCTACCTGCTGAGAAGGCTGGTCGAGCCGTACGCCATGCGCCGGGCCGCCCGGCGTCTCTCCCCCAAGGACCTCGACCTCGCGCAGCGGCTCGTGGACGACATGGAACGCGTCGCGGCCGAGGGCGACCGGGCGACGCTGAACGAGAAGAACCGCGAGTTCCACTTCCTGTTCTACGACAGGACGGGCAACGAGGGGCTGACCGAGGAGGTGGCCCTCCTGTGGCAGCAGTTCCCGTGGGACGTGCTCCAGGTGATCGCCCACCGCGCAGACGAGGTGTCGCAGGAGCACCGGGCGATCCTCAAGGCCGCCCAGGACGGCGACCCCGACGCGCTCGCCCGCGCGACGGAGGAGCATCTGGCGAGCAGCTTCCTCGCGCTGGCCCGCCATCTCACCGGCTACGAGGTCACCGATCCCTTCGAGATCGACAACGACTGACGGCAGACTCCGGCGGCGAGCAGGCCGTCGATCTCGGTCTCGGGCACGCCGAGCTCGCGGAGCACCTCCACCGTGTGCTCCCCGAGGGCGGGCACGGCCCGCTCCTCCTCCTCGACGCGCGCGGGATGGAACGGCGACGTGACCACCGTCGCCGTCTCGCCGTCGGGCAGGATGGCCGACGACCACCGGCCCGTGGCCCGCGCCTGCGGATGCGCGAGGACCTCGGGGAGGCCGTTCAGCCTGGCGTGCGGCACGTCCGCCAGGTCGAGCCGGGAGACCAGCGTCTCCGTCGACAGCGCGCGCAGCGCCTCCTGGATCAGGGGCTCCAGCCGCGCCCGGTTGCGCAGGCGCTCGCCGTTCGAGGCGAAGTCCGGATCGGCCGCGAGGAGCGGGTCCTCGATCACCCCCGCGCACAGGCGGCGCCACTGCCCCTCGTTCTGGACGGCGATGAGCACCTGGTCCCCGTCGCCTGACAGGTAGGGGCCGTACGGGGCGATGCTCGCGTGGCTGAGGCCCGCGGGCTGGGGCGCCGTGCCCGCGTGCGACTGGGCGAGGAGCAGGGGGCTCATCCATTCGAGGAGGACGTCGAACATGGCGACGTCGATGCGCCGGCCGACGCCCGAGCGTTCCCGCGCGTAGAGCGCCGCGTTGATGGCGGCGAGGGCGTAGGTGCCCCCGGCCAGGTCCGCCAGGGACACCCCCGGCTTGGCCGGCTGCGCCGGGGTGCCGGTCGCCGTGACCGTGCCCGCCTCCCCCTGGATGAGCATGTCGTACGCCTTGCGGTGGGCGTAGGGTCCCTGCGTGCCGTAGCCGGACAGGAAGCACCGGATGAGCCGGGGGTTGAGCCCGACGAGGTCGTCGTCGGTGAAGATCCGCTCGAAGGCGCCGGGCGCCAGGTTGCACACCAGCACGTCCGCGGACCGCAGCAGCTCTCCCAGCAGCCGCTTGCCCTCGGACGTCTTGAGGTCCAGGGCGACGCTCCGCTTACCGCGGTTCAGCCAGACGAAATGGCTGGAGTGCCCCTGGACGAAGTCGTCGTAGTCGCGGGCGAAGTCGCCGCTGAGCCGTTCCACCTTGATGACGTCGGCCCCCAGGTCGGCGAGGTGGCGGGAGCACAGCGGGACGGCGACGGCCTGTTCCACGGCGACCACGCGCACGCCTCGAAGGTCGTCGGTCACCGCGCACCTCCGCCGAAGCGGAACACCGTGCCGACGGCGGGCTGGACGTAACGGTCGCTCAGCGACGCCGACATGTGCGCGTGCGAACGCAGCCCGCTGCAGTGCATGGGCACGACCGTGGCGACGTCGAGCTCCCGGAAGGCGTTCGCCGTGCGCTCGACGTTCTCCGCGGGGGTCGTCGGGAAGCCGAGGTGGAACCCGCCGATGACCGCCCTGATCGGCTTGTCGCCGCAGACCCGCCGGGCCTGCTCCAGGGTGTTGACCACACCGGCGTGCGCGCATCCCGTCAGCACGACCAGGCCCTCCCCCTTGACGTCGATGACGAGGCCCATCTCGTCGATCACCTCGTCCTGGCGCAGGTCGCCCTCCCGCGACACCTGGTACAGGCCGGGCGCTCCGCGCTCGAACGGCCGGGAGACCGACTCGAACGGCACGTTGCGCGGGATCTCGCCGGTCGTCCACACCCCCCAGCCCAGATCCAGCGGGTCCCTCGTCAGGACGGGCGCCCCGCCGGACGCCTCCACCTGCTCGAAGGTGAACGCGGAGTTGTAGACCGAGGACGTCCGCCCGTCGCCCATCACCGCGTAGCGCGGCAGCTCGGCGTCGTGGTGCGTGGCGACCGGGATCCGGCGCCCGGCCAGCCCCAGGAACCGGTGGACGCCCCCGAAGTGGTCGGGATGACCGTGGCTGATGACCACGTGGTCCATGCCGGACGGGTCGACGCCGAGCACCCTCATGTTGTGTTCGAGCACCGTGCCGGTCAGGCCCACGTCGAACAGCACGCGCAGGACGTGCCTGCCGCGGACGGCCTCGACCAGGAGACTGATCCCGTTCTCGGCCTGCGGCGGGACGCGCTTGCCGTCGAAGTGCTCGATCAGCCCGTAACGGCTGACGCAGTGGTCGTCGGACCCCAGTGGACTCGCCTGATCGGGCAGCAGCATGTCCACCCAGTTCTCCACGAGAACCGTGATCGTGACGGACTCGGCCTGGAACACGAGGCAGCTCCTTCCTTTGTACAACCAGGGGGTCACATTACATTAGAGAAGCAGATAATGCATCATATACAAGATCGTGTTTTATTTGCCAGGTTGATGTGAACGAGCAGGTCGCCGCGAGGGCCTGCCCGCGCGCCGGAACCGCCGATCACGGCGGTGGCGGAGGTGGTGGTGAAGGTGAGAGACGGAGGCCGGGGGGAGGCGATGGTGAACCGTGCCGTCCAGGACACTCCGGTGCCCGGTGTCCGGGGCTCGGTGGTTGTGGCGCGTGGCATACGTCGCGGGTGCGGGTGCGGGATTCTGGCCTGCGGGAAACTTCGGGAGGACGGGAGATTGCCGATGCGTGAATTGACGACCCGCGATCTCACAGCCCTGGGTCCTGCGGCTTCATCATTGAGTCGTTGACGGAACCGCGTTTCGCCCGGGCTTGGGAAGAGGTGGGCATTGCCTCGTACCGAGCCAGGTGATCCGGGTGACCTCGGGCGGGTGGGCGACTACCGGCTGACCGCCAGGATCGGGCACGGCGGCCAGGGTGAGGTCTACCGGGCCGTGACCCCCGCGGGCGCCGACGTCGCCGTCAAGGTGCTGCTCGCCCGGTTCTCCGAGGATCCCGACGCTCGCCGCCGGTTCTTCCGCGAGGTCGAGCTGGCCAGGCGGGTCGCCCCCTTCTGCACGGCGCGGGTGCTCGACATGGGCCTCCACGGCGAGCGGCCGTACATCGTGAGCGAGTTCGTCGCCGGCGCGTCACTGCAGCACGTCGTGCGGCAGGACGGTCCGCGGTCGGGCGGCGGGCTGGAGCGGCTCGCGGTCGCCACGGCGACCGCGCTGGCCGCGATCCACCGGGCCGGGATCGTGCACCGGGACTTCAAGCCGAGCAACGTCATCATGGGTCCCGAGGGCCCGGTGGTCATCGACTTCGGTATCTCGCGCGCCCTCGACAACACCGCCACGCAGACCGGGGCGATGGGCACACCCGGCTACATGGCGCCGGAGCAGATCGGTGCCGGGCCCGTCGGTCCGGCCGCGGACGTGTTCAGCTGGGCCGCCACGATGGTCTACGCGGCCACGGGCCGACCGGCCTTTCCCGGCGCGTCGGTTCCCGCGATGCTGTACGCGATCATGCACGGCACCGCGGACCTCTCGGGCCTGCCGGAAGGGCTGCGGTCCCTGGTGGCGGCGTGCCTGGCCAAGGATCCCGGCGGCCGTCCCACCGCGGCCGCCCTGGTCCGGACTTTGACCGGCGACGATCTCCCGAGCCCGGGTCCCGGCCTGAGCACCGGTTCCAGCCCGAGCCTCGGATCGAGCCCGGGGTCCGGCCCAGGCCCGAGTTCAAGTGCCCCGAGTTCAAGTCCGAGCCCAGGTTCGGGCGCGACTCCGGGGTTCGGTCCAGGCCCGAGTCTCGGTTCCGCTTCGAGTCCGGTCCCGGGACCGAGTCCGTACCCGGGACCGAGCCCGGCTCCGGGGGTGAGCGGTGACAGGCCCACCGGCCCCACCGGCCTTACCAGCCCTACCGGTCCTACCGGTCCTACCGGTCCTACCGGCTCGACCGGCTCCGGTCGGGTGACCGAGGCCCTGCCCGTACCGGGGACGCGCGTGATCCCGCGTCGTGCGCTGGTCGCGGCCGGGCTGGCGGTCCTCCTGGTGGCGGGAGTGCTGGCCGTGCGGTTCCTGCCGCGTACGGACGACGTCGGCGCGGACTCCTCCCGGACGACCACCACACTCACCAGCACACCGGGCACACCGGGTGCATCGAGCGCGCCGGGCACGCCGAGCGCCGCCCCGTCGTCCTCGGTGCCGTTCGGTGCCCCGGTCGGTGAGCCGATGACCGCCCACGCCAACGACGTACGGTCGGTGGCGGCCGGTGTGCTCGACGGCACCCCCGTGGTCGTGAGCGGATCCGACGACGAGAGCGCCCGCGTGCTGGACCTCGCCACCGGTGAGCAGCGGGGTCCGACCCTGTCCGGGCACACGGAGTGGGTCCGGGCGGTCGCGGTCGGCCGTCTCGACGGCGTCCCCATCGCGGTGACCGGCAGCGACGACGACACCGCCCGGGTCTGGAACCTGAGAACCGGGCGGCCGATCGGTCCCGTCCTCGCCGGGCACGCCGGTGACGTCAAGGCGGTGGCCGTGGGTGAGCTGGACGGTGTCCCCATCGCGATAACCGGTGGTGCCGACGAGCGCGCACGGGTGTGGGACCTGCGTACCGGCCAGGAGTCCGGCGCGCCCCTCGCCGGGCACAGGGGCACGGTGTGGGCGGTGGCCGTGGGCGAGCTCGACGGCTCACCGATCGCGGTCACCACCGGCGACGACGGTACCGTCCGCGTCTGGGACCTCACCACGAGGAAGCAGCTCGGCGACCCCCTGACCGGCCACACCGGATGGGTGCGGTCGGTGGCGCTCGGCGAGCTCGACGGAAGGCCCGTCGCCGTCACCGGCGGCGAGGACAGGACCGCCCGCGTCTGGGATCTCGCCGCCGGGAAGCAGCTCGGCGCTCCCCTGTCCGGCCACACCGGCTGGGTCTGGTCGGTGGCGTTCGGGGAGGTCGGCGGGAGGCCCGTCGCCGTCACCGGGAGCGAGGACAGGACCGTCCGCGTCTGGGATCTCGGCGCGCGAAAGCAACTCGGCGGACCTCTCTCCGGTCACACCGACTGCGTCTGGTCGGTGGCCGTCGGCGAGCTCGGCGGGCTGCCCGTCGCGGTCACCGGCAGCAGGGACGAGACGGTCCGGGTGTGGAGCCTCGGCCCGCCCCTGCCCGCGCCGAGGTCCTGAAGAGCCGTCCGCCGGGCCCGGGCCGGGACGCTCCGCCCGTACTTCAAGCCTGCCCGCGACCGTCGCCGTCCGACCTGCCCGCGGCCGTCGCCGTCCGACCTGTCCGCGACCGTCGGCGTCCGGCGATTCGAGCCGCCCGGTTCGTGACGGTGTCATGACCGCGCGGGCGGGTGGTCACCACCCCGGGTCCCGGATTCCCCGCGTGTTCGTACCGGGCCGACGGCTTCGGAAAAGGGGGTGAATCGGTCGATTCCATCGGTGCGACGGCGTCGGTACCCGGCTCTCGGCAAGCCATCCGACTTGCAGGGATCCAGTTTGCCGTTAGCAGGTAAGGCCGGTGCAAGCATCGTCGGAGAGTCAGAACCGATCATGACATCTGGGGGAAAAATGCTTCGAAAACTGGTCCTGGCCGCGGTCATCGCGGCGGGATCACCGGCTATCACGACCACGGCCTGGGCGGAGGGGGCGCCGTCCGTCGCGGCGGCCGAGCAGGTCACGAGCGCCGAGCGGGCGGCCGGTACGTGCAGTCCCGGTTCGCCGTGCGCGGCGGTCAACTGCGGGCCGGGCCGCGTCTGCGTCCCCTCGCCCAAGCAGTGCTTCACCACACCGTGCCCGCAGTACGACTGCGTGCCCGCGTCGGGTTACCCGGGCGGTTACCCCGGCGGCTATCCGGGTGGATACCCCGGTGGCTACCCGGGCGGTTACCCGGGGCAGTGGGATCCGCCGTACCCGGGCTGGCGGCCGCCGTACCCCGGCTGGCGCCCTCCCTACCCGGGCTGGCGTCCTCCGTACCCGAGCGGCTACCCGGGCTGGCGGCCCCCGTACCCGGAGTGGCGTCCGCCGTATCCCGGCGTGCGTCCTCCGTACCCGGGTCCGCGTCCTCCGTATCCCGGTGTGCGGCCTCCGTACCCCGGCGTGCGTCCTCCGTACCCGGGTCCGCGTCCTCCCGGGCCGGGTCCCAGGCCCCTGCCCGGATGGCGGGTGGCGAGCCAGCCGGGGATCGCCTCCACCGGGGGTTCCTGACCTCTGACGGCGGCGGGCGACCGCCTGGGCCGGGCGCGTGACCGCCCGGCCGTCACCTTGAGCCGGTGGCTCGCCCGCGCCGCCTGCCGTACGCCACGCCCACCGGCCCCGGCGTGCCCGGCACCGCTCACCGCCTCCCGGGACGCCACGGCGGCGGCCCGGGGGGCGGGCGAGCCGTCACAGCTTGTGGGGACACCGGTTGAGCTGGTCTGATGTGCGAAGGATGAGGTGAGGCCAGTACGGAGGGGTTGCTTTCTGCCGTGGAGGCATCTGTCGAGCAGCTGGTGTACGTCCGCGAGGACGAGTACACGATCGCGCGGATGAGCGCCGAGGGCGTGCCCGGCTTCGTCGCCTCCGGCCGGGCTCTGGGCGGGGTCCAGCCGGGGGAGACGCTCAGGCTCGTCGGGGAGTGGGGCGAGCACCCGCGTCACGGCAGGCGCTTCGAGGTCGTCGCGTGCGAGCGGCTGGTACCGGCCACGGTCCGGGCCATCCGCATCTATCTGGGCTCCGGCCTGATCCGCGGCATCGGCCCGAGGCTCGCCCACGCCATCGTGAGCCACTTCGGCGAGGCGACGCTGACGGTCATCGACACCGAGCCGGGACGGCTCACCGAGGTTGTCAACATCGGTCCCGCGCGGCAGGCCCAGATCGCCGACGCGTGGGAGGAGCAGAAGGCGATCGCCGAGCTCATGGTGGTCCTGCAGGGCTTCGGGATCAGCCCGCTGCTCGCGGCGAAGGTCTACCAGGTCTTCGGGGCCGACGCGGGGGACGTCCTCACCTCCGACCCGTACCGGCTCATCGGCAAGGTGAGGGGCATCGCGTTCGCCACGGCCGACAGGATCGCGCTGCGGTCGGGGGTCGCCGAGCACAGCCCGCAGCGGGTGAAGGCGGCGATCCTGGACAGGCTGGAGACGGCGGCGAGCCGCGACGGGCACTGCTACGTGCGGCTGGTCGCGCTGATCGCCCAGTCCGTGGAGCTGGTCGAGCAGGACCACGAACTCGTCGCCCGGATGGTCGACGCCCTCGTCGCCGACCGCCGCGTGGTCGTCGAGGCGTCGCCGGACGGCCAGGGGACGGCCGTGGTCTATCTGAAGGAGACGCACAGCCGGGAGCTCACGCTGACCGCCCAGCTGACCCGGCTCTGGGAGGCCGCCTCGACGCTGCCCATGCGGACGTTCCAGGAGGACCCCGGGCTGGACGAGGACCAGCGGGCGGCGGTGAACATGGCGCTGACCAGTACCGTGTCCATCCTCACCGGCGGTCCCGGCTGCGGGAAGAGCCACACCGTCAAGACCATCGCGGCGACCGTGCGGGCGATGGGCGGCACGGTGACCCTCACGGCGCCGACCGGCAAGGCGGCCAAGCGCCTGTCGGAGCTCACCGGCCTGCCCGCGATGACCGTGCACCGGATGCTGGCCCACCAGCCCGACCCCGACAGCGGCACGCTGTTCGAGCAGATGCCCGCGCAGGCCGACCTGATCGTGGTCGACGAGGCGTCCATGCTGGACCTGAACCTGGCCACCCGGCTCACCGCGGCCATCCCGCCCGGCAGCCACCTGCTGATCGTGGGCGACAGCGACCAGCTTCCCAGCATCGCCCCCGGGAGCGTGCTGGCCGACCTGCTGCGGGTCGAGGCGATCGCGCGGATGCGCCTGACGAAGGTCTTCCGCCAGGCGGAGGGCAGCGGAATCATCCGGGCCGCCCGCCGGGTCAGGGCGGGCGAGGTGCCCGCGCTCCCCGGCGGGGGAGGCTTCTGGTTCGAGGAGGTCGACGATCCCGGGCAGGTCGCCGAGCGCGTGATGCACCTGGCGACGGTGGCGATCCCGCGCAAGCAGGGGGTGAGCCCGGACCAGGTCCAGGTCCTGTGCCCGATGCGCAAGGGCCTGACGGGGACCGCCGAGCTCGGCCGCATGATCCAGGAACGGCTCAACCCGGCCCGCGAGGGGGTCGCCGAGCACTGGTCGGGCGCCTCCGCCTTCCGGGTCGGCGACCGTGTCATGCCGATCCGCAACAACTACGACAAGGGCGTCTTCAACGGCGACACCGGCACGGTCACCGCCATCACCCCCGAGGAACGGCTCGTCGAGATCCGCACCGACGACGGGCAGACGGTGAAGTACGGCTTCGGCGAGCTCGACGAGCTGACCCACACGTACGCCATCAGCGTCCACCGTTCCCAGGGCAGCGAGTACCCCTTCGTGGTCGCGCCGCTCGTCACCGAGTCCGGGGGCGTCATGCTGCGCCGCAAGCTGCTCTACACCCTGCTCACCCGGGCGCGGTCGTGGGTGGTCGTCGTCGGCGAGCGCAAGGCCCTGGAGATGGCCGTCAGCCGGCTGGACCACCGCCGCAACACGGGACTCGCCCGCAGGCTCGCGCTGAGCCTCGGCGCGGATCCGTACTACGAGCCCGCCCCCGCCGCCGGGTGATGGTTTCGTCGCGTACGGGGGGCTTGTCCGGCTTGGCGATCTTCTTGACATTTTTTCTTCACATAACTTGAATTAAGTCAGACAAGAACCGTCCTCGGCTTGCCGAAGTTGTTGGTAACGCCGGTCTCCGTTATGCCCGTGGGCGGGGCGGGCTTCGCCTTTGTCGTTCGTCAGTTCGTCGCGAGACAGAGGAAACACACATGACCAGGGAAAACATGGTCAACTCGGCGCGGACGTGGGTGCGGCTACTCGCCGTGCTCGCTCTCGCGCTCGGCCTCACCACCCTTCCGGCCGGAGGAGGCGCGCGGGCGTCGATCGCCCCGAGTTTCAAGGTGATCGCCTTCTACAACGGGACGTGGGACGCGGCCCACATCAACTTCGTCCAGGAGGCCAACCGTTGGTTCCCGCAGATCGCCGCGCAGAACAACTTCACCTACACCGCGACCAACAACTGGAGCCAGCTGAACGCGAGCAACCTCCAGCAGTACCAGGTGGTGCTCTTCCTGGACGACCTGCCGCAGAACGCCGCCCAGCGGTCGGCGTTCGAGCAGTACATGCGTAACGGCGGGGCGTGGATGGGCTTCCACGTGAGCGCGTTCAACACCAACGCCGCGAGCTGGTCGTGGTACCACAACGAGCTCCTCGGCACCGGCGCGTTCAGGTCCAACACCTGGGGGCCCACCTCGGTGGTCATGCGCACGGAGGGCGGGGCGCACCCCTCCACGGCGCGGCTGCCCGCCACCTTCACCTCGTCGGTCAGCGAGTGGTACAGCTGGACCAACGACCTGAGGAGCAACACGAACATCAGGATCCTCGGGTCCATCGACCCGTCGAGCTTCCCGGTCGGCACGGACCCCAACCAGACCTGGTACAGCGGCTACTACCCGCTCATGTGGACGAACCGCAACTACAAGATGCTGTACGCGAACTTCGGCCACAACGCCATGAACTACAACAACAACACCCCGCTGTCGTCCACGTTCGCCAGCGAGGTGCAGAACCGGTTCGTCATCGACGGCCTGCTGTGGCTGGGCGGCGGGAGCACCCCGCCTCCGGCGGACACCATCTCGCCGACCGCGTGGTACAGCCTCGCCAACCGCGCCAGCGGCAAGTGCGTGGACGCCCGCGCGGCCGCCTCGGCGAACGGCACCGCGATCCAGCAGTACACCTGCAACAACACCCTCGCCCAGCAGTTCCAGGTCCAGCCGACCAGCGGCGGCTTCGCGCGGCTCAACAACCGCACCAACAGCGCGCAGGTCATCGACGTGACCAACGTCTCCAGCGCCGACGGCGCCCTCCTGCAGCTGTGGGCGTACGGCGGCGGCAACAACCAGCAGTGGCAGGCGGTGTCGGAGGGCGGCGGATACTTCCACTTCGTCAGCCGTCTCAGCGGCAAGTGCCTGGGCGTGCCGGGCTCCTCGACGGCCGACAGCGTCCAGCTGGCGCAGAGCACCTGCAACGGCGGCGCCGCCCAGTCGTTCCGGATCGTCCAGCAGCCGTAGCCTCCCCGCGGCCCGCTCGCTCGCGCGGGAGGCGTTCCCCCTCTGATCAGGACGGGTGAGCGCCCGGCGAGCACATGACGGAGGCCCAGGCCGGTGATCCCGGCCTGGGCCTCTGTCGTCGTCCCGGATGTCGGTCGTCCCGGATGTCGGTCGTCCCGGATGTCGCGGGCTTCCGCTTCCGTCAGGAGGCGTAGACCTCGAACTCGGAGAGCTGCGCGGCGGGCCAGCCGGTGTTGGCGGTCACGTTGACCCGCAGGTAGCGCTGGCTGGTGGCGGGGAAGGTGATCGTCACGGTGTTGCCGGTGGCGGGGTTGAAGACGCGGGGAGCGGACGCGGCCAGCGTGGTGAAGGCGGAGCCGTTGGTGCTGCCCTGGATGGAGAGGGTCTGGGTGCGGGTGGCCCAGGCGGCCGCGGGCGGCAGCTTGAGGGTGACCTTGCCGACGCTGGTGGCGGCGCCGAGGTCGACGGTGGCCCACTGCGGGAAGGCGTTGTTGGTGCTCTCCCAGTAGGTGTTGGCATTGCCGTCGACGACGTTGCCGGAGCCGTAGGACTGGGTGTGGCCGCTCTCGGTGGTGTTCTTGCCCCGGGCCAGGTTGCCGGTCGGGGGCGTGACCGTCGGGGTCGGGGTCGGGGTCGGGGTGACGGTGGGGGGCGGCGAGGGGTTGCCGCCACCGCCCGGGTAGATGTAGTTCGGCGGCGGCCAGGTGCCGGTGCAGACCTGGTCAGTGGGGCTCCAGCCGGTGTTTCCGGCGCCCGTGGTGATCGCGAAGGCAGCGCCGGTGCAGTTGTGGATCGCCCTGCCCGCGCCGAGGTGCGCGGCCCTGACGTTGGTGAACGACACGTTCGCGCCCGCCTGCGCCTGGATCATGTACGTGCCGGTGCCGTCGATGTTCACGTTGTTGAAGTTGACGGTCCTGGTGGTGCCCTCGATGAAGTGGATCGCGGCGTACGAGCTGTCCAGGATGTCGGTGTCGGTGACGTTGATGGTGGCGTTGACGCCCTCGTTGAGCCCGCTGAACCAGATGGCGCCGACGCCGAAGTTCCAGTTGAAGTCGGAGTTGCCCGCGCGGATCAGGGTGTTGCGGGCGACGGTGTGGGTCCCGGCGACCGCGGTGCCCTGCCCGGAGTTGACGCCCGGGTAGCGGTTGGCGATGTGGATGCCGCCGCCGTTGGTCACGCTGTCGGCCACCACGTTGTCGGTGATCTGGATGTCCCGGCCGCCGTACGTGACCAGGTGGTTGGCGAGCAGCGTGACGCCGATGGTGTTGAACGTGAATTTGTTGCCGACGTTCTGCACCCGCTCGGCCCACATGGCGAGGGCGTCGTCACCGGTGTTGCGGACGAAGGTGTTCGTCACGGTCGAGTTGGTGACCCCGATGTGGAAGTTCACCCCGTCGGCGGTCTGGTCGAGGATGCGGCTGTTCTTGATGGTGAAGTTGTTCATCGGGCCGTCCATCCAGGCGCCGACCTTGGTGTGCTGCATCCACACGTTGTCCACGGTGGAGTTGCTCATCGCGCCGCCGATGGCGTTGACCTGGTCGTTGTCGACGCGCTCCATGATCTCGCCGATGATGGCGAAGTCCCTGAGGTTGACGTTGACGCTCGGGCCGCCCTCACCGACGTACTTGCCGTAGACGCCGACGGCCTTGTTGCGCTGCGTGGGGTGGCGCCCGCCGAGCACGCTGTACCAGGGACCGGCCCCGCGCAGGGTCACGCCGTCCACGATCACGTGGTCGTAGAGGTTGTACGTCCCCTCGGGGATGTACACCTCCTTGCCCTGGGCCTTTCCGGCGTTGACCGCGGCCTGGAAGGCGGCCGTGTTGTCGACGCCGGTGTTGTTCTTGACGGCGCCGAAGTCGTCGACCGACAGGGACCCGGCCGGGCGGCCGATCGGGGCGCCGACGAGCTCGAAGTCGGCCAGGTCCACGGTGATGGAGTTGGTGACGGCGGTGGTGGAGACCTGGATGCGGACCTTGGTCCCGGCGGGGACCGTCGAGCCGAACATGGTCCGGGCCTCGTCGTAGAAGTGGTGCGGGTTGCTGCCGCCGGGGGTGTTGTTGAACGGGTAGCCGCCGTAGTACCAGCCGTACTTGGACGTGAAGCTCATGTCCTTGAGGTGGGAACCGTTGATGCGGAGGCTGACGGGGGTGGTGAGGCCCGTTCCCGAGGCGTTGTCCGGCACGCTGTAGCGCACGGTGACCGCGTTCGCGGGCTTGGTCAGCGTGAACTCGACGTACTCGCCCACGGTGTCCAGCTTCACGGCCCTGCGTCCCGAGGCCTCGGAGGGGAGGCGGCCGTAGATGCGGTCCGGCCCGATGACCTGGCCGTTCGTGGTGGCGTGGGCCGGGTCCTCGGCCTCGAACTCGGTGAACGGGACGGTCGCCCCGCGGCCGGGGATGTCGAAGATCGAGTCGACCGCCACCGCGGCCGAGGCTCCCGATGTCATCGCGGCGGGGACTGCCAGTGCCCCCGCGGCCAGTGCCAGGGCCGTGGCCATCGGCCAGCCGCGTAACCTGCCGGTTTTCCTCATCGGATGACCCTTCATGGGGGAAGAGCCGGACCTCGTCACGGTCGGGGGCGCGCTGACCGCCGCTTGCCCGGCAGAACTGCCCACACCATAAGATGACTAACAGGTTGCCGCAATGTTTCAACGAAAACATGCAAGGTAACGACTGAGTTACGGCATTTTGTGAGCCGCTGCGGGCCAGGTCGGCGCCGGATGGGCGGCTGTGCCGGGGCGCGAGGGCCTCGGCGGGCTTGACAGTTCCCTTTACCCTGGATGGTCATCCGGGGATGGTTGCAGTCAAGTCGTGTGTTCGAGGGGGCATCAGCAGTCAAGGCCGGGGAGGGGTGGGTGCGCTTCACGCCGGAGGTTCGCGGTCGGTCTCGCCGTGCCGATCGTTGTGTGAGGAGGGGTGTCCGGCCTTGACCGGTGAATTGTGCGCGTAGGGGGCTCGCAATTCGATGCGTCTGTGCGATAAATACGGCGATTTTCTTTCATGAGAATGTCTTTATTTTGCAGCGATCGTGGCCGGTGTATTGCGGACCGGTTTTGGCGGGCCGTTGCTTATGGGAGCTGTTCCCGTGGCCTCGGGGCGTCGTCCTTCCCTCCTGGTGGAGATCTATGAGGATCGGGATCGGGTTCTCCTCCGTGACGGGGTCGGCCGCACGTTGTGGGCCACCTCCGGGAAAGGGTGTCGGTCCTCGGGTGCCCATCCTGAAATACGGCGAAATGCGGCAAAGGATTCAGTGTGCCCAGGATCCGCGCCTCGCGATCCGGTTTCCGGTTTCCGGGGTGGGCCGTTCCCTCCTCCGAGGCCGGACGGAGCGGGCCGGTTCCGGGTACGGCGGCGTTCCGTGCTGTGCTGCTCCGGTGTCGCGGTGTCGCGCCGCATCGGTGTCCGGTGTCCGGTGTCCGGCGTTCCGGTGTGAACGTGTCTCGGGTGAGGGGAAAGATCCTCCAGGTCGTCCACGCTCGTAGGAACAGTGACTCGCAGGAGCGGTGTCGAGGTGGCGAATCCCGGTGCGGCTGCCACAGGGCAGGGGCGTATGGATACGAATATGCGAAGGTAAGGTGATTGTTCGTGACGACGTTTCGGATCAGCGAGGCCGCCGCCCTGCTCGGGGTGAGCCCCGACACGGTCCGCCGGTGGGTGGACGCCGGGCGGCTCGCGGCCCGGCGGGACGAGCACGGCCATCGGATGGTGGAGGGCACCGACCTGGCGGCCTTCGCCCGCGCCCGGATCGAGTCCGAGAACGGTACGGGGCACTCCTCGGCCAGGAACCGCCTTCGCGGGATCGTGACCGAAGTGATCAAGGACGCGGTGATGGCCCAGGTGGAGATCGCCGCGGGACCGTACCGGGTGGTGTCGTTGATGAGCCGCCAGGCCGCCGACGAGATGGGCCTGGAGGTGGGGGTGATGGCGATCGCCGTGATCAAGTCCACCAACGTGGTCGTGGAGATCGCCGACCACGCCCGTACGACGGGCTGACGACACCGTGAGCGGTCCGTCCGACGGCGCGACGGGTGACCCGTCCGGCGGTGTGCCGGACGGCGGCGGGCCGCGCGGCGCCGTGAGCGGTGCGTCCGGCGGTACGAAGGGTGGCCTGTCTGGTGCTGTGCCGGACGGTGGCGGGTCGCGCGGCGCTGTGAGCGGCGCGTCGGGTGGCCTGTCCGGTGTCGTGCCGGGCGGTGGCGGGTCGCGCGGCACCGTGAGCGGTGCGTCGGGCGGGGTGGCGGGTCGCCTGCCCTGGGTGCTGGTGCTGCCCGCCGTGGCGGGCATGCTCTTCCTCACGCTGCCACTGGCCGGGCTGCTGATCCGCGCCCCCTGGTCCACCCTGGCCGAGAGGCTCGGCGAGCCGCAGGTGCTGGAGGCGCTGCGCCTGTCGCTGGTGACCGCGACCGTGGCCACGCTGGTGTGCCTGCTGCTCGGCGTACCGCTGGCGTGGTTGCTGGCCCGTGTCGCCTTCCCCGGCCGCCGCCTGGTGCGGGCGCTGGTCACCGTCCCCCTCGTGCTGCCCCCGGTGGTCGGCGGGGTCGCCCTGCTGCTCGTCCTGGGGAGGCGCGGCCTGGTGGGCCAGTGGCTCGACACCACCTTCGGCGTCACCCTGCCCTTCACCACGGCCGGAGTCGTCGTCGCCGAGACGTTCGTCGCGATGCCGTTCCTGGTCATCAGCGTCGAGGGCGCGCTGCGCGCCGCCGACCTGCGCTTCGAGGAGGCCGCCGCGACGCTGGGCGCCTCCCGCTGGATCATCTTCCGCCGCGTCACCCTGCCGCTCATCGCCCCCGGCATCGTCGCGGGCGCCGTGCTGTGCTGGGCGCGCGCGCTGGGCGAGTTCGGGGCCACCATCACCTTCGCCGGCAACTTCCCCGGCCAGACCCAGACCATGCCGCTGGCCGTGTACCTCGCCCTGGAGACCGAGCCGGAGGCCGCGATCGTGCTCAGCCTCGTCCTGCTCGCCGTCTCGGTGATCATCCTGGCCAGCCTGCGCGACCGGTGGGTGAGCGGCCCGTGACCCTGAACGCCCACCTCGTCGTCACCCGGCCCCGCTTCCACCTGGACATCGAACTGGAGGTCGCCGCGGGCCAGGTCGTCGCCCTCCTCGGCCCCAACGGCGCGGGCAAGACGACGGCGCTGCGCGCGCTGGCCGGGCTCACCGCCCTGTCCGGAGGGTGGATCCTCCTGGACGGCGAGGCGCTGCACACCCTGGCGTCCGAACGTCGCCCGATCGGCATGGTCTTCCAGGACTACCTGCTCTTTCCGCACCTGTCGGCCCTGGACAACGTCGCCTTCGGGCCTCGCTGCCGAGGCGCCTCCAGGGCGGAGGCGCGGCGCGGTGCCGCCGCCTGGCTGGAGCGCGTCGGCCTGGCCGGGTACGTCGCGGCGAAGCCCCGGCAGTTGTCGGGCGGCCAGGCCCAGCGCGTCGCCCTGGCCCGCGCCCTCGCCGTGGGACCCCGCCTGCTGCTGCTGGACGAGCCGCTGGCCGCCCTCGACGCCCACACCCGCCTGGAGATCCGTTCCCAGCTCCGCCGCCACCTGGCCGACTTCGACGGCGCGACCGTCCTGGTCACCCACGATCCGCTGGACGCCATGGTGCTCGCCGACCAGCTGGTCGTCATCGAGAACGGCGCCGTCGTGCAGCGCGGCACCCCCGCCGAGGTCGCCCGGCGCCCGCGCACCGACTACGTCGCCCGCCTGGTCGGCCTCAATCTCTACCGGGGGCTCGCCACGGGACGGCGGGTCACCGTCGGCGAGGTGGGCTTCAGCGTCGCCGAGCACTTGGAAGGTCCCGCGTTCGTCGCCTTCAGGCCCAGCGCGGTCGCGCTCTACCGGACCCGCCCGGACGGCACCCCGCGCAACCTCTGGGAGGCGACGATCGAGGGCATCGAGCGGCACGGCGACAACGTCCGCGTCCACCTGGAAGGGCCGATCACCGCCTCGGCCGATGTCACCCCCGCCGCCGTCGCGGACCTCGACCTCACCTCGGGGCAGCGGATCTGGGCGGCCGTCAAGGCCACCGAGACCCACGCCTACCCGGCGTGAGTTCCCCTGAGCGGCGTTCACCCGGCGTGGGCTTCCGGGACGCGTGTTTGCCCGGCTTGAGGTTTCGGAACGCGCGTTTGTCCGGCGTGAATTCCTGTGACCGGTGTTCGCGTGGCTTGAGCCTTGTGACCCGTGCCCGCCTGGCTTGAAGTCTCGTGACCCGTGCCCGTCCGGCTCGAACCCCGTGACGTCGCTCGCCCGTACGGCCACCGTGATGCCGCAGGTCACCCGCGTGGCGGCCCGGGTCGTCCGGACCCTCGGGGGCACAATGGCGTGAGGGGGGATGATCTATGCACGTCGCTGTACTCGGGATGGGCATGATGGGGCGGGCGATGGCCCGGCGGCTGCTGGCGCGCGGCTTCCCGGTCACGGTGTGGAACCGCACACCGGGCCGGGCGGAGGAGCTGGTCGGCCTCGGCGCCGTCGAGGCGGCCTCGCCGGCCGAGGCCGCGCGAAAGGCCGAAGGGGTGCTGCTGTCACTCGCCGACGACCGGGCGGTTCGCGAGGTGATGTCCCAGCTGACCGGAATCGGTTCCGACGGGCCCGTCGTGGCCGACATGAGCACCGTCGCCCCGGACACGTCCCGTGCGCTGCGGGACATGGCGCCCGGAGGCCGGTTCGTGGCCGCGCCCGTCATCGGCTGGCCGCCGGCCGTCGCCGAGGGACAGGCCTCGGTCCTGGTGGGCGGCGAGCGTGAGGTCGCCGACGTACTGAAGCCGGTGTGGTCGGAGGTGTTCGCCTCCCACTCCTACTGCGGCCGGGATCCCGGCGCGGCGCTCGCCTTCAAGCTGCTGAACAACTACCTGCTGATGGCCGGGATCGCCGCGCTCTCGGAGGCGACCGCCACGGGGCTGGCGGTGGGCCTCGACGAGACGTTGCTGCACGACTTCCTGCTCACCTGGCCCACCGTCGCGCCCGCCCTGCACAACCGGGTCGACGACATCCTGGGCGGCGACCACCGGGGGTGGTTCACGACCAGGCTCGCCGCCAAGGACGTGCGGCTCGCCATCGACCTGGCGGGATCGGCCGGTCTCGACCTGCCGATCGCCCGGCTGGTCGAGCGGCGCTACGAGGAGGCGGCCGAGCGCGGCTGGGGCGACGAGGACATCGGCGCGGTCGTCGAGCTGCTGCGCGAGAAGCCGCGCTAGCGTCGTCCGTCGCGTTGTCCGTCATGGCGTCTGTCGTGGCGTCCGTCGCGTCGTCCGTCGTGGCGTCCGTCACGTCGTCCGTCGTGGCATTCGTCACGTCGTCCGTCGCTGTGCTCGTCATGGCGTTCGTTGCGTCGTCCGTCGCGTTGTCCGTCATGGCGTTCGTCGCCGTGCTCGTGCCGTGCTCGGGCCGCGTTCGTCGCTGTGTCCGGCCCTGGTGTGTTACCGCGCCCGGTACCTCTATATGTGTCCCACCGGGGCTGCCGGCCCCTGCGACGGCAGCCCCGGCGAGTCTTCGGGTGACGAGGTCCGAGGGGAAGCCGGGGATCGGGCGGACGCGTCAGGAGTACGGGGTGGCCGGAGCACGCGCACGCGTCACCGGCCGCCCGTCCCGATCCAGCGCCCGTCCCGGCCCAGGTGGTCAGGACCTCCGCGGTCATGACCCGTTCGGCAGGCCGGTGCGCCCGTACACGACGAGGGCCCAGGTGATGCAGCCGAAGGCGGCCACGCACACCAGCGTGCGGACGAGGTTCCAGCGGACCCACGCCCCCTCGAACCGCTCGCGCACCGCCGCGAGGTCGGTGATGCGGTCGGGGTCCCCGGCCGCGTTGAGCGCGTTGTTGAGCGGCACGTTGATCCCCATCGTGATGACGAGCATCACCACGTACAGGACGAGCGCGGCCACGATCCAGGGCAGTACGGGCCGCCCGTCCGCCTGGAGGTGGAGTATCGCGGCGAGGACGGTCAGCACCAGCGCGCCGCCGAAGCAGGCGGCGAACCAGCCGTTGAGGATCGCCACGTTGATCCGCTGCATCGCGCCGACGAAGGTCCGGTCGTCCG
Source organism: Streptosporangium sp. NPDC002524 (assembly GCF_040295985.1). Classification (NCBI taxonomy): domain Bacteria; kingdom Bacillati; phylum Actinomycetota; class Actinomycetes; order Streptosporangiales; family Streptosporangiaceae; genus Streptosporangium; species Streptosporangium sp. NPDC002524. The sequence continues at coordinate 38,227 of NZ_JBEOWK010000016.1, read as the reverse complement.
TCCGGGCCAGGCCGGGCATGACGGAGCAGGTGTAGGCGTAGAAGAGACCCGCTACGAGTCCCGTCGTGATGGCCGCCGCGATCAGCGCGACGCCTCGGAACATCAACATCACATTCTCCTGGGCTGTCGGGGAGATCCCGGCGCCGGGATCGGACATGCTCATCGCCGGGTGCTCGGGTGCTCGGGTGCTCGGGTGCTCGGGTGCTCGGGTGCTCGGGTGCTCGGGTGCTCGGGTGCTCGGGTGCTCGGGTGCTCGGGTGCTCGGGTGCTCGGGTGTGCGGGTGCTCGCGACGGAGGTGGAGTAGGGAGCGGGATGCGCGTGTGTACGCGTTTCCCGCTGTCCGCATGCTCCCGCCGTCAGCCCCAGACCCCGGTGGCGGCGGTCTCGCGCGCGTAGTCGCCGAAGTCGCGGGGCTCACGGCCCAGGGCGCGCCGGACCCCGTCGGTCAGGTGGGCGTTGCGGCCGTCCAGCACGGTGGTGAACAGCTCCGCCAGCTGCGTGGCGAACTCGGCCGGTACGCCGTGCTCGACCGCCCCGGTCACGTACTCCTCGGCGGAGACCGGTACGTAGCCGACCTCCCTGCCGGTCGCCTTGGAGATCTCCGCGGCGGCGTCGGCGAACGTCAGCAACCGGGGGCCGGTCAGCTCGTAGAGTTCGCCCCCGTGCCCGTCCTCCGTCAGCGCCGCGACCACGACGTCCGCGATGTCGTCGGCGTCGACGAACGGCTCGGCCACGTCCCTCGCCGGGAGCGCGATCTCGCCGGAGAGGACCGGCTCCAGCAGGTAGTCCTCGCTGAAGTTCTGCGAGAACCAGGCCGTCCGCACGATCGTCCACTCGGCCCCGGACTCCCGGACCGTCCGCTCGCTCACCTCGGCCTCCTCCTCGCCGCGGCCGGACAGAAGGACCAGCCGCCGGACGCCGCTCCCGACCGCCAGCGAGACGAACGAGCGGACCGTCTCCACTGCCCCGGGGAAGGCCAGGTCCGGGTAGTAGACGACGTACACCGACGCCACGTCCCGCAGCGCGTTCGCCCACGTCGCCCGGTCGTCCCAGTCGAACGGCGGTTCCCCCGAACGGGAGCCGACACGCACCGGCAGGCCCCGCGCGGTGAGCCGCTCCACCACGCGGCGGCCGGTCTTGCCCGTGCCGCCGAGGACCAGCGTCGTGTTCCGCTCACTGATGTTTTCTGTCATGGGACCAGTGAACCGGCCAGGGATGAGACGGGCCATGGTCGAGAAGCGCATCTCCATGTTTCAGCGTCTACAGTGAGGTCGTGGACGCGCTCACCGACTTCCTTGACGGTCCGAGGGCCAGGGGAGCGTTCCTGCTCCGCTCCGTCCTTGACCCGCCCTGGTCCCTGCGGATCCAGGACCGGGCGCCGCTCGCCCTGGCGGCCATGGTGCGGGGTGAGGCGTGGGTGGTCCCCGACGACGGCGACCCGGTGCGCATGGGGCCGGGGGACGTCGCGATCATCCTTGGCCCGGACCCCTACACGGTCGCCGACGATCCGGCCACGCCGCCCGATGTGGTGATCCATCCGGGACAGCATTGCACGACCCTCGACGGGCGAAGCCTGGCCCAGGAGATGAACCTGGGCGTCCGCACCTGGGGCAACAATCCCGACGGGTCGACGGTGCTCCTCACCGGCGCCTACCAGATGCGCGGAGAGATCAGCCGCCGTCTGCTGGAGGCGCTGCCCCCGCTGCTGGTCCTCCCGGAGGACGCCTGGGACTGCCCGATCATCCCGCTGCTCGGCGACGAGATCGTCAAGGACGAGCCGGGGCAGGAGGCCGTTCTCGACCGGTTGCTCGACCTGCTGCTCATCGCCGTCCTGCGGGCCTGGTTCTCCCGTCCGGAGGCCGGTGCCCCCGCCTGGTACCGCGCCCACAGCGACCCCGTGGTGGGCAAGGCCCTGCGCATGCTGCACGGCGACCCGGCGCATCCCTGGACGGTGGCCACGCTGGCCGCGAAGACCGGTGTCTCCCGCGCGGCCCTGGCCCGCCGCTTCACCGAGCTGGTGGGCGAGCCGCCCATGACGTTCCTCACCGGCTGGCGGCTGGCGATGGCCGCCGACCTGCTGCGCGAGACCGACGACACCGTCGGCGCGGTGGCCACGCGGGTCGGCTACGGCAGCGCGTTCGCGCTCAGCGCCGCCTTCAAGCGCGAACGCGGCATCAGCCCCCAGGAACACCGCGCCGGGGCGCATCGCTCCCAGTGGCCCCAGCCTCCCCGGAGCGACCACGCCCCCGGCACGCTCACGCCGTAGGTCTCGGCGGGCGTGACGGTACGAGTCCCGGCGCGCCCGGAGACGCGGGCGCGCCGCCGTGCCCCGGAGGCGTGGACGGTCAGAACAGCCAGTCGAGAAGGCCGCCCCGGCCGCCGCCGCCCGAGTCGTCGTTCGACCCGGTGTCCTGCGGCGGCGGTGCCGTCGTCGGCTGCTGGGTCGGGGTGGCGCTCTCCGTGGGAGCCTGGCTCGTCGGCGAGGGCGCGGGCTCGGAGGTGATCCGCGAGCTCGGGCCCGGGTTCGTCTGGGAGGTCTCCTCCTGCTCGGCGTCCTCGGAGGACGTCGTCGGGCGGGTCTCCTTCCGCGGGGTGCTGCGGGTCGGCGACGGACGGCTGGAGGGTTCCCGGGTCCGGGGAGCCTTGCTGGGCGCGGCGGTCGTGGGTTCGTCGGCCGTGGACGGTTCGTCGGACGGTTCCGCCGTCTCCTCCTCGGGCCGGGGTGCCGGCGTCTCCGAGGGCATCTTCGGCAGGTCGGCCACCGAGCACCGCACGCCGGGCGAGCACGTGGTGCCGGTCTTCCCCTCCAGGGAGGAGGAGAGCATCCAGCCGCCCGCGACCCCGGCGATCACGACGCCGCCCACGACCGCGAGCAGGGCCCTGCTCTTGCTCCTGCCCTTGCGGCGGCGCTCCTCGTAGGGATCGGGGTCCTCGCGCCAGCCCGACCCCAGGAAGCCGCGCGAGGGCGTCACGTCGTCCTCGTCGCGGTAGAGGGGACCGTCGGACGTGACGTCGGTGTCCCCTATCTCGCGACGCTCGTTGAGGTAGACCATCTCCCGGGACCCGTCGGCTCGGAGGATCTCCCGGGACCCGTCGACGTGGACGATCACCTGGGACCCGTCGCCCGGCGTGAGCTCCGGAAGGTCGATCTCGCTCCATCCGTCCGACAACACGTCGCCGGCGGGACGTTCGGGTTCGTACTGCGCCGGTCCGAGGGGACCGGTCTGCTCGCGAGGATCTTCCTCGTACGATCCTTGGATATCGTCGCGCCCCACGATGACCCTCTCTGACGTAAACCTTGGTCGGGCATCTTGATAGCAGATTCGACACTGACTTGTCCGAAAAGTTCACATACAGCTGGGAATAATGTGACTTATGGGGTCGCGCTGGGAACCGATGATGGACCGCGCCATTCCCCGCTGAGCGGCGGATATCCGTAGGCGTCTCCAGGCACCCAGAGGTATCCGGAGGCGGGAGGCGGCTCCCGTACCTACAGGGAATCCCGCACCGTGGCGGAGTACGGTCCCGTCACGGGAGGAGCGGTAGGAGCGGGAGGAGTCGCAGAAGGAGCCGCGCAGGACGGAGAGTGCGCGAGGACGCGCCCGGATCGGGTGGAAGACGTGCTTGATCCCGCCACCCGGGGTAGGAAGGGCGCCTGACCTTCTTCTCCGCTGGAAGACGGAGGTCCCCACGCTCAAGGAGGGCCGATGACACCGAATCCGACGGCGGACGCGCTACCGGGCCCTTCCCCCTTCCCGCCCATCGCCGACTACGGGTTCCTGTCCGACTGCGAGGTCACCGCCCTGGTCGCCCCGAGCGGGAACGTCGAGTGGCTCTGCCTGCCGCGCATGGACTCTCCCAGCGTCTTCGCCGCCATCCTCGACCGGGGCGCGGGGGGTTTCCGGATCGGCCCCGCCGACCTGCGGGTGCCCGCCGCGCGGCGCTACCTGCCCGGGACCATGATCCTGGAGACGAGCTGGGGCACCCCCACCGGCTGGATCATCGTGCGCGACCTGCTGCTCATGGGGCCCTGGCACCACCACGAAGAGCTCTCCCGCACACACAGGAGGGCGCCGACCGACTACGACGCCTCCCACGTGCTGCTCCGCACGGTGCGCTGCGTCAGCGGGGAGGTGCAGGTCACGCTCGACTGCGAGCCGATCTTCGATTACGGCCGCAGGCCCGCCCACTGGTCGTACACCGACAGGGGTTACCACCAGGGCGTCGCGACGGCCGAGGGGGAGACGCTGGAGCTGCGGCTCACCACGGACATGCTGCTGGGGTTCGAGGGAGGGCGCGCGACGGCGCGCACCCTCCTCAAGGAGGGCGACACGCGTTTCTGCGCGCTGTCGTGGACCCCGCACGAGCCGCCGTACACCTTCCAGGACGCCTACGAGCGGCTCGTGTGGACCGCACACCACTGGCAGCACTGGCTCGCCAGGGGCGCCTTCCCCGACCATCCCTGGCGGAGATACCTGGAGCGCAGCGCCCTCACCCTCAAGGGCCTGACCTTCGCCCCCACGGGCGCCCTCATCGCGGCGGCGACCACCTCCCTGCCCGAGACCCCGGGCGGCGACCGCAACTGGGACTACCGCTACGCCTGGATCAGGGACTCGACCTTCGCCCTCTGGGGCCTGTACACCCTGGGCTTCGACTGGGAGGCCGACGACTTCTTCTGGTTCATCGCCGACGTGGCGGAGCGGGACGAGGACCTCCAGGTCATGTACGGCATCGACGGCGAGCGCGAGCTGGACGAGCACATCCTCGACCACCTCCACGGGTACGAGGGCGCCAAGCCCGTCAGGGTCGGCAACGCCGCGTACCGCCACCGCCAGAACGACGTCTGGGGCGCCGTCCTCGACTCCTTCTACATCCACACCCGGTCGCGGGACCGCCTGGACGAGCGGATCTGGCCCATCCTGAAGCGGCAGGTCGAGTCCGCCATCAGGAACTGGCGGGAGCCCGACCGCGGCATCTGGGAGGTACGCGGAGAGCCCCGGCACTTCACCTCCTCGAAGGTCATGTGCTGGGTGGCGACCGACAGGGGCGCCAGGCTCGCCCGGCTCAGGGAGGAGCCGGAGCTGGCCGCGCGCTGGCAGGCGGTCGCCGACGAGATCCACGCCGACGTGTGCGCCCACGGCGTCAGCGAGAACGGGATCTTCAGGCAGCACTACGACACCGACGTCCTCGACGCGTCGCTCCTGCTCATCCCGCTGGTGCGCTTCCTGCCGCCCGACGACCCCAGGGTCCGCGCCACCGTGCTGGCCATCGCCGACGATCTCACCGCCGACGACCTGGTCCTGCGCTACGAGACGAAGAACACCGACGACGGCCTGAGCGGGGAGGAGGGCACCTTCGCGATCTGCTCGTTCTGGCTCGTCTCGGCGATGACGGAGATCGGGGAGCACACCCGCGCCCGCAGGCTCTGCGAGAGGGTCCTCTCCTTCGCCAGCGCCCTTGGGCTCTACGCCGAGGAGATCGACCCGGTGACCGGGCGCCACCTCGGCAACTTCCCACAGGCGTTCACCCACCTGGCGCTCATCAACGCGGTCATCCACATCATCCGCGCCGAGAGCGGGCAGGCCTCCCCGACCAGGTGGCCGTCGTGACCTCGCGGTCCCTCTTCCGTGCCGCCGCGTTTCTCGTCCAGCGCTCCGCGCGCGCCGGCGTGCGGGACCACCCGGATGCCTGGCTAGGCTTCCTGGTATGAACCGTCGGGTGATTGCCATCGTGGTGCTCGTCGGCCTGCTCGCGACGAGTGGTCTGTCCGTGGTGCTGGCCTGGGGGCTGAGCGGCTGACCGCCGCCTGGATGTCCCGCGTGATGTCGCGGTGAGCCCCGTGGCCGGTCCTGTGAACGCGCCGGGATCCGTGAGCGCGCCGGGATCCGTGAGCGCGTCGGGATCCGTGAGCGCGTCGGGATCCGGGAATGCGCCGGATGCGAAAGTGCGCCGGGATTCGGGAATGCGCCGGGATGCGAGAGTGCGGCGGGATCCGGAGGGGCGCCTGATCGGTGAGTGCGCCGGGGTCCGGAAGGGCGGCTGATCGGTGAGCGCGTCCGGAGCGGTCCGGAAAATTGGATGATCGAAGAGGTGTGTCCGGATCCAGAGGGTGGACGACCGGAGAGGCGTCCGGATCCGTGACAGCCGCTGATCGGCGAATATGACCAGATCAGTCAGGGGGGACGACCCACGGAGGCCCGGAGGCGGCGCGGGGTCGTCGAGGAGCCGAGCCGTCGCGTACGCCCCCCGACGTCGCGACCGCTCCCCGAGATGCCGCTAGGCGACCACCATCGAGTTCTGGCCCGCGGGCGCGCCCTGCTGCTGGGAGTGGGTGGGCTGCCGGTGCGAGACGGGCTGCTCCATGACGGGCTGAGGGTGCTGGGGGTGCTGCTGCCGCTGGACGACCTGCTCCACGGGGGCCTGCTCCGCGGGGCAGGTGCAGTAACCGTTGGTGAGGATCAGGCGCCCGCGCTGCGCCGTGTAGGTGCGGGAATCCGTGGCGAGGAGAACGCCCGAGCATTTCTGGCAGACAACGGATTGGCGATCCATGGTCGGCTTCCTTCCTTGAGGGTAGCCGTCGAACGTCTCTCGGTCCGCCGGCTGGCTGCTAGTGCCCCGACGGGAAGACTTGAATCTCCCCAGCGGAGTTTCCATCTTACTTCGTAGCGCATTGTGATCTTTGAGCCACGCGAGGTGACAGATGTGAACCTTGGTGGTGCTGCTTCACAACGGTCTCATGTGAAGCGACCCGGCGGGTGGCGAATGTCCCTCTCTCGCCCCCGCCGATCCTCGTTCCGGCGATCTCCGCGACCTCCGGACCCCCGGTGCGGGCGGGGGCCGCTACGTGCTCAGGACTTTTTTCCTTTTCTCCGTGATCACGGACCGGAACAGCAGCGCGTTGGCCGCCACCGCGATGCAGACCACACCGAGCAGGAAGCCCCAGCTCACGTCGCTCAGGTGGTGCATGCCGCGATACATGCGCGAGAAGGCGATGCCCAGGGGGATACCGAGGCCGATCACCCACCACAGCACGTTCAGGATCTTGAAGCGGTGGGTGTGGATGGTGAGCACCAGAGCGACGCCGCAGTAGAAGGCGACCGCGGCGCTGGTGTGCCCCGAGGGGAAGCTGGAGGTGGGCGGAGCGGGGTCGAGGTGCTCGACGGCGGGCCGCTTGCGCTCGGCGAAGACGGTCGCCAGCAGGAAGATCGCCGACTGCGAGAAGACCGCCAGCGCGAGGAAGATCGACTCGTTCCAGCGCTTGAAGACGAGCCGGAAGACGATGACCAGCAGCGCGGTGGCGGTGATGATCACCGGCGTGTCGGACAGGCCCGACACCACGTCGGTGATCGAACTCCAGTAGGCCGTACGGTCCCCGGCCAGCTGCTCGTTGACCCCCTCGTCGTTCGCGATGAGGGTCGTCGTCTGCAGGACCTTAGTGATGAGCAGCCCGACGCCGATCGTCAGTACGGCCATGATGGCCAGTGGCGCCAGGATGAGGCGCGTCACGCCTTTGAAATCCACCGACATTTTCGACATGGCGCGCCAGCTACCCCGAATGACCTTCTCGGAACGCCTCGGGTTCGACGCCTTCCATGTGCGGTCCGGAGGGCGTGCGCCCCTCTCCCCGGCGCCACGTCTCGAACCCCGCCGCCGCGCCGACCACGAACGCCACGCCCAGCGCGACCCCCGCGATCACGTCGCTGGTCCAGTGGACGCCGAGCGCCACCCGGCTGTACGCGACGAACACCGTGATGGCCGCCGCGACGACCCAGAGGGTGATCCGCGCGGCCATGGTCCGCAGGAGGGGCAGCAGGATGAGCACGAGGATGCACGCGCCCAGCGCCGCTCCCATCGCGTGCCCGGAGGGGAAGGACGCGCCGGGCGCCCAGGCCACGGGATTCGGCAGGGCGGGCCTGGCGCGGTCGACGATCCCCTTGACGGCGAGGTTCAGCAGGCCGCCGAAGGTGATCGTGGCGATCGCCCAGACCGCCAGGCGCGGCGCGCCCCGGTACCAGAGCCAGGCGGCGGTCAGCACCACCAGCACACGCCACGGCCAGGGACCGAACACCTCGGTCGCCACCCTGAGGAAGGCGGTGTAGCCGGGGTTCTCCAGCGCGTGGGCGTGCAGGCTCAGGGCGATGCCCTCGTCGAGGGCCGTGAGCCGGGAGGAAGAGGTCCTCACCAGCACGAGCAGGATGACGAACGGCACCGTGAAGATCGCCACTGCCGCCATCGCCATCGTCAGGCGTACACCCAACCGCAGGTCAGCGGCATGATCGTCGGAGTTTCCGTGAGGTGGGGGTTTACCCTCGACAAATCTGACCATCGTTCATGGCTACCCGATCCCTCGCGAATATTCCCCGCACGATACGTGGGGGACCGGCGCGGCGGGGCCCCGAACGCGCGAAATCCAGGGGTCCGGAGGCCACGAACCCCCGGAATCCCGGGCCGCGCGTCGCGTCCTCTCGGGCCGCGCGTCGCGCCCTCCGGACCGCGCGTCGCGTCCTCTCGGACCGCGCGTCGCGTCCTTCCGGGCCGCGCGCCACGTTCTCTCGGGCCGCGCACCGCATCCGCTCAGGCCGCGCGCCGAGGTCCTTTCGAAGATGCGTACCGGGTCTCCAGGAGCGCCCGAAGGCGCGTACAGGGTCTCCCGGACCGCGCGCCGGGGTTCTTACCGGGGGCGCGGGGCCATCTCAGGCCGCGTGGCGGGGTTCGCGGCGGGTCGTCCAGCGCAGGACGTCGCAGTGCCGCCGCTCGGCCTCGGCGAGCGCCGCGTCGTCCGTGTAGGCGTCGAGGACGGCCCGCAGCCACGGCATCTGCTCGGTGACGTCGTCCCACGCCTGGGAGGGGTCGTCGAGGCCCAGCTCGATCAGCGCGTCCAGGTGCGCGGCGTAGGCCGTCCACCACTGGCGGCTCAGCTCTGCGAGGAACCCGCCCAGCCCGCCGAACTCCCGCTGGATCTCCTCGTCCCACCAGGTGGGGACGGTGACGTCACCCGTGTCGGCGAGGTCGCGGAGCACGAGATTCGCCAGGGTACGGCGGCGCCGGGCGATGGCCGAACGTGACAGGATGCTCATAACGCCCACCCTGCCAATCCTCGTTTGCCGAATGCTTAACGATGTATTGACGGTGATGTCCGGCCCTGGCCGTGTGGCCGAGAGGTGAACCGCTTGGCCGGAGTCGCCGGGCAGCACTAGGCTCTGCTCCGCAGATCATTCCGCCTTGTGTCCGCGGAGCTACCTCGACATGGAGGAAGCCCGCCCATGACCCAGGTTCTTGAATTCTCCCGGCTCGTCGACCGTACCCTGAGCGCCCTCGCCGACGTCCTCGGCTCCGACGGGGCGGCACTCATGCTGATAGACGACCACGACCGGCTGCGCGCGGTCGGAGGGTCCGACGACCAGGGCCGGCGGCTGGAGCTGATCCAGGAGCAGATCGGGGCCGGACCGGCCATCGAGGCCCTGACCCGGGGCGCGGACGTCGCCGTCGACGACCTGAGGGCGGCCAGGCCCTTCGGGTTCCCCGGGGTGGCCGCGCGGGTCTCGGACGTCCGGGCGGTGCTCTCCGTGCCCCTGCGGGCGGAGGAGCGGTTGATCGGCACCCTGAATTTCTACGACCGGACGAGCCATGAATGGCAGCCCGCGAAAGTCCGGACGGGAGAACGCCTCGGCGAGCTCATGGTGATGGTCCTCCAGGCCATGGCCCATAGAACTCCTTTCCCGGGGAAGCCGTAGTGTGCACGTCAAGTAACCAGGTCGACGCTGAAAGGCGCCACACGTATGACTCACATTGATCCGGAAGCGCTGGTCGCGAGCCTGAGAAGGCTTCAGACGACCTCGTCCACCACAGGCATAGTTCATCAGTTGGAGCGTGCCGTGGATGTGGTGAACTCGCTGTTCGGATATGCGGGTGCGGGGCTGATGTTTGCCGAAGAAGGTAAAGATCTCCGCTATTTGGTCGCCACCGATGAACGGGGGCGCAGCCTTGAGGGCGCACAACTCCATCTGGGTCAGGGGCCGTGTGTTTCCGCGTACGAGGAGAATTCCGCGGTGACCTCAAGCGACGTGCACGTCGACCCGCGCTGGCCGAAGCTCGCCGACCGGCTGCACCCGGAGGTGCGGGCGGTGGCCGGGGTGCCGGTGCGTCTTGGAGGCGAGCCCGTGGGCACGCTGAACGTCTACCAGGCCGATTTTTACGATTGGGACGAGTCGGACGTCCAGGCGCTCTACGGCTACGCGGACGTGATCGAGCAGCTTCTCACCGCCGCGATGGCCGCCGAGGAGAAGAGCGCCCTGGCCGACCAGCTCCAGTACGCCCTCGACTACCGCGTGGTCATCGAGCGGGCGATCGGCTACCTGATGGGCAAGCACGACCTGACCGCCACCCAGGCCTTCACCGGCCTGCGCAAGCAGGCCCGCGACACCCGGCGCCGCGTCGCCGACCTGGCGGCCGAGGTGCTCGGTGAGGGGGCGGGCGAAATACGGTGATCCTGCTCACGTCGCCCGAGCCCGCCGAGGACAGGGCCGAGGTCGCCGTTCGCGGTGATCTCGACGCCGTCGAGGGCGCCGAACTGCGGCGCCTTCTCGGCGGTCTCACCGTGGCGACGGTCGAGCTCGACCTGGCCCGGGTGGGCTTCATCGACTGCGCGGGCGCGCGGACCCTGCTCAGGGCCGACGAGCACCTGCGCGGCCTCGGCCAGGAGCTGATCATCGTGCGGCCCTCGGGCCCGGTGCTCCGGTTGCTGCGGCTGCTGGGCTTCGACCGTCATCTCCTGATCAGGCACCCCGGAGACGCGGTCGGCGCGAGCCGCACCCCACCGGGGCACTAACCTGATCGGTGATGTATCGATTCGTCTTCTCGCAGGTCCTCCGCCGCCTCGACCCCGAGGACGCGCACCACATGGCGGTGCGCGCTCTCCGCGTCCTCTCGGTGACCCCCGTGGTCAGGCGGCTGGTCCACCGCCGCCTCGCGCCACGCGACCCCGCGCTGCGGGTGCAGGCCTTCGGCGTGCACTTCCCCGGCCCGTTCGGGCTGGCGGCCGGTTTCGACAAGGACGCCGGCTGTGTCGAGGCCGTGTCCGCGCTCGGCTTCGGCCACGTCGAGGTCGGCACGATCACCGCGCACGCCCAGCCGGGCAACGCCAGGCCCCGGATGTTCCGCCTCGTGGGGAACCGGGCGATCATCAACCGGATGGGCTTCAACAACGCGGGCGCGTCCGCCGCGGCCCGCTCGCTGGCCAGGCCCCGGGGCGTCCCCGCGATCGTCGGCGTCAACATCGGCAAGACGAAGGTCGTGCCCGAGTCGGGGGCCGTCGCCGACTACGTGGCCAGCGCCAGGGAGCTCGCCCCCCTGGCCGACTACCTGGTCGTCAACGTCAGCTCGCCCAACACCCCGGGCCTGCGCGACCTCCAGGCCGTGGAGCTGCTGGGCCCGCTGCTGCGCGCGGTGAAGGAGGTCGCCGATGCCACGCCCAAGCGCACCCCGCTGCTGGTCAAGATCGCCCCCGACCTGGCGGACACAGACGTGGACGCGGTCGCCGACCTGGCCCTGGACCTCGGGCTCGACGGCGTCATCGCCACCAACACCACGATCGGCAGGCAGGCGCTGGCCGCGGCGGAGCCCGCGGGCCGCGACCACAGCCGCGAGAGCGGCGGTCTGTCGGGGCGCCCGCTGAAGGCCCGGTCCCTGGAGGTCCTGCGCAGGCTCCGCGCCCGGGTGGGCGACCGCCTGGTGCTCGTCTCCGTCGGCGGCGTCGAGGACGTGGACGACGTCTGGGAGCGCCTGCTCGCCGGGGCCACACTCGTCCAGGGTTACAGCGCGCTGGTCTACGAGGGGCCCCTCTGGGCGTACCGCGTGAACCGCGACCTCTCCCGCCGCCTCCGCCGTCACGGCGTGACCGACCTCCGCCAGATCATCGGCCGCACCGCGAGCCGGAACACCACGGCCTGATCCGGCCGAGCCTCGACGCGGCCTGACCCGCCGCGGCCTGACACGGCCTGACCCGCCGCGGTACGGCGCGATCCGAAGCGACCGCGGTGAAGCGACGGCGGTGAAGCGACCGCGGTACGGCGCGGCCCGACCCGGCCGCGGGTCGAACCGCGAACCGCGACCCGCGACCCGCGACCCGCGACCTGATCAGGCCGTGATCACGAGCTGATCATGAGCTGATCACGGCCTGACCCGCCCGCGCGGCGATCCGGCCCCGGTTCGACCAGGCCCTCGGCCTGATCCCGGCCTGGCCGAGTCCCGCCCGCTCCAGTCCGATTCGGTCGCGACGCGGCCGGAATCGTCGCGGTACGAACCTTTGTGGCGGGTCCCGATTCGTCACCCCATCGGGCCGGAAGGCGGCCGACGGTATACCCTGGGTGGGTAACCTCAGGACATGGGAGGCACGATGAGCACGACCACATACACCGTCACCGGTATGACCTGCGGCCACTGCGTGAGTTCGGTCAAGGAGGAGGTCGGCGAGGTCACGGGTGTCACCGGTGTCGACGTCGACCTGGAGACCGGCAGGGTCGACGTCTCGGGAGACTCCTTCGACGACGCGGCCGTCCGCGCCGCCGTCAAGGAAGCGGGCTACGAGGTTCTCGTCTGACGGGGAGGCGACGCGGGACACCGCTCCTTCCCCGTACCTCCGTCATCCGCGTCGGCCCGGCCCCCCAAAGGGCCGGGCCACCACCACCGCCATCACGGGGCCGGGAGACCGGCCCAGCCCTTCAAGAAGCCGGGAAAACCCCTTCGGGGCCGGGAGACCGCTCTGTCCCGGCCACCGAAGGGTCACATGCTGGGACGGGTCGAGTCGGCCACGTGGGTCAGCTCCTCCAGGTGCTTCATGACCTCGTCCACCTTGACGGCCCCCGGGCGGTGGCGCCGGTGGCCGGCCCCGCCCAGCTGCCAGGGGCGCGGGCCGGTCAGCGGCCGGTACTCGACCCCGAGCGCGTCGAGGCGGCCCAGGTGCGTCTCCAGCCGGGCGCCGAACCCGTCCCCGGCCGAGCCCGACCAGGCGACCTCGGCCAGCGCGCATCCCCGGGGCCAGGCGCGGTAGTCCACCGCGCGCCCGTCGGGCAGCCGCTCGCTCCACAGCTGGAACTGCGCCCCGAGCACGTGCTCCCGCTCCCCATCCGTCCACGCCTCCGGCGCCGGGACGAAGGCCGCGACGTCCGAGACGGTGATCGCGTCGCCGATCGCCACCGGCTCCTCCTCGGAGGAGGCCTCGGCGTAGTCGAAGTACAGCGGGAAGACCGGGGTCTGCACCACGTCGTGCCCGGCGGCGGCGGCGCGCCTGGCCACCCCCTGCCCGCGCCAGGGCATCACGATCGTGTCGGGCCTGAGCATGCCGCTGACGAACGCCTCGTCCCACACCACCGCCCTGCTGCCGCGTTCGGCCAGCGCGTCGGCCAGCCTGCGCAGGAACCAGGCGTGCAGGTCGCTCACGCTCTCCAGCCCCAGCTCCGCCTGGAACGCGACGATCTCGGGGGAGGCGGCCCAGTCGTCGAGCACGCACTCGTCCCCGCCGATGTGGACGTACGGGGTCTCGCCCAGCGCCCCGGTGATCTCCTCGATCACGCCGGTCAGGAAGCCGACCGTCTCCGGCAGCGGGGACAGGATCGCGGGGGAGATGCCCCAGCGGTCCAGCACGGTGAAGGGCTCGGGCCGGCGGCCCCCGGTGGCGCGGGCGTCGAACTCGGGGTAGGCGGCGAGGATCGCCGAGGCGTGCCCCGGTACGTCGATCTCAGGCACGACCGTCACGGCACGGGCCCGCGCGTAGGCGCCGATCTCGGCGAGGTCCTCCAGCGTGTAGTAGCCGCCGTGCGGCACGCCGTCGAAGGCCGGCTCCTCCCGGTAGTAGCTGGTGATCGTACGCGGGCGGTGCGCGCCCACCTCGTGCAGCCGGGGGTGCCGGAGGCTCTCGACCCGCCACCCCTGGTCGTCCACCAGGTGCAGGTGGAGGCGGTTCAGCTTGTGGGCCGCCATGACGTCGACCATCCTGAACACCTCGCGCTTGGGCATGAAGTGCCGCGCCACGTCCAGGTGCACCCCGCGCCAGGAGAACCGGGGCGCGTCCCGCACCCGGCCGAGGGGGACGCTCCAGCCCGTCCCCGTGCCCGCCACCGCGCGGAACGCCGCGACGGGCAGCAGCTGCCGCAGCGTCTGGCCCGCGTAGAAGGCCCCGGCCCGGTCTCCGGCCGCGATCCGTACGCCCCCGTCCGTCACGTCCAGGAGGTACGCCTCGGCGCCGAGCGAGGCGTCGGGCTCCACCGTGATCGTCCCCGCCTCGCCGGGGCGCGGGTCGAGCACGGCGAGCGCCAGGCGCACGGCGTCCACCAGTTCGGCGGGGCCGGAGACGACGACTCCGTGGGGAAGGCCGAGGGAACCGCTGGCAGGGGCGAGAGCGGAGGGAAGCGGCAGGAGGTCCATGGCTTAAATCATGCCAAATCACCAGAGAAATCCGCCCTTTACCCTGGCGACCCCGGACATGAGGCCAAGAACCGCCCAAGTACCGCGCGGGAGGGCCTGAGGAGGCCCCTCGCCCGGACATGCTGCTGCTCATGTTCCAAGCGTCCAGGCACCCGGCCCGCACACCGCTGACGGTCCTGGTGGCGATACCGGTGGCGATCGTGCTGGCCGCCGGCTGTTCGGCCACCGTCGAGGACCCCGTCGCCCCGCCCTCGCCCACTGCCACGGCGCCCTCCTCCCCGGCGCGGAGCGCCGAGGGGGCCGGCGCCACCGCGGCGGAGAACGCCAGGGAGGGCGACCACCGCTGGCGGCTGCGCGGGCGCGGCGCCGAGCACGAGATCGAGGGCTTCGCCGACCGGGTGAGCGTGCTGCCCGGAGAGCGTTTCCGGCTGTACGTCTCGACCACCGCCGGCCGCTACACCGCCAGGGCCTTCCGGATGGGCTGGTACGGCGGGGCGGGGGCCAGGCAGGTCTGGCGGGAGGCCGGGCTGCCCGGCAGGAGGCAGGCGCCGCCCAGGACGATCGCCGCCACCGGGACGGTGACCGCCGCCCACTGGAGGCCCGGCCCCAAGGTGGACACCTCCGGCTGGCCCGAGGGCTCCTACCTGATCAGGCTGGACGCCGCCACCGGGGGACGGCGCTTCGTCCCCCTCACCGTCAGGTCCGCCTCCACCAGGGGGCGCCTGGTCGTCGTCAACGCGGTCACCACCTGGCAGGCCTACAACGGCTGGGGCGGGCGCAGCCTCTACGAGGGCCCCGGCGGCTTCGAGGGCAGGTCCCGGGCGGTCAGCTTCGACCGCCCGTACGACGCCTCTGGGGCGCGGCTCTTCATGGACATGGAACGCGACGCCATCGAGCTCGCCGAGCGCCAAGGCGTACCGCTCGCCTACGTCACGAGCCTTGATCTGGACCGCGACCCGCGCATTCTCGACGGGGCGAGGGGACTGGTGTCGCTGGGGCACGACGAGTACTGGTCGGCGGGCATGCGCCGCACCGTCGAGGCCGCCAGGGACCGCGGCACCAACCTCGCCTTCCTGGGCGCCAACGCCGTCTACTGGCGGGTCAGGTTCGCCGCGACGCCCCTGGGCCCGCGCCGCCTGGTCGTCTGCCACAAGGACGCGGCCGAGGACCCGGGGACGATCCTGTGGCGCGCCGCCGGCAGGCCGGAGAGCTCGCTGACCGGCCCGATGTACGACTGCTTCCCCTCCGAGTCGGCCTACGTGGTGAGACGTCCGAAGAACTGGATCTTCGAGGGGACCGGGGTGCGGCGCGGCACCACCTTCCCCGGGATGGTGGGCGTGGAGACCGACAGGGTCGGCGCGGACGTGCCGCGCCCGATGGAGGTCCTGTCGGTGTCCCCGGTGGACTGCGGGGGACGCGCCACGGTCGCGCACAGCGCCTACTACACCGTGCCGAGCGGCGCCGCCGTGTTCAGCTCGGGCACGATGCGCTGGGTGTGCGCCATGCGGGGCGCCCGCTGCGGCCACGGCGTCACGGCGCGGGCCGGGGCCTTCGTCCGCAGGGCGACGGGGAACATCCTGCGGGCCTTCGCCGAGGGCCCGGCCGCGCGCCGCCACCCGGCCCGCGACAACCTCCGCCCCCTGGGCCTGGCCGGCCCCCCGGGCCGCTGACACGCGTTGTCACGGCCCGGTACGTTACCGCCGGGGTCCTACCGCCCGAGGTACTGCTGCAGCCCGTTCGCCAGGGAGAGCGCGATCCTCTGCCGGAACGCGGGCTGCTGGAACTTCGCCGCCTCGGCGGGGTTCTTCATGTTCCCCGACTCGATGAAGATCTTGGGAACCGTGGAGAGGTTCAGGCCGCCGAGGTCGTTCCGGTAGTCGAGGGCGTTCCTGCCGATGTAGGTGGAGTACGACAGGCCGGTGCCGCGCCTGAAGGCGTTCCGCACGTCCAGGCCGAGCTTCCTGGAGGCCGCGACCACCGGGTCGACCGGGCCGCCGATCTTCTCCGGCATGATCACGTGGAAGCCGTGGTTGGCGGTGCTCGACCCGTCGGCGTGGACCGAGATCGCCGCGTCCGCCTTCGCCCTGTTGCCGATCGCGGCCCGCTGGGTGATGCACGGCCCGACGCCGGAGTTGCCGTCGCGGGTGAGCTTCACCGTCGCGCCGCGGCTCCTGAGGATCTTGGCCAGGCGCTGGGAGACGTCCCAGGTGAAGGCCGCCTCGCTGTAGCCGTTCGCGGTGGCGGTGCCCGTGGTGTCGCAGGCCTTCCACTGGGTCAGGACGTTGACCTTCTTGTTGATCTCCGCGGGGTGGCGGTAGTTCTGGCCGTTGTGGCCGGGGTCGATGACCACGATCTTGCCGCTGAGCGGCTCGCGGCCCTCGCCGCTCCGCCCGGTGGCGGGGGTCGCGGTGGGGTCGGCCGCCGCGCCGGTGAGAGCGCCGGCCGCGCCGTCGGAAGCCGTGCCGCCGGCGGCTGTGCTGTCGGCGGCCGCGGCCGCCGCGGGAGGGACGGGCCCGCGCTCCCGCGCGAGGTCCGCGTCCGCGGCGGTCCCGCCGCAGGCGGCGACGCCGAGCCCGCACAGGACAAGGGTCGTCGCGAGTGCTTTACCGGTCACGCTCATCGCCCCCAAGGAAGTCGTCAACCACCCAACCTACGTGGCTTGAGGGCGTGACTCAGCCGTTGTCGCGATATGTACCGGCCCGTCACCAGGCGTGCTCGCCGGCCTCCGGCTTCTGCAGGAGCGAGGCGAGCTCCCTGGCGTCCTCGGCGTCCAGCCCGAGGACCACGCGCGGCCGTCCCCAGGGGTGGTCGATCGAGTGGGCCACGTAACTGGCCACGGACTCAGCCCCGGCGTCGCCGTTGCGGCCCCGGGCGGCCCGCCAGTGCGCCCACGCCCGTTCGAGCTCGGCGGCGGCCCGCTGGGCGCACGACACCAGTTCCGGATCACGCATTGTTACCCCCCTTGTCTGCCTTGACCAGAGTCAACACCGGCGGCGCGCCGTCGTCCGCGATGTTGACCTGGTTTTGGGGAGGTCATGGAGCCTGCCTGGACGCGCTGTAACGCTCCAGGCAGGCTCTTTAGCGTTCGGTGGAGCTCGTGCTGTTGCGTACGACCAGCTGCGGCGCGACCTGGCGCAGGCGCGAGGCCTTGCCGGGGTCGCCGATCCGGTCGTTCAGCAGCGCGGCGGCGGAGCGGCCCATCGCGCGGCGCGGCTGGTCCACGGTGGTCAGCGAGATCGGCTGGGTCCCGGCGCGGTGGATGTTGTCGTACCCCACCACGGACAGGTCCTCGGGGACCCGCAGGCCCAGCTCGGCGGCCGCGGAGAGCACGCCCATGGCGACCAGGTCGTTGGCGGCGAAGATCGCCGTGGGGCGGGGATCGCGCGTGAGCAGGCTGCGGGCCGCACGCGCGCCACCCTCCTCACTGGACTCGCCCTCTTCGACCATGATGTACGGCGCCAGTGAGTGCCTGCGCATCGCGACCAGGTAGCCCTCGCACCGGAAACGCCCGGAGGAGATGCCCGAGGCCTCGATGTGGGCGATCCTGCGGTGACCGAGCCCCACGAGGTGGTCGACGGCGAGGCGGGCACCGAGCTGGTCGTCGTCGACGACGATGTCCACGCCGCCGAGGTCGATGTCGCGCTCGCCCACCACCACGGTCGGCGTGTAGCCGGTGGCCTCGATGAGCGTCCCGCTGGTGGGCGCGATGCCGAGCAGGACGAGCCCGTCGACGCGCAGTTCGAGGAACGCCTCGACCGCCTCGTCCTCGAAGGCCGGGTCCCACTGGCTGTTGCCGATGAGAAGCCTCAGCCCGTCGCCGTGCAGGCTCTCCTGGAGGCCGTCCAGGAACTCGGCGTAGAACGGGTTGTGCAGGTCGGCGACGAGCGCCCCGACCAGGTGGGTACGGCCTTCGACCAGGCTGCGCGCGACCGCGTTGGGCCGGTAGCCGAGGTCTCTGGCCGCCTGGAGCACGGCCTGCCGGCGATGCTCGCTGACGTGGGGCGATCCGCGCAGGACGAGCGAGACCAGTGATTTGGAGACACCGGCCCTTTCGGCCACATTACGGATCGTGGGTCTCGGGCGTGGCCCGGCGCCCCCGTCGGACATGACGGGTTCGGCGAACCCGCGGGCTCGGGTGACGGTGGTGTTGACCGGCGGTCCTGACATGGCTCTCCCCCGCGATGGTGGATGGGCACCTGTCACTCAAAACGATCGAGTTCCGAATGGGGTACGGCTTGCGCGGAAGGGAACTCCGATCTTGACCCCGTCGCCGCGCGGATCGGCTCCGATAGGCTGCGCGGTGTGGGGTCGACATCCGGAGCCGCCGAGCGGGCGAAACCCGTCTCGGGGGGCGCGCGCCCGGCGCGGCGCAGGCTCACCGTCGACCGGCGCCGCGAGGAGCTCATGGCGGCGGCCCTGGAGCTGTTCAGCAGGCACGACGCCGAATACGTCTCGATCGACGACGTGGCCTCCGCGGCCGGCGCGTCGCGGGCCCTCGTCTACCACTACTTCGGCGGCAAGCAGGAGCTCTACGTCGCCGCGCTGAGGAGCGCCGCGGCCCAGCTGGAGGCGAGGCTCGCACCCCAGAGCGGCGGACGCCCGCTGGACGAGCTGGCCGGGGGGCTCACCCGATACTTCGACTTCGTCGAGGAGCACGCGGCGGGCTTCGCCGCGCTGCTCAAGGGCGGCCCGGCCAACAGCAGCGGCGAGATCGGGGAGGTCGTCGACGCGGTCAGGCACCGCCTGCTCAAGCTGATCATGAAGCGGATGCGGGTCGAGGAGCCGGGCCCGGTGCTCCGCGTCACGCTGCGCTCGTGGATCGCCTCCGTCGAGACCGCGGGCCTCGACTGGCTGGAGCGCCACGACATCGAGCGCCCGGCGCTGGAGCGCATGCTGGTCGGTCAGATGGTGGCGCTGCTCGGCGTGGCGGCCGAGCACGACGCGCAGGTCGGCGAGTTGCTGGACAACCTGGTCAACGGCCAGGCGAGCCGCCCCGCGGACCAGGAGAGACCCGGGACGGACGGCTGAGGAGGGTCCCTCCGGCCGGGGAAGGCCTCCACGGCTGAGCAAGGTCCTGCGGAACGGCCGAGAAGGGTTTCCACAGGCGGGAAAGGCCCCACGGCCCGAGAAGATCCCAGGCCCGGGAAGGGTTCCACGGCCGGAAAAGGTCCTGCGGCACGCTGAGAGACGTCCCGCGGTCGGGGAGGTCCCCGCGGCCGGGAAGTCCCGGGCCACCGCCGAGTCGTTCGGGAGCACGTGCCCGGCCGTTCGGAACACGCGCCTGGAGGGCGGCACGTGCCGGTGGGCGGGGCATGTGCTGGGGCGGCGCCGGGCGGGCGACGCCGCTCCCCACAAACCCGTGTGGCCTACACGCTCAAAGGGTGAGCGCGCACCAATCCCCCTAGGTCAGTGACGGCCCCCGTCTTACTCTGAGCGCTGCTGCGGAATCCCCGCCAGCAGCGCGCGAACCTCAGTCTCCCGGTACCGGCGGTGTCCACCCAGGGTGCGGATGGACGTCAACTTGCCCGCCTTCGCCCACCGGGTCACGGTCTTGGGATCGACGCGGAACATGGTTGCGACCTCCGCCGGGGTGAGCAGCGGCTCTGCCTCGGGTGTACGAGCTGACATTTGTGCGGCCTCTCCTCCATGTGGACCGGCGACAGCGATCCTGCGACTTGACGCTTGTCACGGATGTCCGCCTATGGCCCTTGCGTGCGGCTGTTTGGGCCATATGCGGCATCACCCGATGTGACCATACAGCCACGTAGAGCGATTGGCGAGCCTTTGAGCGACTCATCTCTCTTGTGCACGTGTTGTTGTCACGCTCGGTGATTCTAGCGACACGTTTCGTGGTATCGCAGTGAAAACGGCAAACTACTCAGTTCGTAGGTGCATCCCCGGTCATCGACGGACCTACTTACGCAGGTCGCAGGGTTGATTTGCGACTCAGTTTGCCGATTCGAGAAGTTGTATTGATCGCCAGCGGAGGATGACGCGCTGGTACATGGCGAACGCCAGTTCTTCCTCGCCTTTTTCCAGACCTGTCAGCGCCGCCGCGAGTTCCGCCACGGATTCGTCGGCCTGGAGTGTCTCGTCGTCCATGAGGTTGACGATGCCGCCGTAGTCGAGCTCGACCAGCGAGTGCGGGTGGAACTCCTCCAGCCAGCGCGCCACGTCCTCGACCTCGGCGGTGACCGAGACCTCGCCCACCTGCCTCCTGATGATCTGCAGGGCGCGGGCGCTGCGGCGCCTGGCGTGGGCCATGGACGTGACGTAGATCAGGTTGCGCGTGGTGGTCGTGCCCCCCGTGCCCTCGTCGCCGTCGATGACCAGCCAGCGCTCGTTGCCGTCGAAGGGGACGAACCACGAGGTCGGAACGTGCCAGGTGGAGCCGCGGATGTGCGTGCGCAGGGCGGCGGAGTCGGTGCGGCGCTTGAACCGGTCGAAGTCGTCGGCCGTCTGCGCCGCGACGGCGGGCGGGACGAAACGCTCCATCAGCTTGGGCGGGGTCGACCCGCGGAAGCGCGAGAAGGCGAGCCAGGACCTCAGCCTGCTCTGCCACGGGCAGACGTACAGGACCTCCTCCACGCGCCTCAGATAGGCGTTGGGGCTCTCCTGGGCGGGTGCCGGAGCCGGTGGCACCCCCAGGAGGCGCCGCACCGCCTCGCCGTGTTCGGCGTGCAGGGCGCTCGCTCGGCGCGGTCGGTCGGCCGCCTCGGCGTAGGCGGCCCACGAGACGCGCTCCGCCGGGGTGAACGCGACCAGCGGTTCGTAGACGCGGAGGTACGCGGCATAGGGCAGCACGACCGCATCGTGTCACGAAGGACCGGTCGTTGTCCGTAGCGGACCGGCTTCCGCGGTGGTCGTCTCGGTCACTGAGATGGGACGTTCTCGCACGTCGTGCCTTTACGGACATGTGGTTACGCTGAGGGTGATCTCCGCCGCAACGGTGCGGCGGGAACGGACGACTGGGAGTCACCACAGTGACCGACGTCTTCGGGCTGTCCCACAAGGACGCGGGCCCGGCAACCGGCCAGGCGAGACACGAGCAGGTCGTCTTCTGCTCCGACGAGCGCAGCGGCCTCCACGCGATCATCGCCATCCACAACACCGCGCTGGGCCCCGGCCTGGGCGGCACCAGGTTCTATCCCTACGAGAGCGAGCAGGCCGCGCTGGCCGACGTGCTCAACCTCTCGCGGGCGATGGCCTACAAGAACGCCCTGGCGGGACTCGACCTCGGTGGCGGCAAGGCCGTCATCATCGGCGACCCGGCGAAGGACAAGAGCGAGGCGCTGCTGCGCGCCTACGGCAGGTTCGTCCAGTCGCTCGGTGGCCGCTACTACACGGCGTGCGACGTGGGCACCTACAGCGAGGACATGGACATCGTGGCCCGCGAGTGCTCCTACGTGACCGGCCGCACGCTGGCCAACGGCGGGGCCGGCGACTCGTCGATCCTGACCGCCCTCGGCGTGTTCCAGGGCATGCGCGCCGCGGCCGAGCACGCGTACGGGACGCCGACACTGCGCGGCAGGCGCGTCGGGGTCGAGGGCGTGGGCAAGGTCGGCCACCGCCTGGTCGGCCACCTGATCGAGGACGGCGCCGAGGTCGTGGTCTGCGACGTGAGCGAGCGGGCCGTGGAACGGCTGCGGCGGGTCCACCCCGGGGTCGAGGTCGTCGCCGACCGGCTGGAGCTCACCGCCGCCGACATCGACGTCTACGCGCCGTGCGCCCTCGGCGGGGCGCTGGACGACGAGACGGTGGCCCGCCTGCGCGCCACGATCGTCTGCGGCGGGGCCAACAACCAGCTGGGCCACCCCGGCGTGGAGAAGCAGCTCGCCGACCGGGGGATCCTCTACGCGCCCGACTACGTGGTCAACTCCGGCGGCGTGATCCAGGTCGCGGACGAGATCAGGGGATTCAACATGGAGCGGGCCCAGGCAAAGGCCATCCAGATCTTCGACACGACTCTCAAGATCTTCTCCAGTGCGGCGGAGGATGGCGTCCCTCCGGCGGTCGCAGCCGATAGGCTGGCTGAGCGCAGAATGTCGGAAGTCGGGCGAATTAGGGGCATTTGGCTGGGCCACTAGCCCCACACGCCCATACGACGTACCGAGCCGGGCGTAAAACGGGTACGGTTGTAGGCGAACGAGAGCTGACGCCTAAGTCAGGTGGCGTCAGTGCGTGGTGCGTTAGCGACGAGGGGTCGGGCACGACCCCACACGAGGGGGTCGAGCCAATGGGGCGCGGCCGAGCAAAGGCCAAGCAGGTCAAGGTTGCTCGCCAGCTGAAGTACAACAGCGGTGGCACTGATCTTGAGCGTCTGCGCGACGAGCTCGGAGTCAGAGACGACTCCAACCACAATGACGACTCCAACGACGCCTACGACGAGCTGGCGGATCGGTACGCCGATTACGCCGATGACTTCGGCTCCGGAGATGACCGCGACGACGGGACATCCGGCCGCCGCTAGGCGGATTTCAGGTTGACGTGAGCAGGACACCCGGTGGTGATGCACAGGCCACCGGGTGTTCTTCTCGCTACGAGTCGACGATATGCGGCGCTCCGGTGGTCCGGAGCGCTTTTCGCCGTACCCGCCGCGGATCCGGTGCTTCCGCCCGGCCTGCGATCAGGAGCGCTTCCCGGTGGCCGCCGGTGATCAAGAGCACTTCCCGGTGGCCGCCGACGATCAAGAGTGCTTCCCGGTGACCAAGAGCGCTTTCACGGTGCTTCCATGCTTTCGTCCGGCGCTTCCGCCCGGCCGACGACCCGCTCCGGCGCCTGCCCTCCCGGCCGGTGACACCGGCCGGGAGAAGCGGGACCGCGGGGTCGCCTCCGGCGGGAAGGCGCGCGGATCAGCGGAAACGTGCCTGGCCCGAGCCCTCGACGACCTCGCCGAGCACCCATGCGGGAAGGCCGCGCTCCCCGAGCAGCGCCAGGGCCGGGTCCACGGCCTCGGCGGGGACGACCGCGGCCATGCCCACCCCGAGGTTGAACGTCCGGTCCATGTCGGCCTGGGCCACCCCGCCGTGTCCCGCGAGCACCTCGAAGACGGCGGGCGGGGTCCACGACGAGCGGTCGAGCAGCGCGTCCAGGCCGGGAGGCAGCGAGCGGGACAGGTTGCCCGCCAGGCCGCCGCCGGTGATGTGGGCGTACGCGTGGACGTCGACCGCGCGGGCCAGCTCCAGGCAGTCGAGGGAGTAGATCCTGGTCGGCTCCAGCAGCTCCTCGCCCAGCGTCCGCCCCAGCTCGGGCAGCTCGGCCTCCAGGGAGAGCCCCGCCCGGTCGATGATGTGCCTGACCAGCGAGTAACCGTTGGAGTGCACGCCCGAGGAGGCCAGCGCGAGGACCACGTCGCCCGCCCTGACCCGGTCGCGGCCGAGCATCCTGTCGGCCTCCACCACCCCGGTGGCGGCGCCCGCGAGGTCGTACTCGCCGGCGTCCATCGCCCCGGGGTGCTCGGCGGTCTCCCCGCCGATGAGGGCGCAGCCCGCGAGGCGGCAGCCCTCGGCGACGCCGCCCACGATCTCGGCGATCCGCTCGGGGACCACCTTGCCGCAGGCGATGTAGTCGGTCATGAACAGCGGCTCGGCGCCGCAGACCACCAGGTCGTCGACGACCATGCCGACCAGGTCGATCCCGATCGTGTCGTGCTTGTCGAGCCGCTGGGCCAGCATGACCTTGGTGCCGACGCCGTCGGTCGACGTGGTGAGCAGCGGCCGGCGGTACGACAGCAGGGCCGAGGCGTCGAAGAGGCCGGCGAAGCCGCTGGCGTCGTCGACGACCTCGGGCCTGCGCGCCCGCGCGACCTTCGACTTCATCAGCTCGACGGCGCGCTCGCCCGCGTCGATGTCCACTCCGGCGGCCGCGTAGCTGGTCATGAAGCCTCTCTCCGCGCGTCGGGCCCGCTCAACGCTTGGCCTCCAGCACGTATTTGCCCACGTTGTCCTGGTCGATCGGGATCGGGTAGTCGCCGTCGAAGCAGGCACGGCAGAGCCGGTCGGCGGGGATCGTGGTGGCCGCGGTCAGGCCCTCCAGCGAGATGTAGCCGAGCGAGTCGGCGCCGAGCGAGGCGCGGATCTCCTCCACGCTGAGCGAACCGGCGATCAGCTCGGCCCGGGTGGCGAAGTCGATGCCGTAGAAGCACGGCCAGCTGACCGGCGGGGAGGAGATCCGGACGTGGACCTCCCTGGCGCCCGCCTCGCGCAGCATCTTGACGATCGCCCGCTGGGTGTTGCCCCGCACGATCGAGTCGTCCACGACCACCAGGCGCTTGCCCGCGACGACCTCCTTCAGCGGGTTGAGCTTCAGCCGGATGCCCAGCTGGCGGATCGTCTGGGACGGCTGGATGAAGGTCCGGCCCACGTAGGAATTCTTGACGAGACCTTGACCGTAGGGGATCCCGCTCTCCTCGGCGTAGCCGACGGCGGCGGGGGTGCCCGACTCGGGGGTCGGGATGACCAGGTCGGCCTCGACGGGGTGCTCGCGGGCCAGCACGCGGCCGACCTCGACGCGCGTGGTCTGCACGCCGCGCCCGGCGATCGTGGTGTCGGGGCGGGCCAGGTAGACGTACTCGAACAGGCAGCCCTTGGGCTCGGCGAGCGCGAACCTGCGCGAGCGCACGCCGCGCTCGTCGATGGTGATCAGCTCGCCCGGCTCGATCTCGCGGACGAACGTGGCGCCCACGATGTCCAGCGCCGCGGTCTCCGAGGCGACCACCCAGCCGCGCTCCAGGCGTCCCAGGACCAGCGGGCGGACGCCCTGCGGGTCGCGGGCCGCGTAGAGGGTCTTCTCGTCCATGAAGACGAGCGAGTAGGCGCCCCTGACCTGCGGGAGCAGCTCGGCGGCGGCGTCGTCGATGGGCTGGCCGCGGTCCTGGGCCAGCAGCGTGGTCAGCACCTCGGTGTCGGTGGTGGCCCGGGTGGCCCCGGGGGCCAGGCGCTTGGACAGCTCCGGGGTGTTGATCAGGTTGCCGTTGTGGGCGAGCGCGAGCCCGCCGGACTCGGTGGAGCTGAGCGTCGGCTGCGCGTTCTCCCAGACGCTCGACCCGGTCGTCGAGTAGCGGCAGTGGCCGATCGCCAGGTGGCCGCGGAGGGTCCCGAGCACGGACTCGTCGAAGACCTGGGCCACCAGGCCCATGTCCTTGTAGACGAGGATCCTGCTGCCCTCGCTGACCGCGATGCCCGCGGACTCCTGGCCGCGGTGCTGTAGCGCGTACAGCCCGTAGTAGGTGAGTTTGGAGACTTCCTCCCCGGGGGCCCACACCCCGAAGACGCCACATGCGTCCTTCGGAGGCCGGTCGCGGGGGTCAAGGTCATGGCTCAGATGGCCGTCGCCCTTCAGCACATGCTTCATTCTAGGTCGGCTTCTTCCCTGCTCGCACCCCGGGTCCGTTCCGTGGCATGTCGCACCCTGACCGAACGATCATCGGTGTTTTGCCGTGTCAGCCTGTTTCGCCGATGGCTGACAGGGGAGTGTGAGATATCCGGCATGCCCGAGCGTCGGGAGAAGAGACGTGACAACACCTGTGGACCCGAACCAGCCCGACCCGCGACGAGTGCCGCGGGACAGGCGCTCCGACGAGGAAGGGTCCGGCTCGGAGGAGCCGAAGGGCACCTCCGAGTCCGAGGAGGCGGCAGTCCCCGGCGAGCACGAGCCCGCCGTCCCGGAAACGGCCGCCTGGCCCGTCCCGCCCTCGAACGAACCTCCCACGTGGCGGCAGCCCCCCACCCCGGCGGGCGAGCCCACCGGGTGGACCGACCCGTCCGGCGGTACGGGGTCCTCCGGCGGCGCCGGGCTCCCCGGTTCCGGCGAGTCTTCCGGCGGGGCTGGGCCGACGGGGTGGACGGAGATCCCCGGCCGGGCCGAGCCGGTGGGCCGGGAGTCCGGGGAGAGCGCCGTGTGGGGGTCGGGAGCGTCGACGCCCTCGGCGTCCTCGACACCCTCGACGTCCTCGATGTCACAGCCGCCCTCGACGCCGCAGCCGCCTTCCACGCCGTCGACCCCGGAGCCGTGGAAGGAGCCGGATCCCGAGACACCCGTGCCCGATCCCGACGACCCCTCGGCCTGGCCGCCGTCCACGATTCCCGCCGAACCACGGGTTCCGCCGCATCCGGACACACCGTCCGCGCCGGAGGTGCCCCCGCCCGACCAGGCGGGCGGCCGGCACACCGCGCCGGAGTACCCGGAGTACCCGGAGTACTCGGGCTATCCCGGGTACGAGGGGTCGGCCGGGGGGCGGGCGCAGGGGTCATCGGGCGGCTCGCCGTTCGAGGGGGTGCCTGGCGAGAGGACCGAGGCGACACCCGGGGAGAGGACCGGGGGAGCGCCCGAGGGAACTCGTGAGGGAGCGCCCGAGGGGACCCGCCAGGGAGCGGCCGAGGGAACCCGTGAGGGGGCACCCGAGGGGACCCGCGAGCGAGCGGCCGAAGGGACTCGCGATGGAGCGGCCGAAGGGCCGTCACACACGGTGCCGGGTACCACGCCGTCCGCCTACCCCGGCTGGGAGAGCGCCTCGGAGACCCCCGGAGGGTCCGGCGGTCCCGGGACGGACCATCCCGGGACACCGGCCGCCCCCACCCCGCCCTCGCGATACGAGCAGCCGTCGTCCGCCGAGGAACCGGCGGCCTCGCAGCGGCCCACCGGGTCCACCGGGTCCACCGGGTCCACCGAGCCCGCAGGAGCGGCCGGGCTGGCCGGAGCCGCGGGAGCCACCGGGGCCGCCGGGCTGGCCGGGGCCGCAGGACTGGCCGGGGCAGCCGGTGGTTTCCAGGCGGACCGGCCACCGGCTCCGGGCACCCCGGGAGAGTCCCGGCCGGACCAGCCACGGCACACCGCTCAGCAGGGCTACGGGGAACGGCCCACGTACGGGGAGGCGCAGCAGGCCGGGCAGCCGTACGGCGGTCCCGGCGTGCAGCCGTCACCCGCGGCCGGTCCCTCCCAGCAGTACCAGGGCGGCACGCCGTACCCGGCCCCTCCGGGCGGTTATCCGCCCGCCGCGCCCTACCCGGCGTACCCGGACGAGGGACGCAGGCCCGGCGGAGGGCTGGGCACCGCCGCGCTCGTGCTCGGGATCGTCGCGATCGTGACGCTCGTCATCTGCGGCCTCGGCGTGCTGGTGGCGATCGTCGGGCTGATCGTCGGCATCGTCGCGCTCGCCAAGAAGTCCAGGCCGGGCCGGGCCTGGGTGGGGATCGCGCTAAGCCTTCTCACCCTGGTGGTCGCCGCGGTCTTCCTGAGCTGGATCTACAGCAAGGTCGGCGACTGCGTCAACCTGCCCCCCGAGCTGCAGCGGCGCTGCATCGAGGACAGGTTCGGCGTCCAGGTGCCGACCCCGTGACAGAGGCGGTCCAGGTACCGGCCCCCGGAGCGGTCCGGCTGCCGGCCTCCTGACGGAGGGCGGAGCTCACGGCCCGCCCGGGGCGGCTGCCGACGGTCATCGGAGAGGAAGGTGGCCGGACAGGTCGGCGCGGGCCCCGCTCGCCGCGATCTTCCCGGCGGCCGTCGCCTCGGACCAGGTCAGGGCGCCGGTGGCGAGCTCCAGCCAGGTGCGCGCGTCGGTCTCCACCACGTTGGGCGGGGTGCCGCGGGTGTGGCGGGGGCCCTCGACGCACTGCACCGCCGCGTAGGGCGGGACCCGCACCTCGACGGTCCGGCCGGGCGCGGCCGTCGCCAGCTCGTCCAGCAGGTGCCGTACGGCGAAGCGAGTGATCTCCCGTTCCGGGCGGACCCCCCGCTCGAAGGCGCGCAGCACCACGCTCACGCAGGCGCCCAGCAGCGCCGCGAGCCCTCCGGGTCCGTCGTAGGGCGGCTCGTCGAGAGCGCTCAGCTGGGTGTCGAGGGCGGCGCGGACCTTGGTCGCGTCGGGCTTGTGAGGTGGCACGCGACCCATCATGCCCGCCGGAGCCGCATCCGGGGACGGCGCCGTCCCCGCGCCGCTGAACCGTGCTCCGGGACGGTGCTCTCCCTGACGCCGGAGTCGCGTCCCAAGACTGTGCCGGTTCTGACCCGCCCACCGAAGTCGTGTCCGGGGACAGTGTCGTCCCCGCGCCGCTGGAACCGCGTCCCAGGAGTGCCCGTCTCGACGCCGCCGGAGCCGCGTCAGGGGACAGCGCCAGCGTTCCCGGGGGTGGTGCCTTCCACGATCTTCCCGATGTCCCTCGGAACCCTGATCGGGGACGGCACGACTCCCGTCAGAGTGGCCCATTCCGGTAAACGGTTCACCAGCTGGGCAAACGTCGTTCACCTTGAGGTCTTCCGGTCCGCGTAGCGTCCGGCCTGGAAGACCTCGCCCCTTTTTGGAGGACCCTGTGGCGAACATGTCGCCGCGCCGACTGCTCCCCCTGCTCACGAGCCCTCACAAGGGTGGACGCAGCGCGCTCACCTGCCGGTTCCGCTGCGGTGACCAGTGCGCCCACGATGTGACGAACACCAGCGACAACACCTACTTCGGCGACGTGGTCGCCGAGGCGATGACCCGTCGCGGCATGCTGCGCGCAGGCGCCCTGGGCGCCATCGTCGCCGGAGTCGGGATCGGTACGGCGCTCCCCGCCCTCGCCGACCCGGACGTCGACGCGAAGACCTCCGGCGGCCACGGTCACGGGAACGGTCACGGGAACGGCCACGGGCAGAAGAGCGGCCTCCGCTTCACCGCCATCGCGCCGAACACCGACGACAAGGTGACGGTCCCCTCCGGCTACCTGTCGGCGGCCGTGGTGCGCTGGGGCGACCCGGTGCTGCCCGGCGCCCCCGCCTTCGACTTCGAGAACCAGACGGCCGCCGCGCAGGCGAAGCAGTTCGGCTACAACTGCGACTACGTCACCCTCTTCCCGATGGGGCAGAACCGGGGCCTGCTCTGGGTCAACCACGAGTACACCGACGAGAACCTGATGTTCCGCGGTTACACGGACGGCACCGCCGCGACGGAGGAGCAGATCAAGATCGCGCTGGCCGCGCACGGCGGCTCGGTGGTCGAGATCGAGCGGGTGGGCCGCACCGGCCAGTGGAAGCTGGTCACCCGGGGTTCCCGCCGCTACAACCGTCGTATCACCGTGCACACCCCCATGAAGTTCACCGGCCCGGCGGCCGGCAGCGCGCTGCTGAAGACCGCCGCCGACCCCAGGGGCACCACGCCGATCGGCATGCTGAACAACTGCGCGGGCGGCACCACGCCGTGGGGCACGGTGCTCAGCGGCGAGGAGAACTTCAACCAGTACTTCGTCAACGGCACCGCCGTGCCCGAGGCGCAGAAGCCGTACCTCGCCCGGTACGCCGTGAACATCACGGCGGGCGTGCCGAGCGGCAACCGCAGGTTCGACCGGGTCGACGAGCGTTTCGACCTGGCCAAGCACCCGAACGAGGTCAACCGCACCGGCTGGATCGTGGAGATCGACCCGTTCGACCCCGACTCCACCCCGATCAAGCGCACCGCCCTGGGCAGGATGGCCCACGAGGGCGCCACCACCTCCCTCGCCGCCGACGGCCGGGTGGTGGCCTACATGGGCGACGACTCCCGGTTCGAGTACGTCTACAAGTTCGTCTCCCGGCAGCGCTACATCCGGGGCTTCGACCGGCACAACCGGACCCTGCTGGACGACGGCACGCTGTTCGTGGCGAAGTTCACCGGCGACAGCCCGGCCACCGAGATCGACGGCACCGGCAAGCTCCCCGCCGACGGGCAGTTCGACGGCTCGGGCGAGTGGATCCCGCTGGTCACCGGCAAGGTCTCGCACGTTCCCGGGATGACGGCCGCCGAGGTGCTCGTCTACACCCGTATTGCGGCCGACAAGGTCGGGGCGACCAAGATGGACCGTCCCGAGGACGTGGAGCGCAACCCCGTCACCGGCGGCGTCTACGTGGCCCTGACCAACAACACCAACCGGACCCCGGCCCAGGTGGACGAGGCCAACCCGCGTCCGGCCAACAAGCACGGCCACGTCCTGGAGATCGTCGAGCGGCGCAACGACGCCGGGGCCACGACCTTCGCCTGGTCCCTGCCCCTGGTCTGCGGCGACCCGGACGACCCGGCGACCTACTTCGCCGGGTTCGACAAGACGAAGGTCTCGGCGATCTCCTGCCCGGACAACGTCGCCTTCGACGCCGACGGCAACCTCTGGATCTCCACCGACGGCAGCCAGCTCGGCGCCCACGACGGCCTGTTCGCCATGCCGGTGCGCGGTCCCGAGCGCGGCTACCTGAAGCAGTTCCTGAGCATGCCGGTCGGCGCGGAGACCTGCGGCCCGCTGGTCAGCGCGGACCAGCGCAGCGTCTTCGTGGCCGTGCAGCACCCCGGTGAGACCACCGGCGCCACCCCCGAGGCACCCACGAGCCACTGGCCCGACGGCGGGACCTCCCAGCCCCGCCCGTCCGTGGTGGTCGCCTGGCACGCCAAGGGCGGCAAGATCGGCTCCTGACCCGGCGGCCGGCTCGCGTCCGCGAGCCGGCCACGGAGCCGGTGTCCAGATAACCGGACACCGGCCCGCCCCCGCCCCCGCCCCCGCTCCCGGCACCGGCCCGCGTCCCGCTCACGGGGCGCGGGCCGGTGCCGTTCCGCGTCCGGGGCCCTAGCCCACCGGTACGGCGGGACGCTCCTCGGTGACCACCGGCGGCCCTGCGGCCCGGGAGGCCCGCAGTGACAGCAGGCTCACCGGCACGCCCACCAGCACGATGGCCGCGGCGACGACCAGCGTGTACCGGTACGCGTCCAGGAAGGCGGTCAGCTGCCCGGCGCCCTCCGCCAGGAGCGAGGACTGCCGCGCGCCGAGGATCGCCCCCAGGACCGTGATGCCGAGCAGGCCGAAGACCTCACGCGAGACGTTCAGCACGCCCGAGGCGACCCCCGTCCTGCCCGCGGGGAGCGCGCCGACGATCGCCGTGGTGAGCGGCACCAGCATGCCGCCGCCCACCCCGTAGACCAGGAACCACGGCAGCAGGTCGCCGAACGACCCGCCCTCCCCGACGAACGAGATCCCGAACACCGACACGGCCATCAGCAGGAGCCCGGCCGCCACGGTCCGCGCGGTGCCCAGGGCCCGGTCCAGCCTCGGGGCGAGGGCGGCGCTGACGGCCATCACCAGGGCCATCGGCACGAACGCCGACCCGGCCTCGATCGGCGAGAAGCCGAGGGCGTTCTGCAGGTACAGCGCGGTGAAGAAGTAGATGCCGAACACCCCGAAGGACCACAGGCCCATCGACAGCGTGCCCCCGCTGAACACCCGCGACCGGAACAGCGACAGGTCGATCATCGGCTCCCGGCTCCGGCGCTCGATCGTGACGAAGGCGAGCGCCGACAGGGCCGCGATCCCGAAGGCGCCCAGGATCTCCGGGGAGGTCCATCCGGCCCCCGCGCCCTCGATGAGCGCGTACGTCAGCGCGAACAGCGTCAGGCTCGACGTCACCAGGCCCGGGACGTCCAGGCCGCGCCGTACTTTCTCCTGGGGGGCCGTCCTGATCGCCCACAGTCCGAGGCCGAGCGTCGCGATCCCGATCGGCACGTTGATCAGGTAGATCCAGCCCCAGTGCCAGCGCTCGCTGATCAACCCCCCGGTCAGCGGGCCGAGGGCGAGGGCGAGCGCGCCGACCGCGCTCCACAGGCCGACCGCCGTCGCGCGTTCCCTGGCGTCGGGGAAGATCGAGGTGAGCAGGGCCAGCGCCGTCGGGGTGAGGAACGCCGCCCCCACGCCCTGCACCGCCCGGGTGGCGATCAGCACGCCGCCGTCGGTGGCCATCCCGGCCGCGAACGACGCCGCGGTGAACACGACCAGGCCGATCAGGAAGACGCGCCGCCGCCCGAAGACGTCGGCCAGGCGCCCGCCGACGAGCATCAGCCCGGCGAACACCAGGATGTAGCCGCTCACGATCCATTCCAGCCCGGAAATGCTCAGCCCGAGGTCCCGCTGGATCGTGGGCAGCGCCACGTTCACCACGTTGTTGTCGAGATATGTCATGAAGGTGGCCAGCGAGATCGCTCCCAGCGCCCACCACCTGCGGGTGTCCGTCATTCCCCGTCCTCTACGTTGTACTTATACGACGTACATGTACGGTGCACAGTGGAACCCGTACGGCGTATAGTTGTCAAGCGTGATGGGGAAACTGACCCGCGAGGCGGTCGTCGAGCAGGCGCTGGAGATCGGCGACGCCGAGGGGCTGGCGGCGGTGACCATCCGGAGGCTCGCCCAGGAGCTGGGCGTCACCCCGATGGCGCTCTACTGGCACTTCAAGAACAAGGAGCAGCTGACCGCCGGCATGGCGGGCCACCTGATCGAGGGCTTCGTGATCGAGGGGGGTTACACGGGCCCGTGGCAGGAGGGGCTCCGCGAGCTCGTCGCGGGCCTGGTCAGGGTGCTGCGGCGCCACCCGTGCGCGACGGACGTGCTGGGCGCGGTGGACCACATCGAGGTGCCCGCCTACCTGGAGGTCTGGGACACGGCCCTCGGCCTCGCCAAGCGCGGCGGCTTCTCCGGTGACGAGAGCTGCATGATCTCCCAGTACCTGCTCAGCGGCGCGATCGCGCTGGCGGCGGGCCCGAGGAAGCACTGCCCCGTCGGTCTCTCCGAGCAGGAGGCGGCCGAGCGGACGCGCCTCAAGCGGCTCAGGCTCCAGTCGCTGCCGCCGGACGTCTACCCGCACATCGTGGAGATGGCCGTGCCCCTGTCCGAGGGCGGTGCCCCCGACCTCTACGACGTCTTCGGCGTCGACCTCCTCATGGCCGGGATCGAGACGCTCTCCGCCCGCTCAGAAGGGCGCTGACCCCGCGTGACCGGAGCGCCCGGAGCGGCGGGGACGGGCGAGGGCGGCCGTCAGGGCGCCGGTGAGCGCGACGGCGAACAGGACGGCGTAGGTCCGTTGGAAGCCGGTCATCAGGTGCTCGACGGCGACGGGGGAGACGCGTGACAGCGTGCCCGCGTACACCTGCCCGCGCAGCTCGGCGCTGACCGAGCCGGTCAGGACGCTGAGCGTGAGGGCGACGCTCAGCACGATCCCGACGTTCATGATCATGAGCCGGAAGCCGTTCACCACGCCCAGGCTCCCGGCGGGCAGGGCGGACATGACCTGGGTCGTGTTGCCGGTCATGAAGGTGCCGCTGCCGCAGCCGCACAGGAACAGGCCCGCCGCGATGATCCAGTACGGCGTGACGGGGTCGGTGGTCAGCAGCAGGACGCCCAGCCCGGTCGCGCTCATCAGGGCGCCGCCCACCGACAGCGCGTACGGCCTGACGCGGCGGCCGAGGGCGCCCGCGACGGGGGAGGCGAGGGCCATGCCGATCGGGACCGGGAGCACGCCCAGGGCCGCGGTGACGGCGTCGACGCCCCTGGCGGCCTGGAAGTAGAGGGCGACCAGCAGGATCAGCGCGGAGCGCGCCAGCGCGCTGCAGAAGGAGGCGACGTTGGCGAAGGCCAGCGTGCGCTCGCCGAACAGCCGCAGGTCGAGTACGGGGTGCGAGGCTCGGCGCTCCACCACGACCAGCACCGGCACCAGCACCGCCGCGATCGCCGCGCCGACGATCACCACGGGGCTCGACAGGCCGCGCGAGCCCGCCTCGGACAGCGCGATCAGCGCGGCGGAGAGGGCGGCGAACACGATCAGGTTGCCGAGCGCGTCCACCGGCTTGCGCGCTCCCCGCGAGACGCGGCGCAGCGTGAACGCGCCCCAGGTGAGGGCGATCAACCCCGCGGGCACGTTCATCCAGAAGATCCACTGCCAGCCGGCCGTCTCGGCGATGAGACCGCCCAGCGTGGGACCGGTGAGCTGGGCGACCGAGAGGGTGCCGATGTAGACGCCCATGCCCTGGCTGAGCCGGTCGGGAGGGAAGGCGTCGGTGATGATCACGGTCCCGTTGGCGAGGATCATCGCGGCGCCGACCGCCTGCACCGCGCGCATCGCGATCAGGAACCAGATGCCCGGCGAGAGCCCGGCCAGCAACGACCCGACGGTGAACAGGACGAACCCCGCCAGATAGATCTCCCGGCGGCCGAGCAGGTCGGCCACCCGGCCGAAGAACACCAGCGTCGCGGTGTTGACGAGCAGGAAGGCGAGCAGGACCCAGCCCGCGGAGAACGCGTCCGCGTGGAAGTGCCTGACCACGGTGGGAAGCGCCACGTTCAGGGTGCTGCCGGAGATGCCGATCATGACCAGGCCGAGGCTGGTGACCGAGCAGACCCGCCACGCGTAGCGGAGTTTTGACAGGTATTCGGGGGATCCGGGCAGGTCTTGGGGGATTGCGACCATGGCTCTCAGTCTGACCTACGTTGTACGCCAACCGCGGTTCAGCACTTTCCCCGAAGCGCGTCCCGAGGGCGTGCCCTCACGGGAGGCACGCCCTTCCTCCGGTCTCCGCACAGCCGGTCACCCGGTGCGGTCACACCGCGCGGCCGTACGGCAGCCGGTTGTGCGGCGCGCCCTCAGCGGGCCCGTTTGCGCAGGCCCTCCATGTCGTGGATGATCACGCGGCGCCGGCCCGTCTCGATCAGCCCGCGATCGCGCAGGGAGCGCAGCGCCTTGCTGACCGCCTCGCGGGAGGCCCCGGTCCAGCCGGCCAGCTCGTCCTGGGAGAGGGGCAGCGCCACCCGCACCCCGCCGTTGTCCGGCTCGCCGTACCGCTCGGCCAGCTCGACCAGCCGGGTGGCCACGCGGCCCGTGGTGTCGAACGCGCCGTACTCGATGCGCTTGCGGTCGGAGTCGCGCATCTTGCCGGTCACCATCTGCATCAGCAGTACGGCGACTCTCCCATTGGCCTGCAGGTACGAGGAGAAGTCGCGGACCGTGATCCCTTCCACCGGTTCGAGGGCGGTGACCGTCGCGGACCTGGGCAGCCCGTCGATCGCCGCGAACTCGCCGAGCAGCGCCCCCGGCCCCCGCACCGCGAGGACCACCTCGGTGCCGGCCGCGGTGTGCGAGGACACCTTGACGCGGCCGGAGGTGAGGACGAGCACCCAGTCGCTCACGTCACCCTCGGTGAACATCGTCGCGCCCCTGTCCCAGCGCCGGGGCCGCCCGGCGGCGTACAGGGCCTTTACCTCGTCTTCCGTGAGCAATGTAATGAATTCGCCCGGTTCGGGGGAAGAAGTCATAACCACCTCCTGGCGATCTCGATTGTGTTCGTACGGCTCCCGCGGCGAAAGGTACTTTTACGAGAGTCCAGACAGCACGTAGGCATGGACGGGTTGTTCCCTACCCTTGAGGTTGAGCCAGCCCAGGGACTGGGTCTTGGCCTGGGGGCCGATCAGGTCGAGGGTGGTCTGGCCGATCACGACGCTGCCGGGATCCGCGATCCCCTCCAGCCGGGCGGCCACGTTGACGCAGTCGCCCATCGCGTTGAACCCGCGCAGCTCCGGGCTGCCGATGTTTCCGACGAGCGCCTCACCGGTGTTGATGCCGATCCTGAAGCGAGGGTATCCGGGCATTCCCGCCGCGATCTCCTCGGCCGCCTCCTGCATCGCCAGGCCCGCCCGCACCGCGGCGAGGGCGTGGTCCTCCTGCCTGGCGGGGGCGTTGAACAGCGCGAGCAGCGCGTCGCCCACGAACTGCACGATCGTGCCGCCGTTGCCGAGCACGATGGGCACGGCCGCGGTGTGGTAGCGGTTCAGCATCTCGACGATCTCGCCGGGCGCCACCCGCTCGGAGAAGCTCGTGAAGCCCTTCAGGTCGGCGAAGAGCGCGGTCAGCTCCACCAGCTCGCCGCCGAGCGCGGCGGTCTGCGGGTCGGCGAGCAGCGACTGGGCGACGTCCGGCGACATGTACTGCCGGAAGAGGGTCTCCAGCTCGCTGTAGAGCCGGGCGTTCTCCAGGGAGATGGACATCTGCCCGGCCAGCGTGGCGGCGAGCGCCTCGTCCTGCGGGGTCCTGCCGATCGGCACCTCCAGCGCCCCGGCGAGCCTGCCCTTCACCGTCAGCGGGTGCAGGAGCTTGCCCTCCAGGCGGATCGGCCGGTCCTCGGGGAAGTCGTGCTGGCCGTACTCCCTGGAGTTCACGGTGACCCGGCCGTTGTCGACGAGCTTGATCCGGACGTCCCCGTACGCCTGCCGCACGCGGTCGAGGCCCTGGGCCAGCATCTCCTTCTCCGGCAGGCCCACGCGGGCCTGCCTGCCGATGTCGGCGAGCGCCGCGAGCCGGTCGCTCAGCTCCCGCTCGTTGGCGAGCGCCTCGCCCGCCCGGTCGAGCACCGCCACCTGCGCGTCGGTGAGCCCGAACTTGCCCGCCAGCCTGTTCGCGATCGGGACCCTGCTCTCCTCCCTGCGCCGCAGGTGGCCGACGAGCTCCTCCAGGGCGGCCTCGTAGTCGGCCCTGATCCTGCGGACCGTCGCCGACAGCGCCACCGAGTCGAACAGCCCCGCGCTCGTGCCCTCGCGCCGGAACTGCAGGTAGGCGCTGTAGGCGACGAAGACGAACGCGGTGGTCAGCAGCACGTGCCACAGCCACCACGACAGGTGCCAGTTGCGGTGGGACAGCCCCGCGATCAGCGCCTCGGCGAGCAGCGCGTACGCGGTGACCAGGCTGATCAGCACGACCGCCGGGCGCCTGCGGTGCAGCTGGAACATCATCGCCGACGCCGCCGCGAACAGGGCCACCCCGACCCACTCCACGCCGCCCAGGCCCGTCTCCTTGGGAGGGAGCTCGCTGAGCGGGGTCAGGCCGGGCACCAGGCAGGCCACCCCCCACAGGACGATCAGGGCCGCGAGGCCGGCGCGCAGCCACATCTGGTTCCTCAGCACGATCCCGGCCGCCCGCTCGCCCAGGGGCAGGGCCGACGCGAACGCGAACACCGAGGCCAGCAGGAGCCCGACCGGGTGTGAGAGATCGAAGCCGTAGGTCGCGTCGCCGCCCAGGATGACCCCCGGCGTGGTCAGCCCGTGCACCAGGAACGAGCCCGCGCCGCTCATGAAGACCAGCGAGACCAGCAGCAGGCGGGCGTCCGCCCGGCGGGCCGACGCCTCGCCGACCATGAGGCCCAGGACCAGGTTGATCCCGGCGATGGTGATGATCAGCCAGAAGTGGCTGGGATTGTCATGCCAGATGAGGTTCAGGTCGGGTTCGGCCAGCAGGAGCCAGAGGCCGAGCAGCGGCATCGCCAGATGCAGCACCCACACCACGGTGCGGATCGGCTGGGTCGCCGGTGGTAAGTACGGTTCCCGTCCAGCCCGGTCCTCGGTGACCGGGTCTGTCGGGTTGATGGTCGGCACGGTGGCCTCCGCGTCTGGAGAACCTTCTCGGTTCCCTGTCTTGTTCGTCCACGCCCAGCGGGCGGGTTCCCCCGAACGGTCCGATTATCCCGTACGGGGCGGGTGCCGGCAGGCGAGTTAACCGCTGGCTTCCGACACCGAAGTGTGATGTTTCAGGTGCCAACCGCTGGAACGGTTGAAACGTGTACTACGCGTACCACTCCCATCACACCAGGCTCTGGTGTCGCAGAGAGGAAGCCCAGTGGCCACCACGTTGCCGGGCGGACGCACGCTCGCCGCAGTGACCGTCGGCACGCCTGCCAAAACGTCGTCCACCGCGAGCGGTGACGCCGACACCGGTGCCACCACCGCCCCGGCCGGTCAGGCCGCCGGGACCGGTGGCGGGGGAGGAAACAGCGGGACCCGGGGCGTCGCGCGCGTGATCCGCGCGGCCGCCTGATCGTTCGACCCTTTCGCGGGAACGCGACGGGCGGGCGACGCGGCGGGGGCCCACCGTCCTCGCCGCGCCGTCCCCCGGCGCCGACCGTGTGATCCATATAGACGGGCCCGGCCCCCCCCCCGCAGATGTGGGGGGGGGGGGGGGGCCCCAAAAAGAACGCCCCCCCCGCCCGGGGGGGGGGGGGCGCGCGAA
>NZ_JBEOWK010000015.1:0-288266 GCF_040295985.1 Streptosporangium sp. NPDC002524 | reverse complement strand
CTGGCTTTTAACACACTGTTGAGTTCTCAAGAAACGGACGCGTACACCATCACCCTGAACCCGGCCAACCAGCCGAGCAGAACTCCGGGGCGTTCCATTTCGTATCACCATCGTATCGGGAGTGCCGGTTTCGTGTCAAACTGTCGGATTTCCGATCGCTCGACTCGATCCCGCCGAACCCGTTAGGATTGCGACCACCCCGTTTCCAGGGCAACCCCTCTAACTTACTCCAACATCCGGTCGATGTCCAATCATGCGGACACGCCCGATTTGCCGGGATCAGAGAGGGTTTTGCTGGGCAGTTCGTCCGCCCCAGGAGGTTTAAACCTGGGACTTCGTTGCCCTGCGGAAAGAACACTACCAGGACTCTCACGTCACAGAGACAACTTGCCAACCATCCCGGAGACTCGCGCGTCCCAAACAGTCATAGGAAGTCGAAGCGCGCAACCAGACGTCAAGCCATTCGCAATCGACTCTGGATACGAAGTAGGCGCGAGGGTCAGGATCCTGACTCCGCCGTGGAGGTGAGCACCATGACCCGCTCGGAGTTCGACGACATCCGCGCGCACATCGACGCGGAGGCCGACCGTCCAGGTGACCTACTGAGGGTTGCCAGGTCTCTGCTGAACGACCTTGAAGACGCACGTATGAGAGAGGCGACCCTCCGCGCCTACTATCTGCGTCTCCTTACCGCGGCTCGAGCGACGGTCGCCGCCGAGGCGGCCGGCTATCCGGAGCCGTTGACCTTCCTCACCGACGAGCTCGCCAAGCGCGGCCAGCTCCCGACATCCGAGGACGAGGTGAACCGGATCCTCGCCGACGCCCATACCGCTGCGGCGTTGCTGGCCTGTCTTGAAGAGAATCCGCTCGGAACGACCCCGATGAGCACCGGCGGGTCTCGCGCGCGGAGGTGTGCCGGCACCAGCCGTAGCCTCCCACGATGAGGCGTTCCGCGTCATTGACCTGGTCTTGAACCAAGATCTGTAAGACTCCAGGCATGTTGCAGCGAGGGCTGAATTGGGCTGCGGCGACCCTCGTGGGCGTCTTCGGCTTTGTCTGGACCGGTGTAGTGATGTTCGCGGCCGTCGAGACGTCGGCGTGGACGTGGATCGGGCAGGTCTCCTTCGGGGGCTTCCTCACCTGCTGGGCTCTCTACAAGGCGAGCCTGCTGGTGCGCCGCGCCAAGCCCGGTTTCGTCCCGCGACATCGCCGGGTGCGAGTCAGAGCCTGACGAACGCCACAGCGGGCCGAGGCCCGGCAGCCGTCGACCGGTGCCGGGTCCCGGCCCTTAGCGGTGCCCTGAACGCATGGCCGGGGCGGCGCTCCCGGAGCCGGGCCCTCCCGGTCGCCCGACACCGGACACCGGACACCCGGCACCGGGCACCGGGCACCGGGCACCGGGCACCCGACGCCGGGCACCGGAGAAGCTATGAACCCGTCCGGAACGAGCGGAGTTCGTCGGCCACCTGCCGGCACGGCACTCCCAGGTCGAAGCGGCTGAAGAGGTGGATGCTCTCCCCCGTGTCGATCTCCAGCAGTTCCGTACGCGAGGTGAAGCGGGTCCGCGTGTCCACCCGGATGCGTTCGACGGACCTCCACGGCACCCGTTCGGATCCGGCGAAGCCCCTCACCACGACGAGACCCTCCCCGTCGGCGGTCAGCCGTACCGGAGCGAGG
Source organism: Streptosporangium sp. NPDC002524 (assembly GCF_040295985.1). Taxonomy (NCBI): domain Bacteria; kingdom Bacillati; phylum Actinomycetota; class Actinomycetes; order Streptosporangiales; family Streptosporangiaceae; genus Streptosporangium; species Streptosporangium sp. NPDC002524. The sequence continues at coordinate 286,589 of NZ_JBEOWK010000015.1, read as the reverse complement.
ACGTCGCGCACCGCCAGCGCCGCCAGGACCACGGAGGCGGCACCCGCCAGGATCGCGCCTCGGGGGTCGCCGAGGGTCAGCACCGTGAGCACCGCGAAGGCGAGCGCGGCGACGATCTTCATGATGAGGAGGTCGCGGCGCACGCGCCAGCGCAGGACGGGCTCGGACGTTTCGGTCACAGCGGCACGCTACCTCTCGGACTCGGCATCTTCCGAAGCACTTCTTGGAGCATCTCTCGAAGCGCCCCTCGAAGCGTCTCTCGGCCGCCCGGCACGCGTGTGGCCCGCCTTCCGCGCGCTCGCGACGGTGTGGTGCTCCGGCACAGGCGCGAGGAAGGCGAGGACCCGGTTGCCGGAAATGCGAAAGGCCCTGATCTTCTGGAAGATCAGGGCCTTTCGATTGGTAGCGGGGACAGGATTTGAACCTGCGACCTCTGGGTTATGAGCCCAGCGAGCTACCGAACTGCTCCACCCCGCGTCGGTGTGTGTTTGAACAATATCCGGAATCCCCCTCCGGCTGCAAATCAGTATGGGAACGCGGGGTGGCGCGCCTCACGTCGTCCCGCCCGGCGAAGAGGTGATCACGCAGGTCAGCGTGGCCACGGTGAGCACGCCGACCCCGGGGGCGAGAGGCGCGCGAACGACGGTGATGTCCACGCCGCCGTTCGCCGACCACGCGAAATCACCGAGGAAGAAAGCACCGAGAAAACGGATGAACCGGGAAAGAAGGCAAGGCCTGCCAGAGCCGTGGCCGGGGTGCCAGAGCGACGCCGCGCTCACCGACCCGATGAGTCCGGGCACATGGACCGGGCAGCCAAACCCGGGCTACACCCGGGCCGTGCGGACTCAGGGCGTCCCCGGCGCCGCTGAAGACCCCGCCCTGCGGTCAGCCCTCCGCAGGGCGATGGCAGGCCTCTACGGGGCCGGGACGACCCCGATCACGGTCAGTGCCATGGATCCGCGTACCGGCCGGTGCGGGCGCGGTTCGCGAGACGCTCGTCCGGTCTTCGAGGAGAGCGGGCTCGGGGAAGTGGGCCTTTCGGGAGAAAGGCGGTTTTCGCAAAGGTGGGAGAACACAAAAGCCCCGGTCGCCGTTTCCGGCGACCGGGGCCTTCTTTTGTAGCGGGGACAGGATTTGAACCTGCGACCTCTGGGTTATGAGCCCAGCGAGCTACCGAGCTGCTCCACCCCGCGTCGGTGTATGTCTCAACCATACCCGGCTTTGGTGGTGGACGCGAATCGAATGGCGCTGGGCCCTCAGGTCTCTCCTATGGGCTCGGGGCCGGCGACGGGGTGGCCGACGGCACCGGAGTGGCGGACGGTGTCGCCGACGGCGCCGGGGTTCCCGACGCCGAAGGTGACGGGGTGGGGGTGGCACCCGGCGTCGCCTCGGTGCCCTTCAGCTTCGACAGCGCCGCCTGGAGCTCCTTCTGGGCGTTGCCGTAGTCGGTCCAGTTGGGCGGGTTGGCCTGGAGGGCCTTCTGCGCCTTGTCGTACGCCGCCTGCGCCTCGTCGATGGCCTGGGCCAGCGCGGTGGCGGGCTGGGCCTCCTCGGGCTTGGCCTCGCCCTGCTGGGTCTCCTCCTGCGGCGCCGCCTGGGTGCCGCCGCCGAAGACCTGCTCCAGCGCGCCCTTGAGCGTGTCGGCCGAACCGACCTTGCTGCCGTACGCCACCAGGACGCGGCGGAGGATCGGGTACGGCTCCTGGCCGGAGGCGGCCGCGATCTCCACGTAGACCGGCTCGACGTAGACCAGGCCGTCGGCGAACGGCAGGGTCAGCAGGTTGCCGTAGCGGACCTTCGCCTGGCCGAGGCCGAGCAGGTTGAGCTCGCCGGAGAACTTGTTCTGGAAGTTGTTCTGTACCTGACCCGGCCCGGGGATCGTGGTGTTGGACGGCATGCGCAGGATGCGCAGCTTTCCGTAGTCGGCTCCCGGGGTGGCGTCCACGGCCATGAACGCGGCCAGGTTGGGTCCCTGGCGCGGCACGAACGTGGTGGTCAGCGAGAACGACGGCGTCTCGGTCTTCGGCATCTTGACCGACAGGTAGTACGGCGGCTGCTTGATGTCGCGCTCGCCCGACGACGGGTCGTTCGGGACGTTCCAGAAGTCCTGGCCGCTGTAGAAGGCGTTCGGGTCGGAGATGTGGTACTGGGAGAGCACGTCACGCTGGACCTTGAACAGCGCCTCCGGGTAGCGGAGGTGCTGCTTGAGCTCGGTCGACATCTCCGTCTGCGACTTGATGACGCCGGGGAAGGCCTTGCGCCAGGTCTGCAGGATGGGGTCCTTCTCGTCCCAGGCGTACAGGCTGACGGTGCCGTCGTAGGCGTCCACCACGGCCTTCACCGAGTTGCGCATGTAGTTGATCTGGTCGCGCGGCTGCGGGACCACCAGGCGCGGGTCGGTGACGGTGTCCTTCGTCATCGCCTCCAGGCTCTTGCTCTGGGAGTACGGGTAGGCGTTGGACGTGGTGTACGCGTCGGCGATCCAGACCACCCTGCCGCCGACGATGGCCGGGTAGGGGTTGTCGTCCAGGCTCAGGAACGGCGCCACCTTGGCGATCCGCGCCTGCGGGTTGCGCTCGTAGAGGATCTTGGAGTTCGCGTTGACGTCACCCGACAGCAGCAGGTTGATCTCGCCGTACTTGGCGGCGTAGAGCATCCGGTTGAGGAAGGACCCGACCGGGACGCCGCCCTTGCCGTCGTAGGTGGTGTTCTTCTGGCCGGTGCCGCCGCTCTCGGGGTAGTCGAGCTCCTGCTTCTGCTGGCCGGTGCCGCCGACGACGACGTACTCGGTCGAGCCGGGAGCCTCGCCGAAGTAGATCCGCGACTCCTTGAGCTTCGTCCGGTCCACCAGGGCGCCGGTGACCGGCATGTCCTTGGCGTCGAAGTTGGGCAGGCCCTCGGAGTCGACCTCGTTGCCGGGCGCGGCCACGAAACCGTTGCCGTGGGTGTAGACGAGGTGCCGGTTGATCCAGTTGTTCTGCTCCGCCGGCGGTCCGGTGAGCTCTCGCACGGCCACGACGGTGTCGCGCATCGTGCCGTTCGCGTCGGGGTAGCGGTCGACGTCGAGCGGCTCGTGGAAGTCGTAGTAACCGCGGATCCGCTGCTTCTGCTGGTACGTCTTCGCGACCAGGCTCGGGTCGAGCAGGCGCACGCCGGAGATGGAGCTGTCGGCGGTGACGTTGACCTTGGTCGGGTCGCCCTGAGCCGTGTAGTCGATCACCTCGGCGTTGTTGACGCCGTAGGCTTTTCGGGTCGCGTCGATGTTGCGCTTGATGTACTCCTGCTCCTTGCCCTGCTGGTTCGGCTTGACCTGGAACTGCTCGACCAGGGCCGGGTAGACCCCGCCGATCAGGATGGCCGAGAGCACCAGGAGCCCGAAGCCGACGCCGGGCAGCATTCCGCCGGATCGCACGACCCCCGCGAAGAACAGGACCGCGCAGATCAGGGCGATGACCGCCAGGATGCTCTTGGCGGGCAGCACCGCGTTGACGTCGGTGTACGAGGCGCCGTGCCGGAATCCCCGGTCGGAGAAGACCAGCCCGTAGCGGTCGACCCAGTAGGCGATCGCCTTCAGCAGCACGAAGACGCCGAGCAGCACCGACAGGTGCGCCCTGGCGCCGCGCGAGGCGTGCACGCCGGGCGACTGGAGGCGGAACCCGCCGTACAGGTAGTGCACGATCGCCGCCAGCAGGGCGGAGAGCACCACCGCGACGAACAGGAAGTTCAGCACCATCCGGATGAACGGATAGGTGAACATGAAGAAGGAGATGTCGATCTTGAACTGCGGGTCGACCTCGCCGAACGGCGTCGCGTTGACGAACTCCAGCCAGGTCTTCCACTGGCCGGAGAAGGACGATCCCGAGAACAGGCCGAGCACCGCCACACCGACCAGGAAGATCAGCTTGCGGTGCGGGTCGAGGGCCATCCGGTATCGGTCGGCGCCGCTGGCGCCGCCGAACATCCCGGGGCCGAACATCGGCCGCATCCGGTACGCCATCAGCATGTTGCCGCCGACGATGCCGACCATCAGCAGCGCGCCCACGACGAACAGCAGGATCTGCGTGACGACCACGCCCGAGAACACGGCCGTGTAGTCGACCGAGTCGTACCAGAGGTAATCAGTGAAAATACTGGCGAAGAGAAAGAACAACGCGACTATCGCGACCAGCGCGATCGCGACGGGAACTAGCAGTCGTGGCCGGCGGGGCAAGCGCATTGCCCTGCCGGCTCCGGGGGTCCGGAAGCTCAAGGCCAACCCCTTGTCGTAAGAGCACGGTCCGTGTCTGGCAACCTACACCGGCGGGAGTTGGGGCGCGGTCGGCCTTTCGGGCACGGTCCGGCCACAACGCCCGCTGGTCTCGGGTCCATAGGTCCAACGTACGAGAAGTCCGATGAGTGCCCCGCGACGAGGGCGGGGACCGGAAAACCTGATCTTTTCGTGGATCGGGCGTGGCGCCCCGCTTCCCGGGCCTCCCGTCCCGCCCGTTTCCGGGGCCGGCCGGTCGCGTCCGGCCCCGGAATCAGCGCTCCCGTCCGATTCCGGGATCAGCGGGTTCGTCCGGTCCTGGGATCAGCGGTCTCGTACGGTCCCGGAATCAGCGGGGCCTCGTACGGCCCCGGGGTCAGCCGGCCGGGCAGCTCGGCACGGAGCCCGAGCCGGTGCGGAGCGCGTCGACCGCCTGGACGGCCTCGCGCAGGGTCGAGACCTTGATCAGCCTGAGGCCGGCCGGGATCGCCTTGACTGCCTCGGCGCAGTTCTCCGCGGGGGTCAGGAAGACCGTCGCCCCCGCCTTCCTGGCGCCGACCATCTTCTGCTGGATGCCGCCGATCGGGCCGACCGCGCCCTCGGCGGTGATCGTCCCGGTCCCGGCGATGGACCTGCCGCCGGTCAGCGCCCCGGGGGTGAGCTTGTCGACGATGCCCAGGGAGAACATCATCCCCGCGCTCGGCCCGCCGACGTCACCGACGTTGATCTTGACCTGGAAGGGGAACTTGTAGCCGACCCGCATGGTGATGCCCACGATGGGGTTGCCGTCCTTGCCGGCGATGGTCGGGACGGCGACGGTCACGCTCTGGGCGCCCCGGTTGACGACGAAACCGACCTGCTCGCCCGCCTTGTGCCTGCGGACGGAGGCGGAGACGGTCTCACGGTCGGACACGGGGGTGCCGTCCACCGAGACGATCTCGTCGCCGACCTTGAACTTCCCGTCGGCCGGCAGGCCCTTCTCGGTGGAGGCCACGGTCACGACCGAGCTGTAGGGGATCTTCAACTCCGTCAGCGCCGCCGCGGTCGCGTCGTCCTGGGAGTTGGTCATCTCCTGGGTGTTCTGCTGCTCGACCTCCTTGGCGGTGGTCGTCGGGGGGAAGATCGTCTCCTCGGGCACGACCGCGATGGTGGGATCGATCCATCCCCTGAGCGCGCTGAACAGGTCGATCCTGGTGCCGGGCCCGCCCTGGTAGGCGACGGTGACGAGGCTGAGCTTGCCCTCCGTCGGATACGTCTGGCGCCCCTCGACGCTGATCACCGGCTTGCCGTCGACGTCGCCGATCGTGTTCTCGGTCGGCCCGGGACTCAGCACGACGTACGGCACCGGCAGCACGGCGCCGACCAGCGCGAGCATGAGTGTGAGGAAGCCCGCCACCATGAGGGTCAGCGCTCGTCGGGACATGGACAAAGCCTATGCCGTACGACAGGTCATGAAACCGCACCCGGACGCCGCCGCGCCGACGGCCGCGCGCCCGACAGGCGAGCTCACTCGCAGGCCCCGACCCACTCGGAGGAGCCGTCGGTGAACAGCTGGTTCTTCCAGATGGGGACCTGGCTCTTGAGATCGTCGATCAGCCTGCGGGAGGCCTCGAACGCCTCGCCCCGGTGTGGCGCGGCGACCGCCACGACGACCGCGACGTCGCCGAGCTCCAGGTCGCCGACCCGGTGGACGGCGGCCAGGGCGGTCACGGGGAAGTCCGCGGCGATCTTCTCGGCCACCCGGCGGAGCTCGTCCACGGCGCTCGGGTGCGCCGAGTAGGACAGGCTCGTGACCGGCTTTCCGTGGTCCTGCTCGCGCACCGTGCCGACGAAGACGGTCGTGCCGCCCGCGGCGTGGTCGCCGACGGCGGCGAGCACCTCGTCGACGGAGAGCGCGCTGTCGCGAATATCGAGCAACCGGATGACATCCACGCCGCAAAGCGTACCGCCCGGGAAAAACGGCCTTCGGCCGCGCACCCCCGGGGCCGCCCTCCGCGCCCCGTACGGATGGCGAGCCCGTACGAGGACCTCTTGCCGATTGTGCGAGGCCGTACGAGGTCACGCGCCGTCCGCGGGACGTTCGCCCCGCGCGAACGGGCAGGCGCGGCCGTCAGGTGCGGCGCTTCTTGCGGGCGGCGCGGACGATCGCCGCGGTGCCGAGGACGGCGACGGTGGCGCCGGCCGCGGTGAGCGTGGCCTCCTTGCCGGACAGGCGGCGGCCCACGACGGCGTGCCTGCCCTCACGCAGCTCCAGGAGCTGCTCGAACGCGGCCTCGTTGCTCCACTGGGGCTTCCATCCGGCCTCGCGCAGCGCGGCGCAGTCGACCACCCAGGGGTAGACGACGTAGTGCAGGTCGGTGGCCGGGGCCGGGGTGACGCCGAGGCGGTGCAGGCGCTGGGCGGTCCCGAAGGTGAGCCCGGCGGGCAGCTCCAGCCGGCGCAGCCCGGAGATCTCCTCCACCTGCTCCTGCTCCAGCCAGCCCTCGCCGCCGACGGCGACCACCCCCGAGACCGTGCCCAGCGCCGCCATCTCAAGGGCCGAGACGAGATCGTCCACGTGGCAGAACTGCCAGCGGGGGCTGCACCCCTTGACGGTGAGCAGCCTGGGCGCCTCGAAGTGCCGGGTCACCACGCTGTCGACGCCGGGCCCGACCACCGCGGCGGGCCGGACCACGGTCACGTCGAGGCCTGGATGGCTGCGCAGGGAGCGCCGGGCCAGCGCCTCGATCTCCAGGTGGTCGCCGACCATGCCCGTGTCGGGCTCCGCGGCGACCGCGGAGTCCTCCGGCAGCGGGACGGGGTTCTCGGGGACGGCGCCGTACACCATGGCGCTGGTGAGGAGCACGACGCGCCGCACCCGGGCGGCGGCGCTGGCGGTGAGCACCGTCTGGGCCGCTCGCAGATTGTAGGCGCGCCGCTCCGCTGGGTTGACGTCGAGCGCGTAGTCGGCCGACAGGTGCACGAGCACGTCAATATCAGATATGCGGTTCGCCAAGAGCGGATCTCGGACATCGAGGACCCGCCAGGTGACGTCGGGGACGTCACCACGCTGCTCGTCGATGGCCACGACCCTGCGGAAATCCGCAGACGAGGCGACCTTCGCGAGGAAGGCACGGCCTATGCCCGAGGCGGCGCCGGTGACGGCGACGACGGGGGGCCGGGAGCGTTTCGAGGTAGGCACCAGGTCCTCACTTTGCACTGACCCGCCATGCGACGGATAACGTGGCGGATGTGGACTCCTCCATCCTGCACGAGGTAGAGCGGTGACTGACTTGCCAGGTCGGGAAAACGACCCCAACGAGAATCCGTTCGCCATGTTCGGCAACCCGGAGCAGATCGCAGCGGCAATGCGCCAGTTCGCCGACATGCTCTCCGCTCCGCCGACCTCTGGTCCCGTCAACTGGGACATGGCGAAGAACATCGCACGGCACGTCGTGGTCGCCGAGGGCGATCCCAGTGTCATGGAGGGCGAGCGGCGCCAGATCGTCGACGCCCTGAATCTGGCCGATCTGTGGCTCAACGAGGCCACCTCCCTGCCGAGCGGGGTGAGCAATCCCCAGGCGTGGAGCCGTTCCGAGTGGATCGAGAAGACCGTCCCGGTCTGGCAGAAACTCTGCGACCCGATCGCCGCCCGCATGGTCGAGACCATGAGCGGCACGCTCGGCGCCACCGGTCTGCCCCCCGAGGCCCAGGCCATGGCCGGGCCGCTGATGGGGATGATGAAGCAGATGGGCGGCATGATGGTCGGCCAGCAGATCGGCCAGGCCGTCGGCTCGCTCGCCCTGGAGGTGATCGGCTCCACCGACATCGGCCTGCCGCTGTCGGACAGCGCCGCCCTGCTGCCCGGCGGCGTCGCGGCGTTCAGCCAGGGTCTGGAGACCCCCGCCGAGGAGATCCGCCTCTATCTCGCCCTGCGCGAGGCGGCCCACCACCGGCTGTTCCAGCACGTGCCGTGGCTGCGCGCGCACCTGCTCGGGGCCGTGGAGGAGTACGCCAGGGGCATCACGGTGGACGCGTCCGCGCTGGAGGAGCAGCTCCGCGGGCTCGACATCAACAACCCCGAGCAGCTCCAGCAGGCGCTGAGCGGCGGCAACCTGCTCAAGCCCGAGGAGACCGAGCGGCAGAAGGCCGCCCTGTCCCGGCTGGAGACCATGCTCGCCCTGGTCGAGGGCTGGGTCGGCACCGTCGTGGACGGCGCCGCGGACGGCAAGCTCCCCTCGGCGACCGCGCTGTCGGAGACCGTACGGCGCCGCAGGGCGACCGGCGGCCCCGCCGAGCAGACCTTCGCCACACTCGTCGGTCTTGAGCTCAGGCCCCGCCGCCTGCGTGAGGCCGCCGCCCTGTGGCAGGCCCTGGAGGCCGACCGGGGCGTCGACGGCCGCGACGCGGTCTGGGACCACCCCGACCTGATGCCCACCGCCGACGACCTCGACGACCCCGAGAGGTTCGTACGGGGCGAGCCCGAGCTCGACCTGTCATCGCTGGAGGGGACGCTCCGGGAGTCTTCGGGTGATTCTGGTACTTCGGATACTCCGGCCGCCTCGGGTGAGGACGGCGACGACGAGAGGAAGGGCCGCAAGGACGACGGCGGGGACGGCGGCGCGTGAGCCTGCGCGCCGACGCGGAGGACGTGCTCACGGGGTGGGCCGCGCCCACGGCGGAGGAGGAGATCCTCCGCAAGGAGTTCCTGGGGCACGTCCACGCCAACGACGACGCGATGTGGCGCGAGTGCGTCACCGGCCACCTGACGGCCACGACCGCGGTGCTCTCCCACGACGGCGAGCGGGTGCTGCTGACGCTGCACCCCAAGGCCGGGATGTGGCTGCCCATGGGAGGGCACTGCGAGCGCGGCGACGCCTCCCTGGAGGCGGTGGCGCTGCGTGAGGCCACCGAGGAGTCCGGCATCCCGGGCCTGCGGCTGCTGCCGGGCCCGCTGGCGCTCGACCGTCACAAGGTCTGGTGCCACCCGCCGTACACCAGCCACCTCGACATCGAGTACGGCGCCGTCGCCCCCGCCGGTGTCGAGGCCGTGATCAGCGCCGAGTCGCTCGACCTGCGCTGGTTCCCGGTGGAGGAGATCCCCGAGCTGTCCGACGAGGCGACCCGCCGCCTGGCCCGCCGCGCCCGCGAGGCCCTGCGATCCGGGTGACCGGGCGCCCGGCTTCGTACGACGGCCCGGAGATCGGCCTGGAGATCGGTCCGGAGATCGGTCCGGAGATCGGTCCGGAGATCGGTTCCGCGGCCGGTTCCGCGACTGGTTCCAGCCTGTCCGGGGCGTGTCCCGAGGGCGTTGGACCGTTTTACGCTTGTCTCACCTTTCCCCGGATATCTTCGTTCTCAGTGGGTCCATCGGGTCCATCGGGTCGTACGGAGCGGATCGGGGCACTGTGAGTGTGGACATCGTGGCCGGCAGGAGCGCCGAGGGCGTCGGGGGCGTCGGGGGCGCAGTCGTGCAGCCGGCGCGCCGTCGCCGCTGGAGGATTCCCAGGACCCTCGCCTGGGCCGCGGTGACCCCGTTCGCCGCCTGGGCGGTGGCCCGGGTGGCCGGGCTCGAACGCGATTCGCTGACCACCCAGCTCATGACCGGCACCCCGTACGTGGCCGCGGCCTCGCTCGTGCCGGTGCTGCTGGCCGCGCTGGCCCGCAACCGGGCGGCGACGGCCGTGGCGCTGATCACCACCGCGGCGCTCGGCCTCAGCGTGCTCCCCAGGGCGTTCCGCTCCGGGGACCCCGTGACGGGAACGCCCCTGCGGGTGCTGACGCTCAACACGCTGTTCGGGCACGCCGAACCCGACGCCGTGATGGACCTGGTCCGGCGGCTGAACCCGGACGTGCTCAGCACCCAGGAGCTGACACCGGGGATGGTCGAGAAGCTGGAGGCGGCCGGGCTGGAGAAGGTGCTGCCGTACAAGGTGCTGGAGCCGGAGTGGAGCGCCGGGGGCAGCGGCCTGTACGCGCGGTATCCGCTGACCCCGAGGAAGAACCTGTTCGAGGCGATCGGGCACAACATGCCCGCCGCGCTGATGACCGTGCCCGGCTCCAAGCCCGTCGAGATCGTCGACGTGCATCCCTTCCCGCCGCTGGGCAGGCAGGTGTACGACTGGACGGCGGCGCTGGAGGCGCTGCCCTCCGCCGCGCCCGACACGATCCGCATCCTCGCGGGCGACTTCAACGCCAGCCTCGACCACGCGGCCATGCGGCGTTTCCTGGACCGCGGCTATGTGGACGCGGCCGACAGCGCCGGGGAAGGCCTCACCCCCACCTGGCCGGTCAACAAGCGCGTCCCCGCGCTGATCACGATCGACCATGTCGTGGCGGACCAGCGGGTGGGAGTGAACGCGGTGAGCGTGCACACCGTTCCCGGCACCGACCACCGGGCCGTCTTCGCCGACCTGCGCCTGCCTCCGCCTTGATGACGGGGCCGGGCACCCGGGGTACCTGGGCTGTTTGGATTCCCGGACGGTTCGGGCACTTGATCGCCCGAGGACTCGGAGTTGAGGGCTCAGGGTTGAAGGCTCAGGGCTCAGGGGAGAGCAGGGCCCGGGTGTTGTCCCAGCCCTCCAGGCCCGGGTCGAGGAGGCGGATGTCGCCAGGAGTACGCAGGCGGTGCCAGCCGGGGCCCCTCGCGACCATGCGGCTGCCGGGCGCGGAGGCACGGAGCGCCTTGATCGGATCGAGGTCGTCGAAGCCCACCGCGGCCCAGTCCGGGTAGGGCAGGTGGGCGGCGAACGCGACCGTACCGCCCCCCGCGTCCGGGCAGACGGCGATCCTGGCCCTGCCGAGCTCGCGGAAGAGCTTCCCGATGAGCAAAGGGGGCAGGTCGGGCGCGTCGGCACTCAGCAGGACCGCCTGCTCGCCGTACGGCAGGGCCGCGAAGGCGGCCTCCACCAGGGCGCTGCCGGAAAGATCGGGGATCTCGACGACCGGGGTGCCCGGCCAGACGATCTCCTCCATGCCGGGGACGCTCGTCACCACGACGGGAGCGACGAAGTCCAGGCCGGCGACGAGCTCGTAGGCGTCCTCGGCGACGGCCGTGAGAAAGTCGGCGGCGTCGACTCCCGGCGGGGCCGCGTCCGCCACGGAGGGCGTGACGAGAACGGCCACCACCCGATCTTCCGTCAACATTCCTCCGCGGAACCGTGAGCCGCCGTGGAGAATCCCTCCAGGAAGCCTCGCGCCCGCTCGGCCTTGGGATAGCGTTCCACGAGCGCCCAGAAGCGCGAGCCGTGACTCGGCACCAGCAGGTGGACGAGCTCATGCATGATCACGTAGTCGACCACCCACGACGGCATGCCCCGCAGCCGCGTGGAGATCCTGATGGTGCCGTGATCAGGGGTGCACGAGCCCCAGCGATGCTGCTGGTTCTCCACCCAGCGCACGCTCGACGGCTTCGCCTCCCCGCCCAGATAGCGGGCCGACAGATCGACGGCCCGATCGAGGAGATCGTCGTCGGAGGGACGTCTGCGCTGTTCCTTGGCCGCGAGGCGATCGAGCATACGGCGCACCCATTGTTCCTCATCGGTGCTACTCAGACCGGCGGGGAGGAGCACGATCGTTTTCTCGCCGTCGCGGTACGCAGAAACCGTCCGCCGGCGGCGAGAACTGCGGCGGACCTCGACTGTCTCGGGGGGCACATATGAACGGTAGCCGAGAATGACGAATTCACACCAGGGGGTAGAACACGTTCCCGCTGGTCAATCCCCGTTCGTCGATTGTTCAACACGGGTGATCAACTATGACCGTGACTTATCTAATTAACCTGGATATCAGCCGTCTCATGCGTTGCCGAATCGCGGGGCCCGCCGTTCTCTCTGGGCCGCCAGCCCTTCAAGCATGTCGGCGGAGATCATCGTGACCGGCTGGGCGAGGGATTCCCAGCGCAGCGCGGCGTCGAGGTCGGCGTGCCCGCCGCCCGCCAGGGCGATTTTGGTGAGCCTGGTGGCGATCGGCGCGTTGGCCGCCGTACGCGACGCGATCCCCATCACCTCGTCCATCAGCGACTCGCGGGGGAACGCCCTGGTCACCAAGCCCGCGGGCGCCGCCTCCGCGCCCGTCATCGTCCGTCCTGTGAGCAACATCTCCCTGGCCACGCCCACCCCCGCGACCCTGGGCAGCAGGTAGGTGGCCGCCATGCCGGGGTGCAGGCCGAGCGAGGTGAAGGGGGCGAGCAGCTTGGCCTCCTCGGCGGCGTAGACCAGATCGCAGGCGAGGGCGAGGCACAGGCCCGCCCCGACTGCCGCCCCGTTGACGGCGGCGATGGTCGGCACCTCGAGGTCGGCGATCGCCAGCCAGGTCCGGTAGAAACCGAGCATCCGATCGCGCAGCGCGGGCACCCCCTCGGAGGCCCGCTCGGCGAGCCAGGACAGGTCTCCCCCGGAGCAGAACGCGTTTCCGGCCCCGGTGACGACGACGCATCGGAGGTCGCGGTCCGCCGCGAGATCCGCGATGGCGAGCCGCCACCGGGCGGTCATTTCGTCGGTCATCGCGTTGCGCCGGTCGGGGCGGTTCAGAGTGAGCACCGCGACGCCGTCGTCACGCCGGTCGATCAAGAGCTCGTCCATGCCGGGGAGCGTAACCCACCCTCTCCCGTCCACCCTTGAGGGCCCTCCTGCCCTCCTGTCTTCCTGTCCTCCTGTGTTCCTGCCCTTGTGCTCTCTCGACCTCCTGGCTCATCGTCTCTCGACTCGCTTCCTCCCGGATCCGCCCTTTTTAGATCCGCCTCCCCGGATCCGCCTTCCTAGATCTACCTTCCCTGGATCCGTCTCTTCTGGGTCCGCCGCTCCCGGAGATCTCCCGTGCCGGGAGGCGAGACGGATGCCCCGCCTTGGTGGGCGGAACGGATATACCTCCTCCTGAGGATTAGTCCGGGCATATCGCCCGGGACGGTCGATCTCCAGAGGGAGTCTCCCCAGAGGAAGTGCCTTCTCAGGGAAGGGCCTCTCAGAGGTTCTCCCAGAGGGGGAGGGGTCCTCCCAGAGAGGTTCTCCCGGCGACGAGCGAGGTGCACCCAGGCAAGGGCGCCCCTGGAGGAAGGGCGTCCAGGGGGCGGGGATGTCCAGGGGGCGGGGGTATCCGGGGGCGGGGGTATCCGGGGGTGTCCAGGGCGGGTTATCCACAGGGGCGTTGTTCGCCGGGCGAGTTATCCACAGGCGGAGGAAAAGGCGTCCGCGACCTTGTGGGGCCGTGCCACGCTGGCACACCCAGCCACCCCCGGCCTGCTCAGCCCCGCTCAGCCCCGCTCAGTCCCTGCCCTTCCCCTGCTCAGCTGTGCTCTTTTCTCTGCTCAACCCCGCTCAGCCCCACCCAGCCTTACTCAGCACTGCTCAGCACTGCTCTTTCCCTGTTCACCGGCTCACCCCATGGGCCGCCCCGAAGAAAGGCTCTCCGAATGCGACCACGTCTGAAGCCCGCTCTGCGCCGTGTCGCCCGCGACGGGCGCACCCTGCAGTTCGGGTTGCATCCCCGTCACACGGTGGTGCTGACCGACCTTGAGCCCGAGGTCCGCCGCTGGGTGGAGAGTCTCGACGGCGTACGGGATCTCGCGGGCGTGCTGGCCGGTGCCGCCGAGGCGGGTCTCGGCGAGGAGCACGGCCGGACCCTGCTCGACCTGCTGGTCAGCCGTGGCGTGGTGGACGACGCGAGTGCGGGTCCGGGGCCGCTGCGCGCGCTCGCGATGGCCGAGCGTGATCGGCTCCAGCCGGATCTCGACGTACTCTCCCTCACCCCGGGCACGATCGACGGCGGGCTCGCCGCGCTGGAGCGCCGGCGAGCGGCCCAGGTGCGGGTCTACGGCGCGGGCCGGGTGGGCGCGCAGGTCGTCTGCCTGCTCGCCGCCTCCGGGGTCGGCCGGATCTGCGTCATCGATCCCGGTACGGCGCGGCGACGGGATGTCGTCCCCGGCGGCCTCGGCTGGACGGAGGTGGGAATGAGCAGGCAGGACGGCGCGGTCGCGGTGGCCAAAAGGCTCGCGCCCGGTCTCACGGCATGGACCGGCGACGGGGCGGCCCAGCTGGCCGACGGGGCCAGGCCCCCGGACCTGGCGGTGCTCGCGCCGGTGGTGCCGCTGGACGGCCTCCTGGTCAGGGAGCTCGTCGAGTGGGAGATCCCGCATCTGCTGGTCACCGCGTTCGAGGGCTCCGGGTCGGTCGGCCCCCTTGTGCTCCCCGGACGAAGCACATGCCTGCACTGTTTAGATTTGACCCGGCGAGACCGCGACCCCGGATGGCCCGTCGTCAGTGCTCGGCTCGGTGGCTTCCCCGCGGGAGAAATCGCGTGTGGCACGGCGCTGTCGGCGCTGGTGGCGGCGTCGGCGGCAGGTCACGCACTCGCCGCGATCGACGGCCGTGAACCCGCTGTGACAAACAGCACAATGGAAGTATTGCCAGATTGGAGCTGGAAGAGGCGATCCTGGAGTGTTCATCCTCAATGTCGTTGCTTCCGAAACGAGTTGGGTTCGCTAACAATGGTCGCGTCGGCTACCTGCCGCTGACGGACACACAGCGAAGGGAGGGAGCGGCGTCTCGCTGTGCCAGCGGATACGCCGCCAACCAAGGTGAGTGACCTTCCGCGCCGCGCCGTTGCGCGCTCCGCCAAGCTGGCGGCCCTGCCGATCGGGTTCGCCGGCCGTACCGCTCTCGGTCTCGGAAAACGAATCGGGGGCAAGTCCGCCGAGATCGTCGCCCAGGAAATCCAGGAACGCACCGCCGAGCAGATCTTCAAGGTCCTCGGCGAGCTCAAGGGCGGGGCGATGAAGCTCGGCCAGGCGCTGTCCATCTTCGAGGCGGCGCTGCCGTCCGAGATCGCCGGCCCCTACCGCGCCACCCTGACCAAGCTCCAGGACGCGGCTCCGCCGCTTCCCGCGACGACCGTGCACAAGGTCCTCGTCGAGCAGCTGGGCGCCGACTGGCGGGAGAACTTCCTGTCGTTCGACGACAAACCCACCGCCGCCGCGTCGATCGGGCAGGTGCACAAGGCGGTCTGGCACGACGGCCGGACGGTCGCGGTCAAGATCCAGTATCCGGGGGCGGGGAAGGCCCTGCTCTCCGACTTCACCCAGCTGGCCCGGCTCGGCAAGCTCTTCGGGGTCCTGCTGCCCGGCCTCGACATCAAGGCCGTCCTGAGCGAGTTGCGCGAGCGGGTGGTCGAGGAGCTCGACTATCTCCACGAGGCCGAGGCCCAGCACGCCTTCGCCCTGGAGTACAAGGACGACCCCGACTTCCTGATCCCGGACGTGATCGCCGCCAACGAGCAGGTCCTCGTCTCCGAGTGGGTCGACGGCACCCCGCTGTCGCGGATCATCACCGACGGCACCCAGGAGGAACGCGACCGGGCCGGGCTCCAGCTCGTCCGTTTCCTGTTCTCCTCGCCCGCGCGGTTGGGCATGCTCCACGCCGACCCCCATCCGGGCAACTTCCGGATCGTCGAGGACGGCCGGATGTGCGTGCTCGACTTCGGCGCGGTCAACCGGATGCCCGACGGATACCCACCGGTCTTCGGAAAGCTGACCCGCATCTTCAACAACGGCGACATGTCGACCGTGGTGCAGGGCCTGCGTGACGAGGGCTTCATCCAGCCGCACATCGAGATCGACCCCGAAGCCCTGCGGGCGTTCCTCGCTCCCTACGTCGAGCCGACCGCCGTGGAGGAGTTCTCGTTCAGCAGGGAGTGGCTCCAGCGGCAGGCCGCCACGGCCACCGACCTGCGTCCCGGCAACGTGGTGCGCCAGCTCAACCTGCCCGCCTCGTACGTCCTCATCCACCGTGTGCACGCGGCGGGGGTCGGCGTCCTCTGCCAGCTCGGCGCCACCGCCCGCTTCCGCGCGGAGGTCATCCGCTGGGTCCCCGGCTTCACCGACGAGGATTCCGGAGAACCCACCCTCACCAGCGCCTGAGGGGTATTCTCCTCCGCCCGATGTTCCGCGATGCCCGATGCTCCGCGATGTTTGTGATGCTCAGGGGCCATCCGGTGGTATCCAGGGCATCCCTGCGGCATGGACGTCACCGGGTGTTTCGTAGATCCCGGATGCTCCGTAGATCCCGGACGCTCCGGGGTGTCCAACGGTTTTCCGGATCTTCTGCTTTCCGGATCTTCTGCGGTGGCCCGCGATGTGGTGGGTCCGGGAGACGTTTGAGGGGTGGCCCGCCTGAGCGGGTCACCCCTCGTTCGTTCGTCTCGCTCTTCTCGTCCGTCTCGCTCTTCGGTCAGTCTCCCGTGCGGCTTCGGGTTTCTCTCGTGCGTCCTCTACGCGTCGCCGCCGGTTCTTACCGAACAGACAAGACCGATCAGACGAGGCGCAGGATCGCGCTTCGCAGGCGGGCCGAGGCGCGCTCCGCGTTGCGCTGGGCACGCTGGAGGCGCTGAAGGCCGACGGCCCTGCGATGCTCCTCCGCCTCGCGGTGGAGGGTTCGTATTCGGTCACGGACCAGTTCTTCTTGCATAGAAGACAGGTCGAGGCCTCTGGCGGTGAAGTAGCTCATCGGAGTGGTCCTTTCGGAAACGTGCGGCTCGTGGTGGCTCGGGTCTCGGTGGTGCTGGTTCTCGGTGATGCTGGTTCTCGGTGGTGCTGGTTCTCGGTGATGCTGGTTCTCGGTGTTTCAGGTTCTCGGTGATGCTGGTTCTCGGTGGTGCTGGTTCTCGGTGGATCTGGGCAGCGACCGGGTTGTTCAGGCAGCGACCGGGTTCTTGCGGGGACGCCCGCGCGGACGCTTCCGGGGGACGATCGCCCCCCGCAGGACGAGCTCGCCGCCCCAGACGCCCCACGGCTCCTCGCGCTCCAGCGCGCGGGCCAGGCAGGCCTCACGGATCGGGCAGCCTCCGCAGAGCGCCTTGGCGAACTCCACGTCCTCCGGAGACTCGGCGAACCACAGGTCGGGGTCGGTACGACAGGGGATTGTGGCTTCGTCGATCAGGTCCATGACCGTCTGGGCCCCCATCTGCTTCACCTCTCAGCTAGGTGTTGATCTTCGGTTACCTCTTGGGGTGGGGGTCAGGAATGACGCGGACAAACAAGAAGGCCGCGGATCCTGGGTGCGGATCCGCGGCCTGAAGGCTTTTTCCTCGGTCAGGTTATGACCGGAGGATGCCCCCAGGGTTGCGGACCGCGCAGTCCACCGTTTCCGATGTGCTTGGTCGTTGCTGCGTAGCTGTCGCCCACTCGGTTACGAGCAGCCGGGACGTCCGTCGCCGGGAAGGCGATCGGAGCGAACCAACCGCCGGTTTCGACCTGAAGATGGGCGGGATTGGCCTGCTGAGCCAGAACAGCCACGCCGCCGGCGAGGATGATCTGGCTGTCGCAAGACAGAACGGTGTTACGGCGCGCGGAAGTGAGCCCCGACTGGGACGTCATCGGAATGTTCCTCACAGCGGACTCACCTCCATTCGTGGATCGTCGGACAGTAGCGTCCGACTTGCTTGACCATGACCCTAAACCCCGGCCCGGGGAGGGGGCAACATATTTTCTACCTGCGACTTTGCGACTATCTCACGCGGATCATCGCCTCCTGCACTACCGACACGGCCAGTTCTCCGGACCGGGTGAACATCTCGCCCTTGGCGAGCCCTCGCGCCGCCCCCGACCACGGCGACTCCTGGGCGTAGAGCATCCACTCGTCCACCCGGAAGGGGCGGTGGAACCACATCGCGTGGTCCAGCGAGGCGCCGGAGAGGTTGGACGCGCCCCACGCCAGGCCGTGGGTGAGCAGCACCGTGTCGACCAGGGTGAAATCGGAGGCGTAGGCGGCGAGCACCACGTGCAGCAGCGGATCGTCCGGCAGCTCCGCGTCGTAGCGGAACCACACGTTGGTGTTCGACCCGCGCAGCTCCGGGTCGCGGTAGGCCTCCCAGGTGAGGGGGGTCACGTAGCGGACGTCCACCGGCCTCGGCTTGGCCAGCCACTCGCGCAGCGGTGACTCCTCCCCCACGGCCTGGAGCATCCGGTCCTGGAAGAGCGGCAGGCCCTCGGGATCGGCCACCTGGGGCATCGTGGTCGCCTGGTGCTCGACACCGGTCTCCGTCACGTGGAAGGAGGCCGACATCGTGAATATCGCCTTGCCGTGCTGGACGGCCACCACCCGCCGGGTGGTGAAGGACCGGCCGTCGCGGACGCGCTCGACGTTGTAGACGATCGGGATGGCCGGGTCGCCGGGCCGGATGAAGTAGGCGTGCAGCGAGTGGACGTCGCGGCCGTCGGGCACCGTCCGTCCCGCGGCGAACAGGGCCTGGGCGGCCACCTGGCCGCCGAAGACACGCTGGATGCGCTCCTCCGGGCTACGCCCTCTGAAGATGTCGAGCTCGATCTGCTCCAGGTCGAGCAGGTCCAGGAGCTCCTTCAACGCCTCGTTCACGCGCCCTCCGTCCGGTTCGCGGCTATACGGCATAGTTCGATCACCGCCTCGCCATAACGATCCAGTTTGACGCGTCCGATTCCGGTGATCGCCAGCAGGTCCTGTTCCGAGAGCGGCGCCCGTTCGGCGATGGCCTGGAGGGTGACGTCGGTGAAGATCGCCCACTGGGGGATCTTCTCGTGCCTCGCCACTCCCGTACGCCAGGACTTGAGCGCGTCGAGCAGCGCCTCGTCGTAGTCGGCGGGGCATCCGGCGCACCTGCCGAGCTTCTGCTCGGCGGCGGCGGCCAGGGTCTTGCCGCAGACCCGGCAGCTGATCGGAGCGGCGACCTGGCGGCGGTCGGCCGCCGAGGCCGCCGAGGTCGCCGAGGCCGAGGCGGCGGCGCGGCTCTTCTGCGCGGAGCGGCCGGTGAGCCCGTCCAGGAAGCGGGAGGGTTTGCGGGACCGCCGCCCGCCGGGTGAGCGGGCCAGCGCCCACGACAGCCCCAGGTGGGCGCGGGCGCGGGTGACGCCGACGTACAGGAGACGGCGC
This sequence comes from Streptosporangium sp. NPDC002524, assembly GCF_040295985.1. Lineage (NCBI taxonomy): Bacteria > Bacillati > Actinomycetota > Actinomycetes > Streptosporangiales > Streptosporangiaceae > Streptosporangium > Streptosporangium sp. NPDC002524. The sequence continues at coordinate 267,470 of NZ_JBEOWK010000015.1, read as the reverse complement.
TCCTCCTCGATCTGGTCGAGCGTCTCCGCGTAGATGATCGGCAGCATGCCCTCGGTGACGCCGACGAGGAAGACCGCGTCCCACTCCAGGCCCTTGGCGGCGTGCAGCGAGGCCAGGGTGACGCCCTCGACCGGCGGCGCGTGCTGCTCCCCGGCCCGGCGCTCCAGCTCGGCGACGAAGGCGGGCAGGTCGGCGCCGGTGGCGGCGAGGTCCTCGGCGAGGTCGGCGAGGGCCTTGAGCGACTCCCACTTCTCGCGGGCCTTGCCGCCGCCGGGCGCCTCGGGGGTGAGCCCGATGCCGGACAGGATGTGGTGCACGGTCGAGGCGAGCGTGTCGCCGGGTTCGGCGGAGCGGGCGGCGCCGCGCAGCAGCACGACCGCCTGGCGGACCTCGGGGCGCTCGAAGAAGCGGTCGGCGCCGCGCAGCACGTACGGCAGGCCGGCCTTGGCGAAGGCCTGCTCGTACGCCTCGGACTGGGCGTTGACCCGGAACAGCACGGCGACCTCGCGGGTCGGCACGCCGCCGCCGACGAGCTTCTTGACCGCCCGCGCCACGCCCTCGGCCTCGGCGGTCTCGTCGTCGTACTCGGTGAAGACCGGCTCGGGGCCGTCCGGGCGCTGGGCGATCAGGGAGAGCTTGTGCGGGGTGCGCGCCCTGTCGAGCACGCGGTTGGCCAGCGAGACGACCTGGGGGGTGGAGCGGTAGTCGCGGACCAGTTTGATCACGGTGGCGTTGGGGTGCTCGACCGAGAAGCCGGTCAGGTAGCGGGGGGTGGCGCCGGTGAAGGAGTAGATCGTCTGGTTGGGGTCGCCGACCACGCACAGGTCGTCGCGCCCGCCGAGCCAGGTGTCGAGCAGCAGCTTCTGCAGCGGGTTGACGTCCTGGTACTCGTCGACCACGAAGTAGCGGTACTGCTGGCGGATCTGGGAGGCCACCTCGCGGTGCTCGGTCATCACGGCCGCGGTGAGTTCCAGGATGGTCTCGAAGTCGACCAGGTGCCGCTCGCGGCGGAGGTCCTCGTAGGCCTCGTAGAGCCGGAAGACCTCCTCGGGGGCCACGGGCGAGGTGCGGCCCGCCTTCTTGGCGGCCTCCGCGTAGTCCTCGGGGGCGATCTGGGTGACCTTGGCCCATTCGATCTCGGAGGCGATGTCGCGCAGCTCGGAACGGTCCTGGTTCTTGCGCAGGGTGCGGCAGGCGTCGATCAGCAGCGGCAGCTTCGACTCGATCACCCTGGGCGGGTCTCCGCCGATGACGCGCGGCCAGAAGTAGGTGAGCTGGCGCAGCGCGGCGGCGTGGAAGGTGCGCGCCTGCACGCCCGGCGTGCCGAGCTGCCGCAGCCGCTGCCTGAGCTCACCGGCCGCGCGTGTGGTGAACGTCACCGCCAGCACGCCCTGGGCGTCGACCACCCCGCTGTGGACCGCGTGCGCGATGCGGTGGGTGATGGCGCGGGTCTTGCCCGTCCCGGCTCCGGCGAGGACGCAGACCGGCCCACGGACGGCTTCGGCCACCTCACGCTGCTCGGGGTCCAGTGCCGCCAGAACGTTGTCGGGCTCCACGGAGCCTCCTTACACGCAGTCGAACACACGCGGTCGAACGGACCGGGCGGCAACATCCTCCCAGTCACAGGCCAAGCATCAGTCATTCTGGCAACTCGCCGCCGTCAACCTATGTGGTTCGCCGAGATGCACAAAGTGGGCTTTTTACTCCACAATGGGGGCCGAACGATTCCGGGGAAGGAAGAGGCCCGTGCGAACTGGGGTAACCGTGGGTGCGCTCGCCCTGGCGGCGGCGATGGTCGGGCCCGCGGTGGCGTACACGACCGCGCACGCACACGCGATCTCGGCTTCGGCCCAGCCCAGCGGGACACCCGCCCCGGCGAAGGCCGGTACCGGGGAGACCGCCAGCACGGCCGGGGCCGGTGGCGAGAGGACCTCCGGCACGGCGAAGTCCGGAGCGGCGACTTCCGGAACCGCGACTTCTGGAACCGCGAAGTCCAGGGCGGCGACTCCCGGAGCGGGCGAGGCGGACACCCGAACGTACGGCCTGGCGAGGGCCAGCACGGGAGTGGCCAGTGTCGGCAGGGCCGAGACGGGCGCGGCCAAGACCAGGGCCGGGACGAAGGCCGGGACCGGTATGGCCGGCGCGGGGACGAACGACACCGGCAGGGCCGGTACCCCGAAGAGCGGCACCGGAAGGTCCGGCGGGGGCGACCCGACACCCCCTCCGGTGGCGGAGCCCGACCCGCTGACCCAGGGCACCGTCATCAACACCGTCTCGTACGGCCCGCACGTCCGCCAGCGCATGGACGTCTGGTACCAGACCGACGAGCTGAAGCGGCCCGGCGTCTTCCTGATCCACGGCGGCTGGTGGTCGTCGGGTGACAAGAAGTACATGACCGAGATCAGCCGGAGCTACGCCGAGCAGGGCTACGTCGTCTTCAACATCAACTACCGCCTCTCCACCGACGCCTCCTGGCCGGCCCAGCGCACCGACACCCTCGACGCCATCGCCACCGCGCGGCGGCACGCGGCGCTGTGGTCCTTCGACCCGAGCAACTACGTGATCGTCGGATTCTCCGCCGGGGGCCACCTGGCCGGGGCCGCGGGCACCTACAAGAGCGGCCTGCCCGGCCTGCGCGGCGTGGTCGGCATCTCCCCGGTGATCTCCCCGCTCACGGCGTACACCGAGGGCACCGACACCTTCGACCTGGAGAAGCGCAAGCTGCGCGAGTCGGCCATCAGGCTCGCCGGGGGCTGTGAGCCGACCGGCAAGTGCGCCAGGGTCTGGGCGAGCATGGAGGTCCCGTGGCACGCGAGCCGCGGGGACGCGCCCATGCTGGTCGTGCACTCGGAGGACGAGTTCGTGTCGGCGGAGCACGGCAAGCAGCTCAAGGAGCACCTGCGCCAGGTCGGCGTGCCGGTGACGATCGTCTCCGAGCCCGGCATCGAGCACAGCGCGCCTCTTTACCGGCTGCCCGGCGTGGCGGAGCGGGTTCAGGAGTGGGTCGCGGAGAAGCTGCTCTCACCGGGAAGGTGAACGTCTCACTGGGAAGGTGAACGTCTCGCTGGGAAGGTGACCGTCTCACCGGGACCGGGAAGACGAACGTCTCATCGGTCATCGGTTATCGGGAAGATGAACGGCCCTCGCTTTGTTGCCAATGGCGCCGGACATCACATGAGGGGATTTCTCACGACATGGCGCTGACTGTGTACACCACGACCTGGTGCGGCCCCTGCAAGCGACTGAAGAGCCAGCTGAGCCGCGAGGGGATCTCCTACAACGAGATCGACATCGAGAGCAACCCGGACGCCGCCACGTTCGTCATGAGCGTCAACAACGGCAACCAGGTCGTACCCACCGTCGTGGTCGACTCTCCCACCGGCCGGGTCGTCAGGACCAACCCCTCGGTGATCGAGGTCAAGCGCATCCTGGCGGGCACGGGCGCGTAGCCCTCCCGTCGGCGTCCGGGCCCCGGTCCTTCCTTCGCGGGAGGCCGGGGCTCGCGTCCGCCCGCCGTTGCCCGGGTCAAGGGGCGGACTCCCTTTTTCGGGGGTTCACGTCCGCCGGTGGATTTTAAAGGGTTCACGCCCGCCGGTGGGTGACGGGGCCCGGGGTCACCAGCCGCCGGCCAGCGGTTCGCCGTACCAGGTCTCGATGAGCCTGCGGGCGATCGACACCTCGGACGGCAGGCGCACCTCGCCGCTCTGCGTGGCGGCCAGCAGCTCGGCGCGGCTGAACCAGTGGGCCTCGGCGATCTCCTCGGGATCGAGGACGAACTCCGTGGACGTGGCCCGCGCGAAGAAGCCGAGCATCAGGCTGCGCGGGAACGGCCAGGGCTGGCTGCCCATGTAGCGCGGCTCGGCGACGCGCACACCGACCTCCTCGGCCACCTCGCGCGCCACGGCGTGCTCCAGCGACTCGCCAGGCTCGACGAACCCGGCCAGCACCGACAGCCGCCCCTCGGGCCACTGCGGCCCCCTGGCCAGCAGGCACCTGTCGTCGTCGTCGTGGATCAGCATGATCACCGCGGGGTCGACCCGGGGGAAGTGCTGGCTGCCGTCCTTGGGACAGACGCGCACGTGCCCGCCCGCGCGCACCTCGGTGCCGCTCCCGCACCGGGGGCAGAACTCGTGGGTGGAGTGCCAGGCGTCCAGGGCGACCGCGTACACCAGCAGCCCGGCGTCCAGGTCACCCAGCAGCGACCCCACCTGGCGGAGCCCCGCGGTGAGGGTCTGGTCCTCCACCAGCTCCGAGGGGGCCAGCGGGGAGAGGATCCGGGTGAGGGAACCGTTGTGGGTGCTGCCGGCCAGCGGCGCCGCCACGGCGAAGTAGGCGACGCCCTCGGCGTCGACGCCGAGCAGGTAGCGCTCCCCCTCCGGCGCGTCGGCCGTGGGCAGCAGGACCAGCCTGACCTCTCCGCCACTGCGCCGGACCAGCGCCTGCCCGTCGTCGACGACCACGACCCTGGTCGCGGCGTCCGCCCAGGTCTTCTCGAGCCATTCGGCGTCGCCGCGAAGCACCGCCGACCGGTCGATGGCACTGCGCGCGAGCAGCAGCGGTCCCAGCAGTCCTTCTTGTGCGGTGCTCTCCACGTTCTCCACGCTGTTCCGCCTCCCCAACCGAGTGCACATACTACGTCTCCGGACGGGGCCCTCCCCGCTCTTCCCCGCGTACGGGCGGGAGGGGTTCTCCGCGTACGGGAGGAGGGGGTGGTACGCGTCTCGGCACATCACCGGCTTTTCATTGTCCTCTCCCGGGTTTCCCGTGCCCTTCCGGGGGCGTCGGACCTCTGCCGGGGTCTGGCCGGGTCCTGGTGGGTCTGGCTGGGCCCTGGCGAGTCTGGTGGAGCCTGGCGGGTCTGGCGGAGCGGTGGGTTTGGCGGGTCCTGGCGGGTTCCGCCGGGGTTTCCGGGGTGGGTCGTGGTGCGGCCGGGGGCCGGGATACCGGGGAGGCCGGGGGCTGGGGGTGCCGGGGGTGTCCGGGTGCCGGGGATATGGGCAGAGGCGCGGGTATCGGGGTTTCTCCCGGTACCCGCGCCTCTCGTGGCACGCTCCACCCGTTGGCTTTGAGCTGTCCTCGCACTGTTTTTACGAGGTCTTTGGAGGGCCTCGCGGTGCTTCGGTGATGCTTCCATGGTGCCTTCGAGGTGCTTTGGAGGTGCCTTTGAGGTGCCTTCGTGGTGCTGGGGCGTCAGCTCGCGAACACGATCACGTTGTCACGGTAGCTGCGCCGCTTGCGGTCGAAGGTCCCGCCGCAGGTGATGAGCCTCAGCTCGGCTCCCTTAGCGGAGCCGTACACCTGCCTGTCGGGGATCCTGCTCTTCGGAAAGCGGGCCAGGCGCCGGACGGTGAACGTGACCGTGCTTCCGTCGGCCCTGTCGACGTGGACGCGGTGTCCCGGACGGAGTTTCCCGAGCCGGTGGAAGACGGCGGGCCCCGTCCTGGAGTCCACGTGCCCGGCGATGACCGCCGCACCGGCCTCGCCGGGCTCGGGACCGGCCTTGTTCCAGCCCACCCTGTCGAAGCGGACCGGAGCGACCAGCTTGTTCCTCGCGTCCAGCCTCAACGCGATCACCGCGGTGGAGACCCCGATCGCCGGGACGCGGAGCCGCACGGGGTTGGCCACCTCATCTCTGGCCGGAGGTCGTACGACCTGGGCGGCCGTGGAGGTCGTGGAGGTCGTGGAGATTCCGGAAGTGGCGGAGGCTTCGTAGGCCGTGGGGACGCTGTGCGCGGCGACCTCGGTGGAGCACGCGGTCATGGCCACGAGGGCGGAAAGAGTGGAGAGAGCGGCCACGAGGGTGGTGGGGGTTCGCACGGTCAGCTCCCCGAGGTGAGTCGACGGTTGAACCAGAAGCCACCGGCAGCCAGCAGCCCGGCACCGGCCAGTCCCGCCGGCACCCAGAGCGGCACGCCCTCCTTCTCCGCCGTCCCGCCGAACCCGGTCTCCACCCCACCGGCCGGGGCGCGGTCGTCGTCGTCATCGTCGTCGCGCGACGTGCCGCCCTGGCCGGTGTCCACGCCACCGGCCGGGGCGCGGTCGTCGTCGTCATCGTCGCGCGACGTGCCGCCCTGGCCCGTGTCCGTCCCTCCGGCCGGGGCGCGGTCGTCGTCATCGTCGTCGTCACGGGAGACGCCGCCCTGACCGGTTTCCGTGCCCCCGGCCGGGACGCGGTCGTCATCGTCGTCATCGTCGCGCGACGTGCCACCCTGGCCCGTGTCCGTCCCACCGGCCGGGGCGCGGTCGTCATCATCGTCGTCGTCGCGCGACGTACCACCCTGGCCAGTGTCCGTACCGCCCGTGGGTGCCCGGTCGTCGTCGTCATCGTCGTCGTCGCGCGACGTGCTGCCCTGGCCGGTTTCCACGCCGCCCCGGGGGAGGTCGTCGTCCCGGTCGCCGGCGGGGCCGGATCGCCGGTCGTCGCGGTCGTCCCGGTCATCGCGGTCGTCGTCGCCGTCGTCGTCATCACCGCCCCTGTCGTCGTCATCATCATCGTCATCGTCGTCGTCCGCGAGGTTGACCACCGCCGTGGGCGGAGCCGGGAACGTGGAGGCCTGGGCCGCCGGGATTCCGGCGAGGACGCCGGTGGTCCCGAGTCCGAGGGTGATCGCGATGGCGAGCAGGGTCCGCCGTAGTACCAGGCTCATCTGGCCCTCCTGAAGTTCGTTCCGCACCTTCTGTGCGGATGACTCCAGATTTCCGGTGGCCGGTGGACCCACCATGAGGGCGGGATGAGAGGACTCTCACCGGACCCGCAGGCGGTAGCCGGACCCCCTGACGGTCTCGATCCGCTCGTTGCCCAGCTTGCGGCGCAGGTAGCGGACGTAGACGTCCACCACGTTCGAGCCGGGGTCGAAGTCGAACCCCCACACGTGGCTGAGCAGCTGCTGGCGGGTGAGAACCTGGTCGGGGTGGCGGCAGAAGATCTCCGCGAGGGCGAACTCGCGGGTGGACAGGTCGACGGAGCGCTCGCCCACGTGGGCCCGCCGGGTCCGCAGGTCCAGGGCGAGGTCGCCGACGCGCAGCACGGTCGTCTCCGGGACGCGTTCCGGGCGCAGGCGGAGCCGTACGCGCGCCAGCAGTTCCTCGAAGGAGAAGGGCTTGGCGAGGTAGTCGTCGGCCCCGCCCTCGAGGCCCGCGACGGTGTCGGCGACGCTGTCGCGGGCGGTGAGGATGATCACGGGGATGGTCGCCATCTCCTGCCGGAGCCGCCGCAGGACCGTGAAGCCGTCGCTCAGCGGAAGCCCGATGTCCAGGATCATCAGGTCGAAGCGACCGGCGCGGGCGTACTCGTACGCCGCGACCCCGTCCGCGACGACGGTGGTCGTGAACCCGTTGCCTCTCAGGCCCTTCTCCAGGAAGGACGCGATGCGGCCCTCGTCCTCGGCTATCAGGATGCGGTTCACCCTCGACTCCTCCCTCGGGGACTGTCACGGTCTCGCCTTCCCCACGGCACGGTGCGAAAGGACATCAGTGCTCGTACGAGAGCGTCACGGGGATCTCCTCGTACGGGAAGGAGACCAGGAAGAGCGCTCCGCCGCCGTCGGCCTCGCGGACCCGCGCGGTGCCCCTGTGCGCCTCGGCGATGGAGCGGACGATGGCGAGGCCGAGCCCCGCGCCGTCGTGCGACCCCGCGCGGCCCGCGCCCCGGACGAAGCGGTTGAAGATCCGTTCGCGGTCCTGGGCGGGCACGCCGGGACCGGTGTCGCGCACCCACAGCTCCACCCGGCCCTCCCGTACGGCGGAACCGACCGCGATCAGGTCGCCGGGACCGGTGTGCCGCACGGCGTTGGCCACGAGCTGGATCAGCGCCTGGGTGAGGCGCTGCCGGTCGGCCGTGACCTGTTCCTCGGCCACCTCGTCCACCCGCCAGCGGCGCTCTCCCAGGGCGCGGGCCTTGGCCACGACCTCGACGGTGAGGTCGGCGAGCTCGACCTCGCCGAGGGTGAGGAAGCCCGGCTGCTCCGACCTTGCGAGCATGATCAGGTCGTCGACGAGCCTGTTCATCCGCCCCAGCTCGTCGGTGACCAGGGTGAGGGTGGCGGCCCGTTCCTCGGGGTCGTCGCCCATGAGTTCGAGGTGACCGCGGACGACCGTGATCGGGGTGCGCAGCTCGTGCCCGGCGTCGTCGAGGAAGTCGCGCTGCACGGCGAAGGCGCGTTCCAGCCGGTCGAGCATGTGGTTGAAGGTCGCGGCCAGCGCGGAGACGTCGTCGTCGCCGGAGACGGTGAGGCGCCGGCTGAGGTCGCTGGAGCCGCCGATCCGCTCCGCCGTCCGGCGGACCAGCCGCACGGGGGCGAGGACCCTTCCCGCGACGAACCACCCGCCCGCCCCGGCCAGGAGCAGCGCCGCCAGCGCGGTGAGGCCCAGCACGCGTACCGCCTCGTCGACCTCGCGGCGTTCGAGGTCGTAGAAGACGATGGCCACGAAGGCGCCCTCGACCTCGCCGTCGGCGATCACGGGTGCGACCACCCAGCGGACGACCCCGGCCGTGCTGGGGGCCCAGTCCCACTCGGGTTCGGTCGCGGCGGCCATCCGCGCCACCAGCGCCCGGTCGGTGTCCAGCACGGCCGGGGGTTCGGCGTACGTGCGCCAGCGGACCTTCCCGTCCAGGATCACGAAGAAGGTCTCGTGGCGGTCGGGCGCGTTGACCTTCAGGTACTCCTCCAGCAGCGCCGGTGGGGAGGCGGACGAGTTCTTCGCGTACCAGTGGAGTTTCTCCACCTCGTTGGCGAGCTCGGCGTTCACCCGGTCTTCGAGCCTGACCAGCAGGATGGTCCAGGTGGCGAACACCGAGACGCTCAGGGCGAGGGCGACGACCGCGAGCGTCCAACCCACGATGCGGGCCCGTGCGCTCACCGCCCGGCCGTCGCCTCTGCCGCCACCGCTCCGGCCGTCACCGTCACCGTCGTGGTCATTGCCGTCTCTGCCGTCTCTGCCGTCTCTGCCGTCTCTGCCGTCTTTGTCGCGGTCGTCTCAGTCATCGCGGTCGTCGCGGTCGTCTTAGTCGTCGCGGTCATCGCGGTCGTCTCAGTCGTCGCCGTCATCGCCGCCGCCGTCGTCATCGCCGCCGTCGTCATCGTCGTCTCCTCCGCCGCGCGGCGGCGGTGGGGGCTGCACCCGTTCGGCCCGCTCCTTGCCGGTCACGCGGGACGCGCCGGGTTCGCCGGACCCGCCGGGCCCGCCGGGCTTTCCGGAGGTCGCGGACCCCGGAGGCGTCCGGTCGTCACGGGCCCGCGAGTCGCCGGGCGCCCCGGAGCCGTCCGAGGTCCGGGAGCCGGCCGGTGCCGTGGGGTCTCCGGAGGGCCGCGGCTGCGCGGTGCCCGTCTCGGCCGTCTCACCGCCCCGGTCCCGGTCGACCACGACGGCCTCACCAAGGCTGCCGGGATCGCCCTGGACCAGCACCACGACCGCGAACATCGCGACCGCGGTGACGAGTATCCCGATCATCATGCTGACGGTTGACGTCCTGCGGCTCATGGCGTCCACGCTAGGTGCCGCGACAGGAGATCAGGCTGGGATGGAGATGAGAAGACTCTCATCATCGGGCGACACGGACATGTACTGTCAATAGGCCGATCACCTCCGCGTGCTGATCGGCCTCAGGCTAGGATCACCGAGTTAGGTTAGCCTTGCCTGATATCGGGGGTCCCTGCATTGCGGCTGTACCTCACCGCGCTCAAACCGACCGACTCGGTCAGCGACGGCTTCCTCCCGGCGGCGCGCGCGCTCGGCTGTGAGGTCACGATCCTCACCGACCGCCCCGAGCGGTACCGCGACTCCGGGGCGGAGGTGCTCCGCTGCGACGTACGCGACGCGCGGGCCGTGATCGACACCGTCGCGCACCACCGCGTCCCGGACGCGATCTTCTCGAACTCCGACCACATCCAGGCGGAGACCGCGCTCGCCGCCGCCTACTTCGGCCTCCCCGGCAAGGACTGGCGGGCCTGCGTCGACACCAAGAACAAGGCGCTCACCCGGCGGCGCCTGGCCGACGCCGGGGTCGAGACCGTCCGTTCCGCGCGGCTGGCACCGGCGGACCCGCCGCCCGCCGACATGCCGTTCCCCGCGGTCGTGAAGCCGCGCGAGGGCGTGGCCAGCGAGGACGTGGTGCTGGTCCGCGACGCGGGCGAGCTGGCGACGGCCGTCGCGGACATCCGGGACCGGCGGCCGGGAGAGACGCTGGTCGTGGAGGAGTATCTCGACGGGCCGCTGCACACGATGGAGACGCTCGGCGACGGCGAGCGGACCAGGGTGCTCGGCGGTTTCCGCACCACCCTCGGGCCGCTGCCGCACTTCGTGGAGGAACGGCTCGACTGGGAGCCGCCCCCCGGCCGCGACCACGTGCTGCGGGCGCTGGAGGCGTTGCGGGTGGGGTTCGGGGCCTGCCACACCGAGTACGTGATGACCCCGGCCGGGCCGCGGATCGTCGAGGTCAACTACCGGGTGATCGGCGACCACTGCGACTTCCTGCTGGCGAGCATGCTGGACGCGCCCCTGTTCGAGCTCGTGCTCAGGGTGCATCTCGGCGCGGAGCCCGGGCTTCCCGACCGGGCGGAGGGGCACGCGACCGCGCTGAGCCTGGTCGCCGACCGTCCGGGGACCGTGGTGAGGTCTCCCGGGACGGTCGTTCCCGCGCCCGGCGATCCGGTCCGGATCTGGCACCGGCCGCTGCGCGCCGTGGGCGACCGGATCGACCTGAGCAACACCAACCGCGACTACATGGGCATCGTCCGCGCGATCGGCCCCGACCGGGCACGCGTGGACGCGGCCGTCGCGGCCTTCACCGCGGAGAACCCGTGGGTGATCGCGTGAGCCGGGAGTCCACGGGCGGCCGCGTGGGCCGGGGAACCGCGAATGACCGCGCGGGCCGCGGATCCACAGGTGACCGTACGCGAGGGGAACCCGCAGGTGACCGCGTGAGCCGGGGCACCGCGAATGACCGCGCGGGCCGCGGATCCACAGGTGACCGTACGCGAGGGGAACCCGCAGGTGACCGCGTGAGCCGAGGAACCGCGAACGACCGCGTGCGACGGGGGGTTGTGAGTGATCGTGGGATCGGCGGGGGTTCCGTGAGCGGGCGGGAACGATATCTCGCCACCCGCGTGCTGAACGCGCTCCTGCGGGAGGACTACGGCGGCCTGGCCGGGCGGGTGACCCGCAGCAAGGACGGCGTCGCGCTGGTCCTGCCCGGGGGCAGGCGGGTCCGGCTCACCCCCGGCTCGCTGTTCCAGGACTTCGTGGCGGCCCCGGAGGAGGCGCTCCGCCTGGAGGAGGTGCTGAACGCCCTGCGGGAGATCTCCGCTCCCGCCGACGCCGCCGGGGTCGAGTCGTTCGTCACGGAGTGCCGCGAGGCGCTGCGCGCCCTCGACCTTCACGACGCCCACCGCGAGGAGGTGCTCGCCAGGCTGGACGCGACCGTCGCCACCGGGCGCCCCGTCACCGGTTCCGCCACCGGTTCCGCCACCGGTTCCACCGCCACCGCCACCGCCACCGCCGTCGGCCCCGCCACCGCTGTCGGCCCCGCCACCCGCCCCGGCTTCACGCGTACACCGGACCACGAAAGCGGGCGTGCCACGGCGAACGGGAGTGGAGGCGCGGCGGAGAACGGGAGCGCGCGGGTGGCGGGCGGCGGGGGCGGACGCGACGGCATGTGGTACGAGACGCTGGCCGCGTTCGTCGACCACCCCGTCTACCCGACGGCCCGGTACCGGAGCGGCCTGTCCGACGAGGATCTGACCGCGTACGCGCCGGAGTTCGCGCCCGCCTTCGAGCTGCGCTGGGCCGGGGTGCCCCGGGAGCGGCTCACCGGGGCGGAGCTGCCGGGGGCGCCCGGGTTCCCCGACGTCGGCCTGGCCGCGGACCTCGCGGAGACCCACACGCTGTTCCCCGTGCACCCGCTGACGGTCCCCGCGGTCGAGGGGATCCCGTGGGCGGTCCTGGCCCCGCAGGCACACCTGCGGGTGAGGCCCACGCTGTCGATGCGCACGGTCGAGATCGCCCCGGGCACGCACCTGAAGCTGCCGCTGACCACCAGCACCCTCGGGCTGCGCAACCGGAGGTCCCTCAAACCGGACACGCTCGCCGACGGGGCGCGGGCGGAGCTGCTCCTGCGGGCCATGCCCGACCCGGAGGTGCTCCTGGCCGACGAGCAGACGTACGGGCACGCCGGGCACGAATACCTGGGCTGGCTCCTGCGCCGGCACCCCGAGGGGGAGATCGTCTCGGTCGCGGCGCTGCCGGCGCCGCTGCCGGGGGGCGGGCTGGTCGTGGAGGAGCTCGCCGGGAGGTGGTTCGGCGGGGACGTCGCCGGGCTGCTCGGCCGGTACCTGCGGGTGCTGTTCCGCTTCAACGTGCGGCTCTTCGTCAGGTACGGCACGGCGCTGGAGGCCCATCAGCAGAACCTCTCGCTGGTGTTCGGCGCCGAGGGAACCACGGGCGAGGGTGTCATGCGGCTGCTCGTCAAGGACAACGACGGCATGTTGACCTCCCCCGACAGGCTGCGGGGCGCGGGGCTCGCGGTGCCGGGGTTCGCCGACGCGCGGATGTTCACCGACGACCCGCACGCGCTCGCCGACGTGTTCGTGACCATCACCCTGCACCTGGCCGCCGCCGCCGTGACGTTCGGCGCGCTGCCGCCGCCGACGGCCTCCGAGCTGGTCCGGGGCACGCTCGCCGAGGCGCTCGACGAGTACGGGGAGGATCCGATGGCCAGGCTGCTGCGGGCCAGGACCCTCGACGCCGCCCGGCTCGTCGGGAAATCGATGATCACCGCCGGAACCCTGGTGGACAAGGCGCGCACCGGTGCGCGGGACGTGAACAAGTTCTACGGCACGAGCGGGCCGAACTATCTCCGCCAACCCTCTCAGATCATGCAAAGGACGACATGACGAGCCTCGCCCTCGACTCCCCCGCCGCCGTAGCCGCCGCCATCGCCGAGGAGGCCTCCGTGTCGGCGCTGCTGCGCTGCTGCGTGAGGGAGATCGCGGGACCTCGCGGGCAGGTCGGGCACGAGGGGCCGTACGTGCTGCTGCGCGTCGCGAGCACCCGTCTGCGGGCGCGCGCGCACGGCGGGCTCGCGCTGCGCTTCGAAGGGCGGCCCGAGTGGCTGGAGAACGGCTCCTGGCAGCCACTCTCCGCGGACCTGCTCGTCCGGCTGGTGGAGACCGAACTCGGCGAGGGCGGGGGCAGTGACGCGGCCGGAGGCGGGAACGCGGGCGGAGGTGATGGCAGGGGCGGGCATGCGGGCGCGGGCGGGGGCGCGGACACGGGCGCGGGCACGGGCGGGGGTGATGGCAGAGGCGCGGGCGCGGGCAACGAGGAGTTCGCCGTCCAGGTGGCCGCGAGCCGGGACGCCCTGGCGACGCTGATCGCGGCCCGGCGGGAGGTCCCGCCGCCCGCCGACCCGTGGCTCGCCTCGGAGCAGGCGCTGGTCTTCGGGCACCCGTTCCATCCCAGCCCGAAGGCGCGTGGCGGCGAGGGCTGGCTGCGTTACGCGCCCGAGGCGCACGCGAGTTTCCCGCTGCGGCTGCTCGGGGTGCGGGACGACGTGCTGGCCGAGGCGGGTGACACCGGCGTGCTCGACAAGCTCGGCCAGGCGCCGCCCGGTTACTCGCTGCTGCCCGCGCACCCGTGGCAGCTGGAACTGCTCGCGTCGGACCTGGCCGCGCCCCTGGCCGACGGCCGCCTGATCGACCTGGGCGACGGCTCCCGTCCGGCGGTTCCCACGTCGTCGGTCCGCACGGTCTACGAACCGCTGATCGACCGGTGCCTGAAGTTCAGCCTCGACGTGCGGATCACCAACTGCGTGCGGAAGAACTCCTGGTACGAGCTGGCGGGCGCGGTCGAGCTGAGCCGTCGCCTCGAACCGGTGTTCCTCGACCTGGCGGCCGCCTTCCCCGGCACCCGCTGGCTGCCCGAACCTGGCTACCGCTCGGCGGAGCTGGGCACCCGGCTGCTGGAGGGGCTCGGCGTGATCGTCCGGATGGGCCCGTGGTCGGTCTGCAGGCCGGGGGTGACCCCCCTGCTGAGCGGCGCGCTGGCCGCCGGGCGGCAGGGGGCCGGAGCGGTGCCGGGCGGCGTACCGGGACCGGTGGATCCGGCACCGGGCGGCGCGCCGACCATGGCCGGGTGGCCGATGGCCGATCCGGTGCGCTGGTGGCGGGCGTACGTGGAGCGTGTGGCGCCGCCGGTGCTCGACGCCTACCTCGGCCACGGCGTGGTGCTCGAACCCCACCTGCAGAACGTCCTGATCGGCGTGGACGCGGAAGGATGGCCCGTGGAGGCCGTCTTCCGCGACCTGGAGGGCACGAAGCTCGTCGCCGGGCGGCACGACCTGTCCGGGCTGCCCGGCCGGGTCGCCGAGGCGCTCACCTACGACGCGGCCTCCGGCTGGAACCGGGTGGTCTACTGCCTGATGGTCAACCACCTCGCCGAGATCGCCGCCTCCATCGCGGGGACCGGGTCCACCCGGGAGCTGTGGGCGGTGGCCGGGGAGGTGCTGACGGAGTACGCGGCGTCGCGCGGGTGGCCCCGGCCGCTGTCGGAGCTGCTGTCGGGAGCGCCGCTCCCGGCCAAGGCCAACCTGTCGGTCCGGTGGGCGCGCTCCGCGGACCGCTCGGCGGGATACGTGACGGTCGCCAACCCGCTGGCCACGGCCTGAGCGAGGGGGAAAGGCCGTAACGGTCGCCAACCCGCTGGCCACGGCCTGAGCGAGAGCGTCGCCTCCCACGGGATCCGGCCTCCGGCCCGCCGACGGGTCCGAGCCTGACGGCGACGGTTCCCGTCCTGACGGCAGCGGCTTCCGGCTTGACGGCAGCGGCTTCCGGCTTGACGGCAGCGGCTTCCGGCTTGACGGCGGGAGACGGTGGGGGAGGGTGGTGACGGTCACCGCCCTCCCCCACCCGCTGTGTCAGCGGGGATAGACCTCCAGCTCGTAGAGGGAGTACCCGTATGACGTCCCGCGCGTGACACCCTGCATGCGGACGTAGCGGGCGGTGGTCGGGGTGAACCTCACGTTGTCCACCCCGCCGTTCCCGGTGGTGGTGGAGTGGACGGTGGTCCAGGTGGAGCCGTCGGCCGAGGTCTGGATCGAGTACGCGGCCCCGTAGGCCGCCTCCCAGCGCAGCAGGGCCCTGGCCACGGTGGTGGGGGCCCCGAGGTCGACCTGGAGATACTGGTTGTCGCTGGACGAGCTCGACCACCGGGTGGTCGGGTCGCCGTCGACGGCCCTGCTCGCCGGGTAGAAGAGCTGGGTGCTCGACGCCCTGGCACTCCTCCCCTCCGCGACGTTGGCGATCGCGTCCCCCCGGTGGGCGGGGAACGACAGGACCTGCTGGTAGGTCGGCCGGTTCTGCCAGGAGATCAGCGAGTGCGTGATCCCGCCGAGCGGCGACTGCTCGACGGCGTCGGAGCACCACTGGTCGCCCGCCGAGCACACGTCGTCGGCCGGGTAGGTCGTGGTCGCGGGCTCGGCGAGCGCCGCCGCCAGGCTCTCCAGCAGGACGGTACGGCAGCCGGCCACCGTGCCGTTCCCGCAGTACTTGGCGGGCAGCGGCCCGGAGACCGGGTCCCCGAGGACGCTCCTGAGATCCTTGCTCACGTAGCCCCACCAGCCGTACTGGAACGCCGACCCCTTGTGCGCCTGGGCCTCGTTCGCGGAGGTGGGCAGGGTGGACAGGTCGCCCTGCTGGTGGCCGGAGGGTGACTCGTTGATCTGGATGGCGTTCACCACCGACTGGTAGAGGCCGTCGCCCAGCCCCGGCCTGAACTGCGCGCGGACGAGCTTGGGCCACCACGCGTCGAACGCGCGGATCGCCTCGGCGTGGGCGTACGCCCTGCTGCCCGGCGTGGTCTCCAACCGCCGGGATCCCGACGACGTCCAGGCCGACAGTCTGGCGACCGCCGAGGCGAGGGCCGGGTCGGTCACCGCGGCGCTGTTGATCACCCGGAGCAGGTCGGGCAGGACCTTCTTGCCGCGCAGGTCGGTCACCGCGGCGTCGGCCACGATCTTCGTGGTGCCCGCCCGGTCGAGCTTGCCGCTTCCCGACAGGGCCGCCTTGATCGGGGCGTCCAGCAGGTCGACGCGGTGGACGGGGCCGAAGCTGAAGTTGCCGTCCGCGGCGCCGTAGTCCTTGGCCTGCTTGTTGTTCCAGCTGACGAAGTAGTCCTGGTTGACCGCCTGCGGGTGGGTGGCGGGGGCGGTGTAGGTCGCGGTGTTGGCGGCCGGGTCGTAGCCCGCCCACTCGTGGGCCGCGTCGGCCGTCATCGGCAGGTTCGGGTCGGACACCGCGGACCTGACCGGGGTGTTGCCGGACATGAAGTACGCCGAGTCCCTGGAGTTGACGTAGAACCAGTTGAACGCGAAGCCGATGGTGGAGGCCGAGTTCGTGAACGCCGCCGGGTCGCCCATCGCCGCCGGGTCGTTGAACATCTGGAAGCCGATCGCCGAGTCGACCTCGTGGTGGTACGTCGACCGCAGCGTGGCGAAGGCGGTGGGCTGCCCGCCGACGGTGCCGCGCCAGCTCACCAGGCCGTACTTCGTGCGCTGGATGACGAGGTCGTACGAGCCGCGCGCGGTGGAGTCGGCGACGGTGGGCTTCCACGAGTTGGTCTTCCGCAGCGTCTCCATCTCCGTGCACACGCCCCGGTAGAGGTAGTGGTTGGACGCGGTGGTCACCGCGCCGCCGCCGGGCGCGCAGAGCTGGAGGGCGTACGTGTCGGTGATGTCCTGGCCGCTGGAGGTCGCGCTCCAGGCGTAGTCGGTGCCCCGGCCGAGCAGCACGTAGAGGTTGAGCCCGGCGAAGGCGGCGCCGCGCGCCCGGATGCCGGGGCCGGAGAGCTCCTGCAGCATGAGCAGCTGGGGGGCGAAGTAGCCCGTCTGCGGGCCGAAGACCGCGACCGGGTTCCCGGTCGACGACTTGGCCGCCGACACCACCACGGCGTTGGACATGCCGGGCTTGGAGTTGTCGACGAGCAGCCCGTCGAGCACGCCCTTCTCAGCCGAAGCCGAAGTGGTGGTCGAGGTGGCCGAGCCGGTCTCGTTCGCGGTGATGTCGACGGGCGCCGTCGACGGGTCGGGGAGGACGACCCCGGTGGCCCCGGCGGGCGCGTTGCCGAACGGGAAGCTCTGGCCGTTGTGCAGGGTGAGCGTCGTCTCCGGGTCGTTCTGCGCCCGGAACGCCGACCAGACCTGGTCGCCGACAGCCGTGCCGTACTTGGCGCGGGCCGCGACCCGGACCAGCGCGGACTGCATCTCCGCGCCGCCACCGCCGCCGAACAGGCCGCCGATCACGCCGGAGATCGAGACGAGGTCGGTCATGGTGAAGTCCACCGGCCCGCCCGCGTTGGTGATCGCGTCGAGGTGGCCGGTCAGGACGTACTCGCCGGGGCAGTTGCGGTCCGCCATGCAGCGGTCGATGTAGGCGTTGACCCCGGCGATGTAGTTCTGCACGTCGGTGTAGAGCTGCGCGCCCCGGGGGCCGGAGTCCCTGACCCTGTTGATCTGCGCCTGCAGGTCCGTCTCGGTGTACGGGGAGTTGCGCCACGCGCTCTGCTCCAGCGCCCGGTTGCCCGGCGCGCCCCCGGCGAACGGGGTCAGCTCGCCGCGGCCCACGTGCCGCATCAGGTCCATCACCCACAGGCGGTCCTGCGCGCCCGCGTACCCGGCGCCGAACATCGTGCCCTCGCGGGTCGTCCCGGTGATGTGCGGGGTCCCGGTCGCCCTGTCGCGGACGATCGTCACGTCGGAGCGCGGGCTCGTGGTGCTCTCCACCTGCCCGGCCGGGACGCCGAACGACGCGTCGTTGAAGAAGTCGGCGATCTGGTCGTTGGTCAGGCCGGTGTAGCCGGAGAGGAGGTTCGCGTACCTGCCGAGCTGGTCGTCGCTGTGCCTCGGCTTGGTGCCCAGGGTCTGGTGGGCGAGGATCCCGGCCAGGGTGGCGTTGCCGTTCTGCCCCGGGGGCAGGATGTCGGAGCACTCGCCGAGGCAGTAGTCGTCGGGAGGGAGAACGGCCGCCGCCGTGGTTCCAGACGTGGTTCCGGACGTGGTTTCGGCCACGGTTTCGGACGCGGTGGCGGATGCGGGCACGACGGGGGATGCCAGCGCGAGGACCAGCGACAACCCGGAGGCCGCAGTGATCACCCGCCGGAGACGTGCATGCATTAGGAGGGTCCCCTAAACATGAGGCGTACTCGGATGGTGAGAGGAACATACGTTCAGGCCAACAGCGAATCAATGGCCGCTGTGATAATCGCCCGTACCACTTGTGACTCGTTGTCAGAGGCACCGGTCGACGAACCCGGACCTGCTGGACGGTCGACGGCTACCCGGCGCCGTGAACGATTCCCCCACACGGCTTCGGCGTCTCGTTGGGAACCGCGCGCCGTCTCGGTCACGGCGGCTCGGTCGCCCTTCCGTTCGGTCCGTCGATGACGTGGTTACCGCCTTCGGCGCACAGCTCGTACTCGACACCGCCACGTACGACGAATTGCTTCACGCGAGAGCGCGAACCTCGCAAGAAGTACGGCTGCCATTCCAGATCGGGAAGCGGTTCCGACGCTTTCATTTCGCATCTTCCGTACTTGGCTCACGCCGACAAAGCACGCGATCCGTAATCGTGCCGCCCGCGTTCGCCCCACAGCGGGGGCAAGGAAACGGGCAACTGAACATGCCGGAGCACGCCGGACACGCGCTGATCGTGAGTGTGGAACCTCGAGAGGGTTCGGACGTGGTCATCGGACGTTCCCCCACATGGCGTGGTACGTCGCGATGACGCGCACACCGCACGCCATGACTTCCAGCTCGATCCACGAGTTCGCGATGATCTCGTTTCCCGTTGGCCGGTGGCGTCCTCGCCATCGGCCGTCAGGGTCACGCGAAACGTCGAAATCTGGAATCGCTGTAGCGAGTTCGGGCCGCACGGGAATTTTTCCCGCGTCCGTACGCTGAGAGGATTCGTGCTCCACGCTTCCCAGGAAACGAGAACGCGACCGTTTCGGGGGTAGCCCGGGCTGGTGGCCCCGCGAGAACGGTCAGGCGCCAAGCGGGACAATATAGACATTCGCGAAGAACGTCCCGACGGAAGCCGTGTGCAGGTGGCCGGACAGGCCCCGATCGCCTTCGACGGCCATCACGGCGTGAATGTGAGGCTTTCCGTTGACGATCTCACCGGTACCGGTCATCTCGGCAGGCTGGTCGTAGTCCGTGATGATGTCTTTCAGCGCGTCGTCGGCGGACATGGTAGAGATCCGGAAGGAATCCACAGCGCCGACAAGGGAGACGATCGCACCGTTCGTGATGCCGAGTTCGGCGACCCTGGCCGTAAGCGTCTCGATCAGTTCGCCGTTCTTGATCTCGATCAGATGCACGGGTCCACTCCGTTCAGGATCAGGCCGATGGTTCGGATGTTCTCCGAAACCGGCTCAGATCGTAGGGCAGCGAGAAGCGCCGACGTCGTGACTTTGCTCGGTGCGTCACGGAGCAACATCGCCGAGCACCACCGCGCCCCCGCGTCCTTCGGGTTGTACAGCTCCCGGATCAGGGCCTGCGGACTCTCGCCGACCCGCTTCGAGACGGCCGACAGGTACAGAGCGCGCATGTCCGCGTCTCGCCGTAGCGCGTGTGACGCCGAGTCGATCAGGTCGGGCTTCTCTGTCTTCGCGACGATCCCGCACGCGTTGACGCGCAGGACGGCAGAGCCTTCGTCCAGCCACCTGACGAGACGGCGCACGCTTCCTGAGTCCTGGGAAGCGAAGTGCGAGATGAGCAGGTCGATCTCGTGCGAGGTCTGCACGGTGGCCAGCGGGCCAGAGTCGCCACCGGCGATCGATGACACGATCTCGGATGCCGTGTCTCTCGTGGCCGTCCGCACAAGCGGACTCAATGCGCCGAGGGTTGCCCCGATCACGAACGTACGTCGTCTCACTTCCCCGGACTCCAAGACATTCAAGGGAACGTTCAGCGCTTCCGAGAGGAACGGAAGCCAGAACGTCGGATTGCTGCCACGACGACCGAGATGGGTCGCGCCGACCCTCAGCGAGCATGCGGAGGATCGACGGCCTCGATCGCCGCCGTGATCAGAGCACGGGCGTGAAGGCCGTAGACGGCCACCTCGGCCAGCTCCGCGAAGCCCTTCTTGTACAGGGCGACCTCTGAGGGCTGAGTGACAGAAAGAGATGCCGTAAGCAGTTCTACCTGGACCAGCTCCTCATCGAAGATGTTGAAGCCCTCCAATGCCCAGATGCGACGCTCGGCCGTGAAGGGAATCACTCCAAGGGATATCGAGGGCAGCGACATGACTGTCAGCAGATGAGCGAGCTGCCCGGCCATCACCTCGGCATCGCCGATGCGGTAACGCAACACCGACTCCTCGACCAGCAAAGCGAAACGGTGATTTCCTCCGTACAGAACGCGTGAGCGTGCGATCCGAGCGGCAACGGCTTTCTCCGTGTCGTGTACACCATGAAACGCTCCGAACGCCGCCAGAAGGGCGTGGGCGTACTCAGAAGTCTGGAGAAATCCGGGTATCACATGGGAGCAGTACACGCGAAAGTGGCGGGTAGCTTCGTAGAGCGGAACCTTGGAGTCCTGGAGCCCGCGCAGTCCTGATTTCTGGAGTCGGCGCCATTCGACATACATCGAATCGACCGCACGCGACACGGCGATCAAATCGTTTATCTGGTCTTGAGCGTCGCACGCCGTACACCACGCCCGGATGTCGGCATCGGAGGGGAGCGTACGGGCGTGCTCGATCCGGGAACACTTGGACTCGTGCCATCCCGCGGCCTCCGCGATCGCACGGGCGGTCAAGCCCGCATCAAGGCGAATCTCACGGAGACGGTCGGCCAGAGCCTGACGGGCCTGCTGGCTACCGGAATGCGGCGAGGTGGACACAAGCGCAGTGATCTTCAGACGGGCCGGTACGCCGCGTGGTCGACGGCGCGATCCCAGACGGAGTCGAAGGCGGAAAGACACAGTTTGATCAGCGCGGGATCGCTGGTCAGCTCCTCGCCTAGGTAGTCGCCGTCGCCAGAGAAAAAACCGAATCGGACCAAGTGGTCGTCGAACACCCAGAAATCATTCCCGGGAAGCGCCAGATCCGACGCCTGCCTGCGAGGAAGCCATCGCACCGACTCGCCGGCCGCGATGTTCAGCGGAGTTGTGAGGTCGTATTCATGCCGGATGTAGTCGGTTACCGGCTCGGAAACGATGCGAGCCCGGCGGACGCCCACTCCCCGGGCGACCGTCGCACCCACCAGCTCCAGCCACTCACGCCAGTAAGCGTCCACGTCGATGGTCCCGTCCACCTTCCAGCGAAGGTAGGCGGGATCGTCAGGGGTGTAGACGTCGCGCATCTCCAGGTGTACGGCGGAGTGTTGCGCGGTGGCAATCATCTCAGCGAATGTCATCGGTGAGCTCGTCACCACACGCCTCCAGCAGGAAGGGCACCATACGTCTGGGAAGTCGAACGATCTTCTCATGGGCCAGGATCGGACTACGAGCCGAAACCTCTGCCAGCTCCGCCGGATCGGTGACTTCCCAGCCCTGAATGACGATCGACCCGTCGCTGTTGTCGATCCACACCGACGGACAGTTGTTACCTCCGGTGTTGGGGTCGATTCCGATGAACCGTAGCGCCATGGCCATCTCCCTTGCCTGGGGTATGCGCGGACTTGCGCAGTTGTGAGCTTGACCGGAGATTCCAAATCAGTCAATGGCATTCTACGATCCAAAGAAAGTTCACTCCGAACCCCAAAAGCCCATCTTGGGAAGTATGAATCACTATCGGATAGATCGCTTATTCGTCAACTGCCGACAGGGGGCTGACGACCTTACCAAAAACTCGTCCGCACATTCGTGCAAGTTCATTGTCTGCCAAGCAAGCTGCCATCTAGTGTCGAATACGAATGTTCCAACGCCTCTGATCCTGGATTCCACATGCCATATCTCACACTGAAAAGAACATCATGGTCGACCTGCGTACTTGGTCTGCCCGGCATTGGAGGCGTGTGGTGACGGTGGAAGCGACGTTCGATGACCTGTTCGGCCAGTGCCGTCGTTCCGCGCTGCGTCTGGAGATGCGTGACGACTACGGCACCTCCAGTCCGGGATTCGTCGCCTGGCGTGACGGTGTCCCCTTCGACCGCGCTGACTTCGACGCCCCGTGGGTGACATTGGCCGGTGGCGCGGTCGCCCGGGGGGTGGCCGTACGGCGTGCCCGGATCGTGTCCGAACCGGTGAGCGACTACATCCGCTACGAGCACTCGGCCACCCCCTACGCCAACCTCGCCGGAGGCGAGCAGGTGCGCTGGCTCCCCCGGCGACTGGTGTCCGACCTGTCCCTGCCCGGCAACGACTTCTGGCTGTTCGACGAGCGGTTGATTCGGTTCGGCCATTTCTCCGGAGACGGCGAACCCACCGGCCACGAGTTGTGTGACGACCCCGCCGTGATCAAGCTGTGCCTGACGGCGTTCGAGGCCGTCTGGGAACGGAACGTCGACCACGCGGAGTACCGGCCCACCTGACGCACTTCACCACCGGTCCGCCCGGCCAGCCGTACATCCCCACCGGCGGCCCAGCCGGTCAGCCGTACATGCCCTTCGCGTAGGAGGGGCCGTAGTAGCGCTCCAGTTCCTCGATCGGGTCCTCCGGTCGTTCCAGTGCCTGGGCGATGCGTGCCCGTGAGGGCATGGCGTCCGGGTTCCAGCTCTCCGGGCGCCACAGTTCCGAGCGGAGGAACGCCTTGGCGCAGTGGTGGAAGATCTGCTCGATCTCGACCACGATCGCGAGCTGCGGACGGTGTCCCTTGACCACCATCCGGTCGAAGAAGGGGGCCTCGCGCACGAGGCGCGCCCTGCCGTTGACGCGCAGGGTGTCGCCGCGACCGGGGACGAAGTAGATGAGGCCGACGTGCGGGTTGCGCAGGATGTTGTGGAACCCGTCCGCCCTGCGGTTGCCGGGCCGTTCGGGGATCGCGATCGTCGAGTCGTCCAGGACCAGCGTGAATCCGGGCGGGTCGCCCTTGGGTGAGACGTCACAGCGGCCGTCGGCGTCCGAGGTCGCGACGAGGCAGAACGGCGAGGCGGCCAGCCAGGACCGGTCCAGCTCGTGCAGGGTCTTGCGCTCCTTCGCGATCACGGCCGGTTTGGGGGCGCCGAGCAGCTCCCGCAACTCCTCCGCGGAGCCGATCGACTCCCAGTCCTGGGTCTCCATGGTCCTCCCTTGCCAAAAAAGCATGGAAAGTCCATTTCATCATTGCCGTTCCGTATTTCGCGGGGATGAAGGGATGATCAGGCGGCGGAGCGATCGGCCTCGCCAGGGTCGCCGTACGCGACCGGTTCGGCGACCCGCGACCGGTTTCGGCGAACGGCGGCGAACAGTGGCGAGCGGCGGCGCGCGCGCCTCTCGCTCCCCGCCGGGTGACGGTACGCCGGGAGCGATCACGACGGTACGCCGAGTCGACGATCGCCGTATCTCGCTGCCAGAACGTGAAAGATTCTCTAAGATCAAACCCAGACAAATGCTGGAGAGTCTGGAGAGACCGTGGATGATCAGGCTTCGCCGGCCGGAGTTGACCCGAGTGTGCCCAACGTCGCCCGGATGTACGACTACTACCTGGACGGCAAGGACAACTTCGCCGCCGACCGGGCCGCGGCCGAGCGGATGCTGAAACTCTTCCCCGACACCCGCGACTCCGCGAAGGAGAACCGGGCTTTCCTCGCACGCGCCGTACGCCATGTCGTCGAGTCGGGTATCCGGCAGATCGTGGACCTGGGCTCCGGGCTGCCCACGCGGGGCAACACGCACGAGATCGCGCACGCGGTGGCGCCCGACACCCACGTGGCCTACGTGGACTACGACCCCGTCGTGTGCGCGCACAGCCGGGCGATCCTGGGTAAGGGCGACAACGTCACCGTCGTGCAGGCCGACGTGCGCGACCCGGAGGCGCTGCTGGCCCAGCTGCGCGAGCACATCGACTTCGACCGGCCCGTGGCGTTCCTGCTCCTCGCCATCCTGCACTTCGTCCCGGACGAGAACCCCGACGGCGCGGGCGCGTACCAGATCATCGAGCGGCTGCGCGAGGTGAGCGCGCCGGGCAGTTACTTAGTGCTCAGTCACGCGATCGACGCCCGCCCCGACAGCACGCCGGAGGCGCTGGAGATCTACAAGCGGGCCACCGAGGCGCTGAGCCTGCGCACGCACGAGGAGATCGTCCGCTTCTTCGACGGCTACGAGCTGGCCGAGCCCGGCCTGGTGTTCCCCCAGGACTGGCGTTCCACCGAGCCGCCCCTGTTCGGCGAGCGGGGCGCCCCGATCGGCTACGTCGGAGTGGGCCGCAAGCTCTGACCCGCGCCGAGGCCGCGGTCCCTCCCTCCAATCCTCGCCCCGGAGGGCGGGGTCTCCCGCTCGCCGCGACCGTGAATCGGGCGCGGATCGGGCGTGGATCGGGGGTTGCCGGTGAGCCGGATCGCCTGCCGGGAGTCCCGGCGCGGCCGAAACAGGGGCTCGCTTCCGACAACGCTGTCACCACTCTGGGCGACGGGAACGTCATGGAGCCTCGGCGGCCGTCAGGACTTCTCCAGGGCGTTCGCGAGATCGGCGATCAGCGTGGCGGGGTCCTCCAGTCCCACCGAGAGGCGGACCAGTCCCACCGGGATCTCCATGGTCGCGCGCACGGAGTCCAGGGTGGTGAGCGCCGGCGCGTTGACCAGGCTCTCGTGACCGCCCCACGACACACCGATGCGGAAGTGCCGCAGCGCGTCCACGAACCGGCCCACCTCGGTGACGTCCTCGGTGTCCAGCTCGACGCTGAAGACGCTGGAGAAGCCCGTCATCTGGGCGCTCGCGAGCTCGTGCCCGGGGTGACCCGGCAGGCCCGGGTGGTTGACCGCCCGGATCGCGGGGTGTCCGGCCAGGAACTCCGCCACCCGCAGCCCGCGTTCCCGGTGTGCCGCCATGCGGATCGGCAGGGTGCGCAGCCCCCTGATCGCCTTGCTCGCCTCGTGGGCCGGCAGCGCGGCGCCGTACAGCTGGTACTCGGTCAGCGCCAGCGGCCTGACCAGGCGCGCGGGGCCCGCCACGACGCCGCCGACGAGGTCGCTGTGGCCGCCGATGTACTTGGACAGCGAGTGCACGACCAGGTCGACCCCCATCGTGAGGGGCTTCTGGAAGATCGGCGTCGCCCAGGTGTTGTCCATCACGGTGGTCAGGCCGCGCCCGCGCGCCCACCCGGCGAAGGCACGGATGTCGACGACCCCGTACCGCATGTACGACGGCGACTCCAGATAGAGCATCCGGCTGCTCGGCCTGACAGCGCTATCAAGGGCGGCGGGATCATCGGTGTGCACCGTCGTGTGCGAGACCCCGAACTTCTCCAGATAGCGGAGGAACTGGGTGGTCGGGCCGTAGACCGCCCCGAGCACGATCACGTGGCCGCCCGCGGAGACCAGCGAGGAGATCGTCGCGGCGATGGCGCCCATGCCGGAGCCGAAACACTTGGCCCGCTCCGCCCGTTCCAGCGCGGCGAGCTTGCGCTGGAGCAGGTCCACCGTGGGGTTGGTGCCGCGCGAGTAGACGTAGTTCTCGTCCTCGGCCGCGAGGCTCCCCGACAACGCCTCCGCCGTGGGAAAGGTGAACAGCGAGCTCTCGAAGACCGGCGGGTTGACCGCGCCGAGCGTCCAGGGCTCGTCCTCGCCGTACCGGCCGCAGATCCAGTCGTCGTCGATGTGTTCGTACATGACTGCGCAAGGTACAACATGGTGCGGAAGATCAACGCGACCAGCCGGGGAGAAGGATGGGGACGAGCCCTCGCAGGACCACGATGGCCGACGTCGCGCGCCACGCGGGGGTGAGCCTCAAGACGGTCTCCCGGGTGGTGAACCAGGAGCCCCACGTACGGCAGGACGTGGTCCGGCGCGTCCAGGACGCGATCACGGCGCTGGGCTTCCGGCGCAACGAGGCCGCCAGCCGGCTGGCCAGGGGCGGCTCGGTCCTCACCCTGGGCCTGGTGATCGAGAACATCTCCAACGAGTTCTACTCGCGGCTCGCCAAGGCCGTGGAGTCGGCCGCCTCCGCGCACGCGGCCCTGGTGGTGTTCGGCAGCTACGAGGAGCGGGCCGACCGCGAGGTCATGATCATCGAGACGATGTACGGGCGCGGCGTGGACGCCATGGTCATCGTCCCGGCGGCCGGTGACCACGCCTGGCTGGCGGAGTACGTCGCGAGCGGGCTCACCGCGGTCTTCGTCGACCGCGTGCCCGAGGGGATGCCGGAGGTGGACGCCGTCCTCCTCGACGCCGGCGCGGGCGGCCGGATCGCCACCGAGCACCTGCTCGCGTACGGCCACCGGCGGATCGCCCTGGTCTCCGACGACGACCCGCTGAGCTCGGTGCGCGCGCGGGCGGACGGGTACCGCGCGGCGCTGCGCGCGGCCGGGGTCGCCGCGGACCCGGCGCTGTGCGTGACCGGCGTGTTCGAACCCTGGCGCGTCGAGCAGGAGGTACGGCGGCTGCTCGCGCTGCCCGATCCGCCGACCGCCTTCTTCGCGACCAACAACCGCGCCGCGCTCGGCCTCGTCCAGGCCCTGCGCGGCCACCCGGGTCCCCGCCCGGCCTTCGTCGGCTTCGACGACTTCGAGATGGCGGGGGTCTTCGACCCGGGGATCACCGTGGTCCGCTACGACGTCGGCCGCCTCGGCGGCGCGGCGGTGGAGCTCCTGCTCGCCCGGCTCCTGGACCCCGCGCGCCCGAGGCAGCGGGTGATCGTGCCGGTCGAGCTCGTCGTGCGCGGTTCGGGAGAACTGCCGTCGCGGGGGTGACGCCCGCGCTGGTGTCACCCCGGCGACACGGCGTGCGGGTGTCACCTCCGCGACACGGCGTGCGGGTCGGGCCTCGCGGCCGGCTTCAAACGGCCGGGGCTCACAGCCGCCCCTGACCGGTCGGGCTTCACGTCCCGGCCGGTCGGGCTTCACGGCCGACTTCGACCGATCAGGCTTCGCGGCCGGCCCCGGCCCGGTCAGGCCTTGCGGCCGACTCCGCCGAACGCGTCCACCTCGTCCGGCGCCCCCCACGTGCTGTGCTCGGGACGCCACCGCGACACCGACACCACGCCCGGGTCCAGCACCTCCAGGCCCTCGAAGAACCAGGCGATCTGCTCGGGGGTCCGCAGCCGGTAGTCGTAGGTGCGGCCCTCCTCCACGAGCTGCTCCACCTCCTTGGCCGCGTCCGGGATCACCACGTTCGTACCGTCCTCGAACACCAGGTAGCTCCCCGAGGGCAGCGCGTCCAGGAACCGGTGGACGAGGGCCCGTGCCTCGTCGTTGTCGTGGATGGTGCCCATCACCCCGAACAGCATCAACGCGATCGGCCTGGTGAAGTCGAGGGTGTCCGCCGCGGCGCGCAGGATCGCCTCGGGATCGCGGGCGTCGGCCTGGATGTAGTCGCACCTCCCCTCCGGGCTGCTGGAGAGCAGGGCCTGGGCGTGCGTGAGCACCAGCGGGTCGTTGTCCACGTACACGATCCGGCACGTCGGGTCCGCCCGCTGCGCGACGTCGTGGGTGTGGTCGAGGGTGGGCAGGCCGGTGCCGACGTCGAGGAACTGCCGGACCCCGGCCTCCTTCACGAGGAACCGGACGGCACGGCCCTGGAAGGCCCGCGCCTGCCGCACGACGCTCTCCATCTGCGGGTAGCTCTGCAGGATGTACTCCGCGGCGATCCTGTCGGCCTCGTAGTTGTTCTTGCCGCCGCCCAGGTAGTCCCACACCCTGGCCTGGTGCGGAACGTTGGGATTGATGCCGGAGATGTCGGTCATGTGGCGTTCTCTTCTGTTGTGATCAATTACTGCACAACATAAGGGGTTCGCCGGTATGGTGCGTCCGCTTCCCGGGATAGTTTCGCGCCGAATTCACCCTCGGAGTAATGAACGACCGCTCATCGGCCTGATACGGCGGCGGTCGCCGTGAGAAACCGGGAGTCCCTCACGGCGACCGCACGCGCCCCCGCGACCGCGAGAAGCCCGTTCAGACGCCGGAGGTGAGCAGCGGCAGCCTCTGCACCCCGGTCATGCTCGGGCTCGGGATGAAGCGCGGCGGCTCGTCCGGGTCGGTGCGCAGGTGGGGGAAGCGGTCGAGCAGGATGTCGAGCGCGACCTTGCCCTCCAGGCGTGCCAGCGGCGCGCCGATGCAGAAGTGGATGCCCCTGCCGAAGCCGAGGTGGTGGTTGGGGGTCCGGGAGGGGTCGAACACGTCGGGGTCGGCGAACTCCCTCGGGTCGCGGTTGGCCGCCGCGATCCACACCATGAGCAGCTTGTCGGCGGGGATGTGCTGCCCGCCGAGCTCGACGTCGACGTTGGTGACCCGGCCGAGAGCCGCGAACGGGCTGAAGAAGCGCAGGGACTCCTCGATCACGGCGGGGATCGTCGACCGGTCCTCGCGGGTCCTGGCGAGCTGCTCGGGGTGGGTGTCCAGGCACAGCACCGTGTTGCCCAGCAGCATGGTCGTGGTGATGTGCCCGGCCACGAGCAGGATGTTCGCGAAGTTCACCACCTCGGCCTGGGTGAGCCGCTCGCCGTCGACCTCGGCCTCGACGAGTTTGGTGAGCAGGTCGGCACGCGGGTGGCGCCTGCGGTCGTCGGCGTGCTCGCCGATGTAGTCGGCGAGGTGCTTGAACTGCTCCATCGCGACCGTGATGCTGCGCTCCTGCTCCTCGCTCTGCTCGACGAGGGAGAACTGCTGGGTGTTCTCGAACATCCTGTCCACCCACTGCTTGAACAGGTGGCGGTCGCTGCCCGGCACCCCCAGGAGCTCCGCGATGACGATGACCGGCAGCGGGTAGGCGAGGTCGGTCACCAGCTCCAGGCGGTCCGGGTCGGCCACCTGGTCGAGCAGCTCGTGGGTCAGCTCGGCGATGCGCGGTTCGAGGTCGGCGACGACCTTCGGGGTGAAGGCGTGGCTGACGAGCTTGCGCAGCTTGCCGTGCTCGGGCGGGTCCATCTGCGTCAGCATGCCCTCGCTGGTCATCTCCAGGCTGGGCAGCACGCGGGCGGTGTCGGAGGAGAACGTCTTCGGGTCCCCGAGGATCCGCAACGCCTCGGGGTGACCGAAGACGTTCCACATCCCGGTGGCGGCGTCGAAGCTCACCTGCTGGTCCGGGTGGCGTCCGCGCAGCCAGAAGTGCCCCTCGTGCAGGCCCCATGTGTCGGCGATGGTGGTCATGGTCCGCCTCTCTCGTCGGGACGGGTCCGGGGTCAACCGGGCTCGTGCGTGCGTTCGTACGCGTAGATCCAGGTGCGGTAGGGCGGGATCAGGGCCTCGAAGACGTCGATGACCTCGGAGGCGGCCTTGGCCAGTTCCTCGGGGTCCGGCGGCTCCGGCGGCTCGAAGGCGTGCCTGACGATGAACGAGATCGACTCGGCCTTGGCCCGCGTGTCCACCTCGATGCCCATCAGGTCCGCGGCGTCGTTGAGGTGGAACCCCATCATCATCGCGCTCAGCGTGTACGACAGGTTGGGCACGTCGTCGCGGAACAGGCCGTGCCGGATCATCAGGCCGTAGAACCGCTCGGAGGCGAGCAGCTCCTGGCTGTGCAGGAACGCGTCGGCGAACCTGTGCTGCCTCTGCTGCACGTACGCCTCGGATAACGCCCGCAGCACCGACCGGTCGCCGACCATGAGGAAGGACTCCGACACGAACCGGTGCGGCAGCAGCATCGCCGGATCCCGGCGCAGCCCGTCGAGGAGCTGCTCGACGTACGAGATGGACTCGCGCAGCAGCACGGCCTCGAACAGCTGCTGCTTGGTCCGCCAGTGCAGGTAGACCGTGCCCTTGCCGATGCCCGCCAGCTGGGCGATGTCCTCGATCGTCACCTTCCGGTAGCCGAGGCGTACGAGCAGCTCGGCCGCCGCGTCGAGAATCCGGTCGGCGCGCCCGTCGGCCTGCCCCGCTCGCTCCGCCACCCGGCACCTCTTCGCCCTGAATCGCGCTGCTCACCCTGATTGCCCTGACTTCGTGACCAAATATGAAATCTGGTCAACAAGTCAGAGAGTAGACCTCCTTTCGGGCACGGGCAATACGTTCTCGGGTGTCGTCGACGGTGGCGGCACCACCGTCAGCGGAGGGCCGGTACCGACTCGACGAGGGTGACGAGGCCGCGCTCGTCGAGGAGGTTGACCGGGCGGACCGTCTCGTTGAGCAGGACGTAGTGGAAGGCCGCGCTCACCCGGTCGAGGGGGACCGCCGCCAGGTGGGACCAGGCCAGCCGGTAGGCGGCGAGCTGGACGGAGGCGGCGGCCTCGGCCTTCTTCCCGTTGGGGCGGCGGCCGGTCTTCCAGTCGACGACCTCGTAGCGGTCGTCGGAGACCTGGAAGACCGCGTCCATCCGGCCGCGGACCACCCGGTCGGCGATCATGGTCTCGAAGGGGACCTCGACGTCGAACGGCTCCCTGCCCGCCCACTCGCTCTCCTCGAAGCGGGCGCGCAGCTCGTCGAGATGGGCGTCGGTCTCCTCGAAGTCGTCGGACGCGCCGGGCAGCTCGAACTCGTCCATCAACCGCTGCTGGCCCCAGCGCCCCTCCAGCCAGCGGTGGAAGGAGGTGCCCCGGCGCGCCAGCGGGGCGGGCTTCTTGGGCACCGGGCGGCGGATCTGCCGGGCCAGCGCCTTGGCGTCGGAGGCCAGGGTGACGAGGGAGGAGACGGTCAGGTGGGTGGGCAGCTCCACCCGGCCGCTACCGCGCCGCCGGTTCAGCTCCCGTTCCCTGAGCAGGAGCTCGATGTCGCGCTCCCACGCCTTCGCCCGCTCCCGGTCCCATCCCCGCAGGTCGGCCACGGGAACCGGCCACCGCTCGGGCGACTCCCCGGCCTCGGCCTCGAACCCGGCCCAGGGCTCGAACTCGTTCTCGTTCTCAGGCTCGGGCTCGGGCTCGGGCTCGGTCTCGGGTGCGGGTGCGGACCCGGCATGGGGTCCGGAGTCGGCTTCGAACGCGACCCCTGCTCCGGGCCTGGACTCGGGTCCGGGTCCGGGTCCGGCTTCGAGCGCGGCCTCTGCTTCGGATCCGGACTTGGCTTCGGGTCCGGACTCGGCTTGGGATCCGGACTCGGCTTCGGATCCGGAGTCGACTTCGGGTCCGGACTCTGCTTCGGGTCCGGACTTGGCTTGAGGTCCGGACACCGGCTCGGACACCCTTTCCGGCCCGGCCCCGCCCTCGGGCAGCGTCCCGGACACCGCTCCCGGGCCGGTCCCGGCCGGTTCGCTCCGCCGGGTGGGGAGAACACCTCCGGGCGCCTCGGTGGAAGCGCCCGCGTCCTGCGGGCCGGATGAGAATGGCACGTCCTCGTCCTCCGGGTCCGCCGGGAAGGACTCGTCCCACGGGTCACCGGGGAAGGGCACGCTCTCGTCGTCCGGGAAGGGCACGTCCGCTTCACCGGATTCCTCCGGGAACGGCACCCCGCCCCCCGGGGCCCCGGGGAATTCGGGGAAGGGGACATCCTCGTACGCGGACACGGAACCGGCCCCGGACACGGAACCGCTTCCGGACGCAGAACCGGGACCGGACACGGAACCGCCCCCGGGAGCCGCGCCGCCCCCCGCCAGGGCGGCCAGGGCCGCCTCGACCATGGTGGCGCCGTCGAGGACCGCCGCGTACCGGACGTCCTCCGGGGCGATCGGCCAGACGGACTCGGCGGGCTCGGCGAGGAGCGGGTTGGTCGCCCCCTCCTCCACCTCCGGCGCCCAGAAGGCCACCCGGCCGCAGGTCTCGCGGATCTCCACCAGGAAGTCGGACGGCTCCAGCGGCTTGGCCGCGGTCCCCCAGCGGTAGCCGGAGGCGATCAGGAGGTAGTGGGCGCGGGTGACGGCGACGTACGCCAGGCGGCGCTCCTCCAGCAGGTCGCGGTCGCGGCAGCGCTCGTCGAAGTCGGCGAGCTCCTCCTTGGCGAGCCCGGCCAGCTCCGGCAGGTCCGAGGCGTCGCCGCGCAGCGGGTAGGGCAGCTTTCGGGGGTTCTCCGTCCACTTCGGGCTGGTCGTGGCGCGGGCGGGGAACATCGTGCCGACGGTGAGCGTCCCGGCCTTGGACAGCGCCTGGGACAGGCCGGGCACCACGACGACCGGCCACTCCAGGCCCTTGGAGGCGTGCACGGTCATCAGCTTCACGCTGTTGCTCTCGCCCACCCGCCCGGCGTCCAGCCCGTTCTCCTCCTCGTCGGCCGCCTTCAGGAACGCCAGGAACGCGCCCAGCGTCGGGTCCTCGGAGTCTCCGGCGAACCGGGAGGCGGCGTCCAGGAAGGCGTCGAGGTCGGCGCGGGCGGCGAACGGGCCGACGGCGGTCCCCCTGGCCGCCACCTCGATGTCCAGGCCGAGCGTGCGCTCGATCTCCAGGATCAGGTCGGGCAGCGGCTGGCCGGTGTGGGCGCGCAGCACGCGCAGCTCCTGGGCCATCGCCACCAGCCGCACCGCGGCCAGGGGGGAGAACAGGTCCTGCCACGCGGGGCGGTCGGGCAGCTCGTCGAGGGCGTCGACCAGGCTGCCGCGCTCCTCGGCCATGTCCGCCACGACCTGGTCCAGCGGGTCGGCCACCGGCGAGGAGCCCTCGCGGGTCTCCCGGTTCAGCTCGCGGGCCCGCTCGCCCAGCTCCTTGAGGTCGGCGGGGCCGATCCGCCAGCGGGGACCGGACAGCAGCCGCACCAGGGCGTCCCCGGCGCTCGGGTCGTAGACGACGCGCAGGGTGGAGACGATGTCGGCCACCTCGGGCACGGTGAGCAGGCCGCCCAGGCCGACGATCTCGACCGGGATGCCGCGCGCCTCCAGCGCCCTGCGCAGCGCGGGGAACTGCGAGCGCTTGCGCGCCAGGATCGCCACGTCGTGCGGCTGGAGGCACTGCGGGCCGCCCCAGGCGCTCTGCTTGGCCCGCTTGCGCTCGCCCTCGCCCCAGGGCATGCCGTCGGGCGCGCTCTCCGCGCCCAGCACCCTGGCGATCCCCGACGCGACCCACTCCGCCTCGTCGTCGGCGGTCTCGTGGAAGGCGCACACCACCCGGCCGCGGTCGACCCGGTTGCCGCCGGGCACCAGGACCGGCACCTCCCTGGCCTCCATCCGCAGCGGCAGCTGGAGCCGGGCGGCGACGTCCAGCACGGCGTCGCCGTTGCGGAAGCTGACCGACAGGCGGTTGATCGGGGCGAGCTCCCCGGACGCCGTCCTGAAGTCGCGGGGGAAGCGGGTCAGGTTGCCCGCGGAGGCGCCGCGCCAGCCGTAGATGGACTGGCAGGGGTCGCCCACGGCCGTCACCGGGTGGCCCCCGCCGAACAGCGCGCGCAGCAGGACGAGCTGGGCGTGGCTGGTGTCCTGGTACTCGTCCAGGAGGACCACGGCGAACCGCCCGCGCTCGATCTCGCCGACGTCGGCGTGCTTGGCCGCGATCCGGGCGGCGAGCGCCATCTGGTCGCCGTGGTCGACGACCTCCCTGCTCCGCTTGAGCCGGTCGTACGCCTCGACCAGCGGCAGCAGCTGCTCCCTGGCCCGCTGGACGACGAGCGGCCTGCGCTGGTCCTTGACCGGCGTGCCGGGCAGCCGGGCGTACCGCTGGGCGAGCCAGGTGCCGACCTCGCGCACGTCACGCGGGGTGCGCAGGTGCTCGGCCAGCTCCCCGGCCAGCTCCAGCACCGCCCGGGTGACGGTCGCCGGGCTCCACTCGACCTGCTCCATCGGCCCGTCGTACGCGCTGACCACCCGTCCCGCGAGCTGCCAGGAGACGGCCGGGGAGACCAGGCGCATGGTCGGCTCCAGCGCCTCACGCAGGGCGTGGTCGGTGACCAGGCGGGCCGCGTAGGCGTGGTACGTCGAGATGGTCGGCTCGCCCTCCATCAGGTCGGCGGGCACCTGCTTGGTCTCGACCAGGCCGTTGAGCCGCTCGCGCACGCGCGCGGACAGCTCTCCGGCGGCCTTCCTGGTGAAGGTGAGGCCGAGCACCTGCTCGGGGCGTACCAGGCCGTTGGCGACCAGCCAGACGACGCGCCCGGCCATGGTCTCGCTCTTGCCCGAACCGGCTCCGGCCATCACCACCATCGGTTCGAGACCGGCCTCGATCACGGCGGCCTGTTCGGGGGTCGGCGGCAGGATGCCCAGCTTGGCGGCGAGCTGGACCGGACTCAGCACGTGGCGCCCCCGTGCCGGGCCGCGCGGCGCGAACCCGATCCCCCCGTACACACAACACGACCAAGCGCAGGACCCCGGCCTCCCGTACGCACGACACGACCAAGCGCCGGACCCCGGCTCCCCGTACGCACGACACGACCAAGCGCCGGACCCCGGCCTCCCCTGCGCACGGCACGCTCGGGTGCGGGGCGCGGGATCCCCGTACGCGTGACGCGGTTCAGCACGGGGCGTCCCCCGGGGTCGTGCGGCTCAGCACACCTGATCTCCGTTCTTGCTGACCGGGCAGCTCGCCCGCACGGCGCAGGTGCGGCAGCCGTCGTTCACCTTGGCCTGGAAGAACGGTCCCGACATGCCGATGGCGACGGTGTCGACCATGTCGCGGGCCCAGCCGGGGTCCGCGTCGTCCGCCAGGGGAGGTTGCGTCTGCTCCTTGGCGGCCTTCTTGCCCGCCGCGTCGCCCACCTGGACCAGGGCCGCGCCGCCCGGCTCGGTCATGCCGTGCCGCTGGAAGGCGCCCAGCAGCGCGGCGAGCTGGTAGACGCCGAGCTGGGGGTGGCGTTCGAGGTCGGCGTCCTTGGGGCCGTTCTTGCCGGTCTTGATGTCGATGATCACGGCCCGGCCGTCGCCGTCGCGCTCGACCCGGTCGACCCTGCCCTTGATCTGCACGCCCTCGGAGACCATGGCCGTGAACGCCTCCTCCAGGCCGACCAGCTCCCGGGGGTTCTCCTCGTGCCAGCGGACGAACTTGGAGATCATCTCCTCGGCGACCCTGCGCTGCTTGCGGTTGTACCAGACGCCGCCGAAGTCGAGCTCGTGCCAGACGTCGTCCAGGCGCTTGCCGAGGGTCTCCTCGGTGGGCATGCCCGTCGCGGCGAGGACGGCGAGCGCGTGCACGACCGTGCCCAGCCCCCGGGCCACGTCGGTGCCGCCCGCGCCCACGGAGGTCTCCAGCAGCCAGCGCAGGCCGCACTTGCTGAAGCTCTCCACCGCCGAGGGCGAGACGCGCACGATGTCGTCGGGCCAGCTCAGCGGGCGGTCGTCGGAGATGGGGGTGAGGGCGTACCACTCGTTGGGGTGGGCGCCGGGCACCCCGGAGGCGGCGAGCCTGGCCAGGTGCTCGGCCGCGGACCTGCGCAGCGGCTCGGGCCTGGTGGAGTCGGCGACCGCCGAGCGCAGGTCGGCGACGAGCGCGGACATGCTGAGCCAGCGGGACCGCTCGTCGACCCCCGCGTCCTCGGCCGAACCGGGGACGAGCTCGGTGAGGAAGCGGGAGGGCCGCTCCTCGGTGTCGTCGCCGCCCACGGCGGTGACGATGAGCCGCTTCCTCGCCCTGGTCGCGGCCACGTAGAACAGGCGGCGCTCCTCGGCCAGCAGCTGGGAGGCGAGGGCGGCGGAGACGGCCGCCGGGTTCTCGTGCTCGGAGCCCTCGGCCCTGGCGACCATGTCGTCGGTGCTCAGGATGGACCCGCGCAGCCGCAGGTCCGGCCAGGCGCCCTCCTGGACCCCCGCGACGATCACCACGTCCCACTCCAGGCCCTTGGACCGGTGCGCGGTGAGGATGCGGACCGTGTCCCCGTCGGGGGCCCGGTCGGCGAGGGAGTCGCCGGGGATCTCCTGGGCGACCAGGTCCTCGACGAACACGTCCACCCCGGCGTGCGGGAGCCGGTCGACGAACCTGGCCGTGTGGTCGAACAGCGCCACGACGGCGTCGAGGTCGCGGTCGGCCATGGTGCCCCTGACACCGCCCCTGAGGCTGACGTCGGTCCACTTCCTGGCCAGGCCGGTGGCCTGCCAGACGGCCCACAGCACGTCCTCGGCGGTGCCGCCCTGCCGTACGGCCTCGGTGGCGGCGGAGATGAGACCGGCGAGCCGCTCGGCGGGCTTCGCGACGTGCTCCTCCACCCTCACCAGCTCCCGCGCGTCCTTCAGCGCCGCGACCATCAGCTCGCCCGAGGAACGCGGGCCGGGGCTCTCGCGCTCGGCGACGCGTTCCACCATCTCGTCCACGTCGATCGCGTCCACGTCGTCCGCGTCGTCCACGCGGTCCGCGTCGCGCGCGCCGGGGCCGTCCGGCGTCTCGTGCTCGCCGGGGTCCGCGAACGCCTCGTGTCCGCCCGGGTCGGCGAGCGCCTCGTGCTCGGCGATCCGCAGGGCGCGGCGCAGGCGGCGCACCCCGATCATGTCGGTGCCGCCGAGCGCCCCGGTCAGCAGCTCCTCCGCGACCCCCTCGTCGAGGGTCTCCGGGTGCAGCGCCACCTGGATGAGCCTGATCAGCGGCCGTACGCCCGGCTCCTGGAACAGCGGCACCTCGCCGCCGCCGACCACGACCGGCACCCCGGCGGTGACCAGGGCGCGGCGCAGCAGCGGCACCTGGCGCGTCGCCGACCGCACCAGCACGGCCATCCGCGACCAGGGGACGCCGTCCAGCAGGTGCGCCCTGCGGAGCGTGTCGGCCACGATCGCGGCCTCCTGGGTGGCGCCGTCGGCCACCAGCACCCGTACGTCGCCGGGCTCGGCGTCCGGCAGGGCACGCAGGTCGCGGTGGGCGGCGCCGCCGGGGGTGGCGGGCAGGCGGGCGGTGACGCGGCGGGTGGCCCGCAGCAGGTCCCGGCCGCTGCGGCGGCAGACGCGCAGCGCGACGACGGGGGCCTTCGCGCCGGCGGAGTCGCGGAACCGGTCGGGGAAGTTCATGATCCCGCGGACGTCGGCGCCGCGGAAACCGTAGATCGACTGGTCGGGGTCGCCGACCGCGACCAGGTCGCGCCCCTCCCCCGCCAGCTGCTGCAGCAGGAACTCCTGCGCGGGGTCGGTGTCCTGGTACTCGTCGACGAAGACGGCGTCGTACGCCGACCGCTCGCGGGTCCGCACCTCGGGGTCGGAGAGCAGGGCACCGGCCGCGCGGATCAGCTCCGCGTAGTCGAGGACCGGTTCGAGGTCGAGGTCGAACCTGGCCTGGTAGCGGTCGGCGAACCCTCCCGCGGCCACCCAGTCGGCACGGCCGTGGCGGCGGCCCAGCTCCCTCAGCTCGGGCCCGTCGAGGCCGCGCTCGGCGGCGCGGGCCAGGAAGTCGCGGAGCTCCTGGGCGAAGCCGCGCGTCTTGAGCGCCTCGTGCATGTCGCCGGGCCAGTGCTCGGCGCCGTCCTCCAGCTCGCCGTGAAGCAGGCGGCGGATCTCCAGGAGCTGCTCGGGACCGGTCAGCAGGCGCGGCGGCAGCCCCCCGGCGAGCACGGCCTCGCGGCGCAGCAGCGCGTAGGCGTAACTGTGGAAGGTGAGGGCGAGGGGGGTGCGGGTGGTCCGGCGCATCCGGGAGGTGATGCGCTCGCGCAGCTCCTCGGCGGCCTTGCGGCTGAAGGTGAGGACGAGCACCCGCTCGGGGTCGACGCCCCGGCGCTCGATCCTGTCGACGACGGTCTCGACGATCGTGGTGGTCTTGCCGGTGCCGGGCCCCGCGAGCACGAGGAGCGGGCCGCTCCCATGGGCCACCACCGCCCGCTGGTGCTCGTCGAGCACAGGGGCAACAGCCCTCCCCGCACCCTCACGACGTATCAGCCGCCAGTCCTGACCACTCACAACTCGCCATTCCACCAGATCCCGGACGATGATCGTGCCGAGTCGGCGGGTACGGCATGGCGGATTCTCCACCGGATGCGACGGGCGGGGGGCGGTTTCCGGAGGATCCGGCGGCCGGAGCACCGCGCGGACCTGGGCGGGAGCCTCCGGAGGGTGAGGTCAGGGCGGGTTCACGGGTGGTACGGGTGCCACGCAGGCCCCTCATGGAATCGCCGGAAACCGGCCGGGGATCGCGGAATGCCCGGAAACGATGGGGAACCGGCCAAGGGGCGCGAGACGGTCAGGAAACGAGCAGAGGGATCACGAGACGCCGGGCGACACGAGGAGCCGGTTCAAGGGGCGCGAGACGGTCAGGGAACAAGCAGGGATCACGAGACGGCCGGGGACGCGCGGGAAACGCCCCGGGAGCGAGCCCGGAGACGGCTCCGGGGGCCGTTCCCAGGAAACCTCGGGAAACGGCCCCCGGAGCCGATCGAACCGTCCGGGACGGTCAGGTCGGGAAGACGTGGTCGACGAGCCTCGCCGTCGCCTTGCCGTCGTCGCGGGGCGCATAGGTGCGCTGGAACAGGTCGTACTTCTCGGCGTGGGCGGCGACCACCTCGTCGAGCGACCGCAGGGCCTTGACGACCTCCGCCCCGGTGGACAGCAGCGGCCCGGGGGCCTCGGCGGCCAGGTCGAGGTAGACGCCCCGCTTGGACGAGTAGCGCTGCAGGTCGTGGGTGAAGAAGAGCATCGGCCTGCCGGTCGCCGCGAAGTCGAACATGACCGACGAGTAGTCCGTGATCAACACGTCCGTGATCAACAGCAGATCCGTGATATCCGGATATGTCGTGACGTCACGCCCGAGCCCGGCGCGCACGTTCGGCGCCGCCTGCATCGAGTGACCCCGGATCAGGAACTCGTGGCCGGGACCAAGCACCCGGTGCGCCTCGGCCAGGTCCAGGCGGATCGAGGCGTTCTTGCGGTCGTAGTCGCGGTAGGTCGGCGCGTAGAGCACCACCCTGGCGTCCGCGGCGATGCCGAGCCGCGCGCGCACCGCCGCGGCCAGCTCGTCACGGTCGGGGGCGACGAGCACGTCGTTGCGCGGGTATCCGCTCTCCAGGACCTCGCCCTGGTAGCCGAACGCCTTGCGCAGCACGCGGGTCGCCCAGGGGCTCTGGGAGACCAGCAGGTCCCAGCCGCGCACCTCGACGGCCTGCCGGTGCCAGGCCGGCGGCCTGGGGTCGCGAGACATGTGCGGCAGGTCGTTGCCCAGCCGCTTGACCGGGGTGCCGTGCCAGGTCTGCACGACGACCTGGTCCTCGCGGGAGCGGAACCACGGCGGCAGGAAGCCGTTCGTCACCACGTAGCGCGAGCGGGCCAGCGCCGCGTAGTGCTCGCGGCTGCCCGCGCGCACCACGGTCGGGCCCGCGCCCGTGCCGAACCCGAGGGCCTCGGGCCCCGGAGGCACGAACGCGCCGTCCTTGACGATCCAGATGTGCTCGCCCGCGTCGCCGCGCCGCACCCGCTCCTCGTAGACCGCGCGGACGCTGCCCTCGTACTGCCGCCCGTCGTAGGCGACGTAGACGGTCGCGTCGTTCAGCTCGCGGCTCCGCTCGGCGGGGTAGAAGTGCCGGCGCAGCGCGAACAGGCCGCCGGCGCCCTTCTCGTCGTCGGGGAGGTGCTCGGCGACGGACAGCACCGGGATGTCGAACCGGGTGGAGATCAGGCGGTACTCGCGGCCGTCGAGGATCTTCGTGTCCTCGTCCAGCCCGTCGAGGATGGCGTGGTCGACCCGGAACGGGACGATCTGCCCGGCCGCGTCGCGGACCGCCATGCTCCAGGTGCCGCTGCCCAGCGGGGCCGTGTCGCCGAAGCGGGGCATCGCGGCGGGCGCGACCCTGACCGTGAAGCGGGAGCCCTCGCGCTCCAGGGGGACGGCGTGGATCAGCCCGGTGCGGTGCTTGAGGGTGAGCGCGGCCTCGCCGGAGCCCGGGTAGGAGCCCTCCAGGGTGAGCACGCCCCGCTCGTCCCAGGTCGCCGCGTCGACGACGGGGCGGATCCGGTGCGCGGAGACGCTCACGCGGTCGCGCCGGTCGCGCAGCACGGTGATCTCCCGGTCGCCGACGACCGTGCGGCTCTCCTGAGCCTTCCCGATCATGACGGAGGCCGCCGGGTCGCCCTTGGGCTCGATCCAGAGCCGGCCGCCGTCGCGCTCCTGCAGCAGGGACGCCGTCGCGAGCGGCACGACGACGGTGGTGCCGCCCTCGACGGGGGTGAAGTCGGCGGCGATCCGGTGGCCGTCCAGGCGGGCCTGCCCCCTGCTCACGCCCTTGCCCGGCAGGAAGACCTCGACCTCCAGGCGCTCGTCGTCCAGCCGTACGCCGACCAGCTCGGCCCGGGTGGGCTGCAGCACGATCTGCAGGGCGCGGTCGGAGGTCCAGACGGGACGGATCCACCAGCCCTTGCCGAGGTCCAGCCCCGCCGGGCGCTCGGTGCGGCCGGTGGAGGGGCCACGCAGGAGACCGTCGGCGCGGGCGCCCCGGCTCCAGATCACGATCTCGGTACGCCAGGTGGTGGTGTCCTGCACGGTCGCGCGGCGGCGCAGCAGCCGCTTGCCCCCGCGCACCACGGCCCGCACGGCCGAGCGCCAGCGCAGCGGCCACGGGCTCATCTCGGCGGTGAAACCGGACCAGTCGTAGTTGCAGCCCGCCTCCTCCGCGCCGTGGGTCGCCTCGGGGTGGAAGGTCCTGCGGGTGCGCAGCCGCACCGGCGGCAGCCAGCGCGGGCCGCGCAGGACCACACTCGCCCGGTTGAAGCGGCGGCTTCGCACGGAGAGCCCGGCCAGGTAGGCGTGGCCGCTGACGCGCAGCCGCCCGCCCGACCAGGAGATGTCCTCGACCTGGGTCACCGGGATGAGGTCGGCCGCCCGCAGCCGGTACAGGGCCTCGGGCAGCTCGTCCTGGAGCGGCAGGTCCGCGTACCAGCGGAGGCTCTTGCGGACCCGCCTGGACGGCTCCGCCGCGGCGGTCACGAGCTTCTGCAGCGCGTCGCCGTCGGCGAGCTCGTCGATCCCGCGATGCTCGATCAGGTGGAAGGCGAGCCTGCGGGCGACCGGCAGGTCGCGCTTGACCTTCGCGTCGACACCGGTCACGTACGGCTTCAGGAGCGTGACGAACTCGCGGCGCCTGGCGGCGCCCCGCTTGGCCGCGATCTCCAGCCGGGACCCCAGGGGGCCGGCCAGCGCGTCGGCGTCGAAACGGCGGCGCTCAGCCGGTTTCAGCCCGTCGGCCAGCACCGCCGCCATGATCGAGTCGAGGGG
The DNA here is from genome assembly GCF_040295985.1 of Streptosporangium sp. NPDC002524. Classification (NCBI taxonomy): domain Bacteria; kingdom Bacillati; phylum Actinomycetota; class Actinomycetes; order Streptosporangiales; family Streptosporangiaceae; genus Streptosporangium; species Streptosporangium sp. NPDC002524. The sequence continues at coordinate 226,459 of NZ_JBEOWK010000015.1, read as the reverse complement.
TTCTCCCCGGTCGCAGAGATCCTGGACAGCCCGCAGACGATCAGCGACGGGGTCGCCGCTGGATCGTGCGGGAGTGGCACCGGTGGCCATGGGGAAAGCACCGCCTTTCGGACAGAGCGCTGTCCTAGGCCATGTTAGTGCGCCACAGCGGAGCCGGTTACGCCGTCATTTACGGCCTTGCGGGATTTACAGGCATTTGTAATGTAGCCGGGTTTCCCGTCCCGTCCCGCCGTACAATCCTTCCGCCGGCCGCCCTCTCCCGCCGTACGATCTACGGGTTCCCGTCCCATCTGGCCGCCCGCATGTCGGCGCGGGCGCCCCTCAGCGGGGTCCGCTCCTCGCGCCAGCTCGCCAGGCACCGCTGCTCGTGGCCGGGCGGCGGGGTGCCGTCGGCGTGCACGACGCGCCACCAGGGCACGCCCCCGCCCCAGGTGGACATCACGCGGCCCACCTGGCGCGGACCCCCCTCGCCGAGATACTCGGCGATGTCGCCGTAGGACATCACCATCCCCGGCGGGATGCGCTCGACCAGGTCGAGCACCCGCTCGGCGTACGGGGTGGGGTGGCCTACTGACTCCATACGGTCGGTCCGGCGGAGAGGATCTCGTCGAGCTTGCCGAACTCGTAGGCCGCCGAGCCGTTCAGCTGCTCGACCAGGCCGCCGCGGATCGCGTAGGACTCGCCGTCCTCGCCGACCAGCCGCGCTCCCAGGAGGGCGGACACGCGCGCCAGCTGGGCTACCTGCCAGTCGGATCCGGGTGTGCCGGAGAGGCTGCCGTTCCATGTCGCGATGGCATGGACCGCTCCGTCGTGACGGGCCAGGATCTCCCCCGACTCCTGCGATCCCCTGAACTCGAACCCCGCCTGCCCCAGCACAGTCGCGAGCTCCGCGAAGGCGAGAGGCGCAGGGCGCTCCACGCGCAACTCGTACCCCATAACGCGCGAGACTAGCGAACGTTCCAGGTTTTCCGGAGCGTGAATCCAGACATCCGGGCTACCGCATCCGAACGGTGTCCAAAACGCGTTCGAATCGCAGTCGAATTACGGTTACCTTCGCGATCTGCCGCGCCGGACCGGCTCGAAGGCCGCCGTCATCGGCCCCTCCCTGCCGGAGTGCCGGTTGAGCATCGCCACGGCCGCCGCGAACGCCAGCAGGCCGCCCGCGAGGCCCACACCGTACAGCCAGAGGCGCGCGGGCTCGGGGCCCGGCCTGCTGGGCTCGGTGGGCAGGGTGCCGTCGCCGAAGCGCTTGCCGTCGGGCACCGGGACCGCCGCCGTGCCGGCCATCAGCCGGCCCGCCTTGGCCAGGGCGGCCGCAGCGTCGACGACGCCGAACCCGATGTGGTCGTCGTAGCCGTTGGCGGGACCCGCCGTCGCCGTGGAGGTGAGCGCCTGCGACACCATTTGGGGCGATATATCGGGATATTTTGCTTTTATGAGGGCGGCGACCCCGGCCACCAGTGCGGTCGCCGAGCTCGTCCCCTCCGAGGACCCGTACTTCCCGCCGGGAACGACCACCGGCACGTCGACGCCCGGCGCCGAGACCAGGACCGACAGGTTGTCGCTGCTGAACACCGCGGGCTTGCCCAGGTCGTCCACCGCGCCCACCCCGATGACCCCGGAGTATCCGGCGGGGAAGTTCCAGAAGGAGGTGGCGTTGTCCATGGCGTACTGGGAGTCGCCGTCGTTGCCCACGGCGGCGACGAGCACCACGCCCTTGGACAGCGCGTAGGAGACCGCCTCCCGCTCGCTCCGGTGCGGCCCGTAAGCGCCCAGCGACATGCTGACGACCTTGGCCCCGTGGTCGGCGGCGTAGCGGATCGCGCGGGCCAGCGGGCTGTCGTCGCGCGAGCGCAGGTCCTCCTCGGGCAGGGCGGTCCCGTCCTCGGGCCGCTCCTCGACGATCAGCGGCAGCGAGAGGATCCTGGCCTCGGGCGCGACCCCGAGAAGGCCTTCCTCCCCCCTGCCCGCCCCGGCGATGAGCGAGGCCATCGCGGTGCCGTGCCGCCCGGCGTCCGGGGTGTCCCTGTCGAACCTGATCGACCCCATGTCCGGCCCGGAGATCACCCGCCCCCGCAGCTCGGCGACCTGGTCGTCCACCCCGCTGTCGACGAGCGCCACGATGACGCCCGACCCCTTGGTGACCTTCCACGCCTCCTCGGTGTTGAGCATCTCCAGCACCCAGCGCTGGTCCTCGCGGACGTCCGCGGCCCCCTCGGGAGCCGTCGCGGGCGGGGCAAGCTCGGGCGGCGCGGACTCTGGCGGCGCGGACTCGGGCGGGGCCGGCTCGGGCGGGGCGGACTCCGAGGGCACCGGCTCGGGCGTCGGCGTCGACGACGCGACCGTCCCGGAGGACGCGGACGACACGGACGACACGGACGACACGGACGACGCCGCTTCGGCGAGCGCCGAGGTGGCCGTCGCCGGGGCGGCGACCGGGACCGGGCCCGCCACCGAGAACGCGACCAGCGCTCCCGCCGCCCAGAGACGCCGCCTCAGCACACGTTCCCCTGGGTGCACTGGGGCACGGCGCTGGGCTCGTCGCCGAGAGCGCGGGCGATGCGCCCCGCGACCGCCTGGGCCGCGGGCCACAGCTCGCTGTGCAGGATCTCCTCGGGGGCGACCGCCTGGCGGGTGCGGCCGTCGGTGTAGCCGGCGGTGGAGAAGACGATGTAGGGGCCGACGCCCACCCAGGCGTTGCGCTGTCGTTGCGCGGCCCCGAAGAGCTCGGTCGCCGTGCCCGGGAAGGCCACGGGGCGCACCCCCACCCGGTCGTCCACGGCCAGCTGCGCGGAGGCGGCGATCCGCCGCTCCTCGTCGTCGAGCACGGCGATGCCCACGGTGAAGGCGAACGAGGACGTCTGGTCGACGTAGGTGGCCCGCAGCAGGGTGCGGCAGCCGTACTCGGAGAGCACCGAACCCACCGGCGCGTCCGTGCCCGCCGCGCAGGCCACCTCGGGGGCGAGCCCGACCCTGCGGGCGTACTGCTGGACCCTGCCGAGGCCGATGTACTGCAGCTCGACGGGGAAGACCAGGTCGGCGGTCCAGGTGTGCCAGCGCCTGGCGATGTCGTCCTGGATGTAGCGGTCCTGCTCGGCGGCGGTCAGCGGGCGCGAGCTCGTCTCGCGCACCAGCCCGACCGTGCCGGTCAGCACGTTGGTGGCGGCGATGGCGAGGATCGTGCCCATCAGGATCAGGAAGATCGTGCGGAAGCGGATGCCCTGCTCCAGGGTCGCCAGCTCGGCTCGTCTGACCGCCGCGCGGTCGCGGCCCGCCGCCGGCCAGGCCCGAACGCGGGACCGCCCGGTGGAGGCGCCCGGCGCGGGCGCCCGCCGGGCCCGGCGGACCCGGTCGCCTCCGGCACCGCCGATGCCGCCCACCCGGGAGCCTGACGGCGGCCAGCCACCGCGAGCGCGGGGGGCGGGGGTTCCCAGAGGCCTCTCCGGCTCCCGGGACCGCCCTTGCTGCGACATACTCCGATGCTACGTCGAAGGACCCCTCCGCCCTATCGGCGGCGGGTATTTTCGCGGCACTCTCCGTGGCCGCGCCCCGGAGAGCGCCTGGCGGCGGAGTCCGCCCGGCGCCGCCACGGCGGGTCCGGCCCGACCCCCGGGTGCCGCCCGGGGAGCCCGTCCGGCGCCGCGCCGGGTCCGGCCCGACCCCCGGGGACCGCCCGGGGAGCCCGCCCGGCGCCGTCGGGTGCTCACGGCCGGGCGGGTGCTCACGGCCAGGAGGGCGTGAGCGGATCCGGTGCGGGTTCCTCGAAGGTCTCCGAGGAGCGGGTACGGCCGACGAACACGGCGAGCGCGATCAGGGAGACGACCGCGCCGAGCCCGGCGGCCACGGCCACGCCGCCGTACAGGGTGATCCGGTCCCGGTCACGGTGCACGACCCGGACCGGCTCGGCCACGAGGCCCAGCGGGCGGGCGGGGTCGTGCCCCCCGGCGCCCCCGGCCCCCTCGGCGGTGAGGGTGTGCCGGGAGATCCTCGCGGCGGCGGTGAGGGCCCGGGTCGCGTTGACGACGCCGAAGCCCGTACCGGTGTCGTAGCCGCCGACGGGCCGCCGGGTGGCTCCCTCGGTGATCGCCTGCACGACCAGCACGGGCGACATTTTCGGATATTTGCTCTTAATGAGGGCGGCGACCCCCGAGACCAGTGCCGTCGCCTGCGAGGTGCCCCGGCCGACCCAGTACTCGTCCCCCGGACCGGCGCCGAGGATGTCCACCCCCGGCGCGGCCACCAGGACCGAGGGGTTGCGGTTGGAGAACGAGGCCCGGCGCAGCCCGCGGTCCGTCGCGGCGACCGAGACCACCCCGGGGAAGGCCGCCGGGTAGGAGTAGGGGGCGTTGCCGCCGGCGTCGGGCTCCTCGGCGCCCTCGTTGCCCGCCGCCGCGACGAGCACCACTCCCTTGGAGATCGCGTAGCGGATCGCCGACCGTTCCTCCCTCGTCGCCAGCTCCTTGGAGATCGACATGTTGATCACGTCGGCGCCCCGGTCCACCGCGTGCCTGATGCCCCTGGCCACCACGTTCTCGTAGCGCTCTGCGGTGTTGAACTCCCGGAAGCCCGGCTCCTCGTCCTCCAGGATGACCCGTACCGACAGCACCCTCGCGCGCGGCGCGACGCCGATCACCCCGTCGGCCCCGCCCGGCCCGTGCCCGTGCCCGGCGATCAGCGACGCCATGTACGTGCCGTGCAGCCTCAGAGGGCTCACCCCGGGCGGGTTGGCCCCGGCCGTGAAGTCCCTGCCCTCGGTCACCGAGCCGGCCAGGTCGCGGTGGTCGCGGTCCACCCCGGAGTCGAGCACGGCCACGGTCACGCCCCGGCCCTCGGAGATCCGCCAGGCGGCGGGCAGGCCGAGGGTCCGCAGCACCTCCCGCTGGCTGTCCCTCACGTCGTCGGCCCGCGCGGCCGGGACCGGGGCCAGGATCACCGGCACCACCGCCGCCGCCAGCACCACCGGCACCGTCCGCATCAGAACGTTCCACAACGCCCTCGGTGTCACCCGGCTCCCCGCCGCGACGGTGGGGAGACGTCTCCGCGTGGTCAGCATCGCCACTCCGTGGAGACGCAGTCGGGGCGGGCGGGCATGGACAGGTCGGCGAGGATGCGGTCGGCGATGTCCCCGGTGAACGCGAACAGGGTCGGCCGCTGCGCGCCGACCGCCCTGGCGGGCCGGCCGTCGGTCTGGCCGGCCGTGGCCATCACCACGTACGGGCCCGCCTGCCGGACGAGGCCCGCCTGGCGCCCGGCGGAGACGAACCGGTCGGTGACGGTGCCCCGGAAGGCGAGCGCCCTCAGGCCGGGCGAAGGACCGCCGCCCCTGGGCAGCGCCGCCTTCGCCCTGGTGGCGCCGAGCTCGTCCGCGAAGGCCGCGACGCCGACGGTGACCACGATCCCCTGGAGCGCGTCGATGTAGGTGGCCCGCAGGACGCCCAGGCAGCCCGCCCGCCGCAGCGCCTTGCGCAGCCCGGCGTCGACCGCGCCGTCGCAGCGGGTCTCCGGCGAGATGCCCACCCGGCGGGCCCTCTCCTCGCCGCCCTGCTCGGCGGCGTAGGGGACGGTCGCGGGGAAGACGCGCCCGGCGGGCCAGGCCTGCCAGCGCCTGGCCACCTCGTCGAGGGCGGCCCGGTCGAGCTCCGCCTGGGTCGGTCCCCGGGTGAGCTCCGTCGCCGCGGCGCTGCTCGCCACCCCGGCCACGATCGCGCAGAGCAGCGTCAGTGCGGAAGCCACGACCAGCGTCGGCCATGGACGCCGCCGCTGACGTGGGACTTCATTCACGTCCCCGACCTTAATGCGGTACGGCGGGTGTCATCCGCCGTTCCGTCCAGATCCGTCGGTGTGGAGAGCGCTTGGTGACCTCGGCGGAACCCCGCCGGGCCTTTCCGTACGGCCCCGCACGGCCCGCACAGCGAACGCCCCGCACAGCGAACGCCCCGCGGAGCGGGTGCTCCGCGGAGCGCGGGTCACGCGGGGCCTCCGGGCCTTCTGGTAGGCGGGCGGGCTAGTAGGCGGGCAGGCTCGGGTCGACCGTCTTGATCCAGCTGAGCACGCCGCCGCCCACGTGGACGGCGTCGGAGAAGCCGGCGTTCTTGACGACCGCGAGGACCTCGGCGGAGCGGGCACCGGACTTGCAGTGCAGGACGATCTTCTTGTCCTGCGGCAGCTTCTCCAGCGCCGAGCCGTTGAGGAACTCGCCCTTGGGGATGAGCACGGCGCCGGGGATGGACACGATCTCGTACTCGTTCGGCTCGCGGACGTCGATCACGTAGATGTTCTCGCCCTTGTCCTGCCAGGACTTGAGCTCGGCGGCGGTGATCGTGGAGCCGGAGGCGGCCTCCTGGGCCTCCTCGGAGACCGCGCCGCAGAACGCCTCGTAGTCGTCGAGCAGCTGGGTGACCGTCGGGTTCTTGCCGCAGAGCACGCACTCGGGGTCCCTGCGGACCTTGACGGAGCGGTAGTTCATCTCCAGGGCGTCGTAGATCATCAGACGGCCGACCAGCGGCTCGCCGATGCCCGCGAGAAGCTTGATCGCCTCGTTCACCTGGATGGAGCCGATCGACGCGCACAGCACGCCGAGCACGCCGCCCTCGGCGCAGGAGGGGACCATGCCGGGCGGCGGGGGCTCGGGGTACAGGCAGCGGTAGCAGGGGCCGTGCTCGGCCCAGAAGACGCTGGCCTGGCCGTCGAAGCGGTAGATCGAACCCCAGACGTACGGCTTGCCGAGGAGGACGGCCGCGTCGTTGACCATGTAGCGGGTGGCGAAGTTGTCGGTGCCGTCGACGATCAGGTCGTAGGCGGCGAAGATCTCCATCACGTTGTCGGTGGTGAGCGCCTCGTTGTGGACGACTACCTTGACCAGCGGGTTGATCTCCTTGACGCTGTCGGCGGCGCTCTCGGCCTTGGGGCGGCCGACGTCGGACTGGCCGTGGATGACCTGCCGCTGCAGGTTGGACTCGTCGACCACGTCGAAGTCGATGACGCCGAGCGTGCCCACTCCCGCGGCCGCGAGGTAGAGCAGCGCGGGGGAGCCCAGGCCTCCGGCGCCCACACAGAGCACCTTGGCGTTCTTCAGGCGCTTCTGCCCGGCCATGCCGACGTCCGGGATGATCAGGTGGCGCGAGTAACGGCGCACCTCGTCGACGGTCAGCTCGGCTGCCGGCTTTACCAGCGGTGGCAACGACACAGTTCTGCTCCCGTTTCAGGGGTCCTTGATGCGGCTGGCGCAGCACGCTCCACTCACAACCTAACCCGGTGCCCCCGTCATTCCCCAACCGGCGCGAGGACCGTCTCGGCGATCAGGAGCCCGGCCTCGCGGGCCACCCGCTCGGGGAACTCCATCTGGGCCACGTGCCCGGCGTCGGGCAGCAGCATCAGCCGCACGCGCGGGAACGTCCGGACGGCGCGGGCGGCCATCCGGGGGTTGACGAGGCGGTCGTGGCGGCCGTGGATGACCAGCGTGGGCGCGGTCACCGTGGCCGCCTGCCGCCACAGGTTCGTCTCCCCGCGCCTGAAGTACTCGGCGACGATGCCCCGGGCCGAGTTGATCAGGGCCTCCACCGCGTACGGCAGGCCGTCCCTGCGGCGCAGCTCCTCGGCCGCCTCCTTGAGCCGTTGCGGGTGGATCCGCCCGATGTCGGCGTAACACATGGCCATCGTGGCGCCGAGCCTGCGCTCGGCGGGCACGAGGGTGAGCCGGCTCGCGGCCCACTCGCCGATGTGGGGCACGGTGGACAGCGCCACCCGGGCCGGGCCGTACCGGGGCAGGAGGTCGGGCAGGGCCGGGGAGATCAGGGTCAGCGACCGGACCAGGTCGGGGCGGGTGGCGGCGACCCGCACCGAGACGGCGCCGCCCAGGGAGTTGCCGAACAGGTGCACGGGGGTGTCGGAGACCCGCTCGATCAGGGCGGTGACGGTCCGGGCGTGGGCGTCGACGGAGTAGTCGCCGCCGGGCGGCTCCGGGGAGTATCCGGCGCCGGGCAGGTCGAGGGCGTACCCCGTCACCACTCCGGACAGCTCGCTCATCAGGTCGGTCCAGTTGGTCGCGGAGCCCGCGAGACCGTGCACGTAGACGGCGGTCTCGGAGGGCCCTCGCGGCGTCGACCGCACGTGGACCCGCTGCTCGCCGAGGTCGATCATCTCGCCCGGCCAGATGGGGATTGGGTTGCTCACCGCGCGTCCTCCCGTCGTTCCGCTGCCCTTCCACGATAGTTCGGCTCGCGACATGCCGGGCGACAGCCTCCGGGGGCCACAAAAGACACATAAGGCCCTTTTCGCCAGATGTCTTTTATCACACGATTTATCGCCATCAGCTCGATGGCGTTCGCAGGACCGCCCGCAGACGCCGGGCGCCACTCGGCGGCCGGACCCCTCTCACCCTCGGTGAACAAATACGACATTAGAGACATTTCATTTCAAAATAACTAATAAGAGTTGAACACATGCCATAAATGGATAAGAACAGAGTAAAACCCCCTGATTCTCGTTTCTCGCCAGACATGGGTGGAAATCATGACAAGCAGGGATGGCTCATCACCGGCCGTCCCTGACAATTCCGGCTCATGCGGAATATGTCGGAAATCGGGGTAACCGATCATTTCAAAGGGGAAACGCATGCCCAAGTTCAAGAGTGTCATCGCAGGGCTCGCGATCAGCACGGCACTGACCGGTGGAGCCGTCGCCATGGGCGCGGCGACCACCGTCACGAGCGCCAGCGCGATGACCACCGCGATCACCACCGCCGCCTACCCGACGTGGGGTGGCGGCTGCGGCTGGCGGCGCGGCTGCGGTCGCTGCTGCGGCGGCCACCGTCACCACCGCCGTAGCCACCACCGCTTCAGGCTGATCATCAACAACCACAACAACAACGACAACTACCTGCGCAACGACAACCGCAGCGACCGTCTCCGGCCCCTGACCCTCGGCGGCGACGACGAGTAGTCACCGGCCCCGGGGCCGCGCGCTCCCACCGAGACGCGGCACCGTCAGAGGACGGAACCACTCACGGCTCGACCCGCGATTTCCCGCGGTCTCGAAACCGTGACGGAGGGACAGGACCCCCGCATTCGCCGCGACGGCGCTTCTCACCCAGAGAAACCGGCCAAACAGCGACAGCGGAAACTTGAGGAGAGATCCCCAGGACCCTGACCCTCGACACAGTGCGAGTTCTCATTTCACGAAGTCACAGGCGAGGCCCCGCGGTTTCCGGACCGCGGGGCCTTCGCGCGTCCCCGGGGCTTCCCGCGCACCGCCTTTCCCGCCGCCGCCCCGCACTCCGCCCCCTCCCCGAGTTCCCGCTCCGTCCCGCCCCCACCACCCCGGCTCCGGTACGCGAGGGCGGCACCGGCTCACCGTCCGGCGGCGTCCCGCGCCTTCCTCCCGTTCTCAAAGAACAAATCCGACATTAAATACATTTCATTTCAAAACGACCAATAGGCATCCAACATCGACGATAAATAGCTAAGAGGAGTGCAAAAGCCTTCGATGTCCGTTTGTCAGCAGACATGTGAGGAAACTATGACAACCAGGGATGGCTCATCACCGGCTATCCCTGACGTTTTTCGTTTTATACGGAAAATGTCGAAAACAGGGATAATTAGTCCTTTCAAGGGGGAAACGCAATGCCCAAGTTCAAGAGTGTCCTCGCAGGGCTCGCGGTCAGCACGGCACTGGCCGGCGGAGTCGTCACCATGGGCGCGGCGACCACTGTCATGAGCGCCAACGCGATGACCACCACGGTCACCGCCGCGGCCTTCCAGACCTGCGGTGGCGGCGGCTACGGTGGGCGTCGCTGCTGCTGCGGCGGCGGCAGCTGCCACCGTCACCACAGCCGCAAGCGCTTCAGGCTGATCATCAACAACCACAACAACAACGACAACGAGCTGATCAACGACAGCCGTACCGACCGCATCGTCCCGCTCTTCGGCGGAGCCGGCGCCGCCGGCTAGTCATCGGGCCGAGGCCGCACACCCCGGCCGGGGCGCGGCACGGTCAAGAGGACAAGCTCATTCACGGCCGGATCCGCGATCGTCCGCGGCTTCGAAACCGTGACGGAGGGACAGGACCCTCGCGTCCACCGCGACCGGGCTTCTCATCCGGAAACACCGGTCGAACGGCGACGGCGGGAACCTGAGGAGAGATCCCCGGGCCCCTGACCCTCGACATAGTGCGAGTTGTTCATTTCACGAGATCACAGGCGAGGCCCCGCGGTTTCCGAATCGCGGGGCTTTCGTCTGTTATCTCCCATTTCCGACGCCCCCGAGGGCGATCCACCTCCGGACCGGAGTACGGCCTCGACGCCGAAGCGCGGCGACGGATCCGCTCCCGCGAGGGGCCGGTCCCCCTTCCGGGAGGTCCCGGCCCCGGGGCCGGGGACATCGCGGCGACACCGCGCGGCACACGGGAACGGCGCACGGGAGTGACACCGGCCCACCTCCCGGCGACACCGGCCCTCCCGCGTCCCAGAAGAACAAATCCGACATTAAATACATTTCACTTTAAAGCCATCAATAAGCATCCAACGTCGACGATAAATAGCTAAGAGTAGGGTAAAAGCCTTCGATCTCTGTTTGTCGGCAGACATACGAGGAAACTATGACAACCAGGGATGGCTCATCACCGGCCATCTCTAGCCATCTCTGGCAATTTCCGGCTCATACGGAAATGCCAAAAATTGGTAAATCGATCCTTTCAAGGGGGAAACGCAATGCCCGAGTTCAAGAGTGTTCTCGCAGGGCTCGCGATCAGCACGGCACTGGCCGGCGGAGTCGTCGCCATGGGCGCGGCGACCACCATCACGAGCGCCAACGCGATGACCACCGCGGTCACCGCCGGCACCTTCACGACCTGGGGCGGCGGCGGCTGCTGCGGCCGTGACCGTCACTACCGTCGTAGTCACCACCGCTTCAGGCTGACGCTCAACCAGGACAACTGCAACCGCAACCGCCTGGACAACAGGACCCGCTCCGACCGCCTCGTGCCGCTCGGGGACACCACTTCGACTCCGCCTCCGCCTCCGGTCGTTCCGGGCACGGGCACCGCAGCCACGTCGTCCTGATCCACGCTCGACACGGGATCGGAACACGAGGCCGACAACGGCTGGAACCGCGTTTCACAGCGGCTCCGGAACCGTGACGGAGGGGTAGGAATCCCGTATTCACCAGGATCGCGTTCTTCCACGGAAGAACACCGATCCGGACGGTGAGCACGGAAGGCCGGGAAGACATTTCCCGGGATTCCGAATCTCGATACAGTGCGAGTTCTCATTTCTCACGAATCACAGGCGGGGGCTCCGCGGTTTTCCGACCGCGGAGCCCCCGCTCTGTCATATCCGGGAGATCCCGATATCCAGGACGTCCCTATATCCGGGAGATCCCGATATTCACAAAGCCTTGAAATTCGAGGGGTCCCGATATCCGGGAGGTCCCGGCGCCCGGCGCGGAATCCCCCGCCCACCACGACACCGCCCGGCCCCGCCCCCTCGGACCCGTCGCCTCCCTCGAACCAGCCCCCTGCTCCCTCTGCTCTCTCTGCCCCCTCGCCTTCCTCACGCCCCGAACAACACGGCCCCCTCGATCCACTCGGCGCGGCCCTTCCCGCCGAGCACCCACTCGGCGCTCCACCCATCGCACTCACGTTCGCAAATATCGCCGGACAGCCGTGAAAGACCGTCAACGAGGCAGGCGCCGCCATGGGCAATCCGATGCCGCGTCTTTCTCGGCGCGCGGCACCCCAGGTCGTACGCTGGGCGATGTCCGACGTTTGCAGGAACCGGGTGAGGAGAGGGAACGTGCCGAAGCCCGGATGACGACAGGGGATGTCAGACATATGAACGCGCGCGGCGACAGATCGTACGGGGAAGCGGTTGCCGACCTTCCCGAGGAGCTCTCCGTCGAGACGCCCGAGGCCGACGCCGCCGAGCAACACCGGCCGGTGCGCGAGAACGGCTCCGACGCGCCCGTCGACCTTCCGATCGAGGTCGACCCCGCCGACGCCGCCGAGCAGAGCCGCACGGCTCGCGAGGAGGGGTCGGAGTGGCCCGATTCCATCCCCCTGGAGGCCGATCCCGCGGACGCCTTCGAGCAGCGGCGCACCGTCGAGCTCGACGAGGACGATTATCGCTGACCCGGGTTACCCACGCGTAGGATGGCCACAGACGCCAGGAGCTTCACACGAGGAGACCACGTGACCGCTACCCCGGACGCCAAGCCCCGGGGCACCCGGCTGCCCCGGACGGCCCGCCGCCGCCAGCTGCTCAGCGCGGCGCAGGAGGTGTTCGTGGAGAACGGCTACCACGCGGCCGCGATGGACGAGATCGCCGAGCGGGCAGGGGTGAGCAAGCCGGTCCTCTACCAGCACTTCCCCGGCAAGCAGGAGCTGTATCTCGCCCTGCTCGACCTGCACGTGGACGACATGATCGCCCGCTGTCGCGACGCCCTCGCCTCCACCACGGACAACAAGCAGCGCGTCCAGGCCGCGATCGGCGCCTTCTTCGACTTCGTCTCCAGCCAGGGCGAGGCGTTCCGGCTCGTGTTCGAGTCGGACCTCCGCAACGTCGCCCCGGTCCGCCAGCGCATGGAGCGCAACCTCCGCGAGAGCGCCGAGATGATCAGCCAGGTCATCCAGGAGGACACCGGCTGCTCCAGCGACGAGGCGCGCCTGCTCGGCGTCGGGCTCGTCGGCATGGCCGAGGTCAGCGCCCGTTACTGGATCAGCAGCAACGGCTCCATCCCCAAGGACGCGGCCACCCAGCTCATCGCCCGCCTGTCGTGGCGCGGCATCTCCGGCTTCCCCCGCACCGTCGCCGACCACTGAGCCCCCGGGCACCCCGCCCCCCGGCGGGCCGGTCTCCCCGCACCTCACCCGCGTCCGGGAATCCTCAGGCCTCCCGGCCGGGCTGTTCGCTTCCCGCGATCAACCGGCGCGTCGGATCCCCGATGGGGCGACCATGGGACGAGCAACCCTCATCGAAAGGGAGCACGATGGAAATCAAGATCGGCGTACGTTCCGTACACCGTGAACTCGTAGTGGAGACCGACCTCACGGCCGAGCAGGTCGAGAGCGAGCTCAACGCCGCCCTCGCGTCCGGCAACGGTGTCTTCACCATCACCGACGTGAACGGCCGGAAGATCATCGTCCCGGTCGCCTCACTCGGCTTCATCGAGATCGGCGAGGAGGAGGCGCGCCCCGTCGGCTTCGGCGGCACGCTCTGACGGATTCCGGACTCGCGCCAGGTCGCCCTTCGCGACATGGCGCGGTCCGCGGATCCGGTGCGGGCGCGCCCCGCCGGCCGGAAGGGGCACCGGCTCGGGAACGGCCGGAGGAGACCCCGGTCCGGGACCGGCCGGGAGGAGCGGCGGCCTCGGGACTACTGGACTCACGAACACCGTGACGGGAACACCGGGCGGGGATCCCCGCCCCGGGAGCGCCCGTCCCTCAGGTGCCCGAGCACTCGTCCCGCTCGTCGAGCCCGCAGCAGCGCGGGCGTCTGACGCGGCGGAGATGCTCCCGCCCCCGGCTGATCGCCGGGCAGCCCGCGCCCCCTCTGCGCAGCACGGGACGCGAAGTCCAGCGGTTCGGCCCACATCTCGTCAAGGAACTGCCATAGCGGCGCGAGGCCCTCATGTCCCGCACGCTACCGGATTCGTCCGCGGTGCTCCGGCGTTCGCGCCAAAGGTGAAGGGCCGCTAGGGACCCGGGGTCAGCCCGAGGGCGGCCATCCGCCGGCCGTGCGCCTCGGTCAGCCGGGCGAACATCCGGCCGATGTCCTCCCCCGCCGCCTCCACCAGCAGGGCCGCGAGCTCGGGCCTGGCGGCGGCCACGTGCTGCCCCTGGCTCAGCGCCTCCCCCACCAGGCGCCTGGCCCACAGCGCCAGCCGCCCGCCCTGCTTGGGGTCCTCCTGGAGCGCCGCGCGGACCCTCTCGACGGCGAACTGCGACCGCCCCTCGTCCGCGAGGACCTCGTCGACGAGGTTCCGCGTCTCGTCGTCCACGCCGATGGCCGCCTCGCGGTAGAAGTCGAGCGCGATCCCCGTGCCGACGTACGCCTTGACGAGAGCCTCCAGCCAGTCCCCGGGGAAGGTGAGGGCGTGCCAGTCGTCCAGCGGCCCGGTGAACGGCTCCATCGCCTTCTCGGGATCCACCCCGAGGGAGGAGAGCCGGTCGCGGAGCAACTCGAAGTGCGCGTACTCGGCCGCCGCGAGGCCGCCGAGGGCCGCCTGATCGGTCAGTGAGGGGGCGTACCGGGTGGCGTCCTCGGCGAGTCTGAGGAACGCGGTCAGCTCGGCGTAGGCGAGGACGCCGAGCAGGTCGGAGACACCGGGAGGGGAATCGCTCATGGACGCAGCCTACGAGCTCAGCGACCTCACGATTCACCGGGAATACGAAGAAATCGGTTCTCCGTTGTGGTATCGAGTACACTGCTCTGTGAAAGTGCGACCGCACCGTGTTAATCCGGGATATCCACTCCCGGACGCCCCCAAAAGTCGGCGTGACGCCGCAGCGGTCGCTGATGACATGAGAGGGCTGGACCTTCCGCGAGGACCCGGCACGGGGAACACGTTTTCTGCCCGTGGTCCCGGCAGGCCTGCCTTCAACGGAGATTTAGGCAGGCCAAGCTGACGACGTTCCGAGACCTCGGAGTCACCCCAGAGATCGCCGATGCCCTTGAGACCGAGGGCATCATCGCGCCGTTCCCGATCCAGGAAATGGCACTCCCCCTGGCCCTCAACGGCCAGGACATCATCGGCCAGGCGCGCACCGGCACCGGCAAGACCTACGCCTTCGGCGTGGCGATGCTGCAACGTGTCGGCAAGCCGAGGAAGAACCGCAAGAAGCCCCGCGGGCTGGTCGTCGTGCCGACCCGCGAGCTCGCCGTCCAGGTCACCGAGGACCTCGTGACGGCGGCCGGCAAGCTCGGCTCGCGGATCCTCACCGTGTACGGCGGGCGCGCCTACGAACCCCAGATCGAGGCGCTCAAGCAGGGCGTCGACGTCATCGTCGGCACCCCGGGCCGCCTGCTCGACCTGGTCAAGCAGAAGCACCTCGACCTCAGCCAGATCGGCACGCTCGTCCTGGACGAGGCCGACCGGATGCTCGACCTGGGCTTCCTGCCCGACATCGAGCGCATCATCAAGCTCATCCCCGCGGAGCGGCAGACGATGCTGTTCTCCGCGACCCTGCCGGGCGAGATCGTCGCCCTGTCCAGGCGTTACCTCACCCGTCCCACCCACGTACGGGCCGAGAACAACGACATCGAGGCCGAGGCGACCCCGCAGACGACGCAGTTCGTCTGGCGCACGCACCGGATGGACAAGATCGAGATCGTCGGCCGCCTGCTGCAGTGCGAGGGCCGCGGGCTCACGATGATCTTCTGTGAGACCAAGCGCGCCTGCGACATGGTCGTCGAGCAGCTCAAGGAGCGCGGCTTCGCCGCCGCGGCCGTGCACGGCGACCTCGGCCAGGGCCAGCGCGAGCAGGCCCTGCGGGCCTTCCGCAACGGCAAGATCGACGTGCTGGTCGCGACCGACGTCGCGGCGCGCGGCATCGACGTCGACGACGTCACCCACGTCGTCAACTACGACTGCCCGCAGGACGAGAAGGCGTACGTCCACCGGATCGGCCGCACCGGCCGGGCCGGCAAGACAGGCGTCGCGGTGACCTTCGTCGAGTGGGAGGACCTCACTCGCTGGAAGGTCATCAACAACGCGCTCTCGCTCCCCTTCCCCGAGCCGGTCGAGACCTACTCGACCTCCCCGCACGTCTTCAGCGACCTGGGCATCCCCGAGGGCACCAAGGGCGTGCTGCCGCGCGCCAACCGCTCCCGGGCGGGCCTGGCCGCCGAGGAGGTCGAGGATCTCGGCGAGACGGGCCGCATCCGGTCCCGCTCCCCGCGCAAGGGGCGCGAGGACGACTCCCGCAGGGGACGCGACGACGACCGCGAGGAGCGCCGTGAGCGCCCCGCGCGCACGTCCCGCGAGCGCCGCCGCACCCGCGGAGGCCGTACCGGCGAGGAGACCCCCGCGCCGGTCGTGGCCGAGGAGGTTCAGCCCCCTGTCGTCGAGATCGCCGAGGTGGAGCCCGACATGGCAGCCCGCAGGGACGTCCGTGACGAGCAGTCCGCCGAGACCGCGCCCCGCAGGGGACGGGCTCGCAAGGCGGGTCTGAATCCCGAGGTGAGCCTCGTCGGCACGGCGGAGGCACCGGAGACCCCGGTGGCCCCGGCGGCACAGGCTGTCCCGGCGCACGCCGAGCCCGTGGCGGAGGAGCCGGTTCGCCGGCAGCGCCGCGGCAGGCGCGAGCAGCAGGCGGACGTCCAGGTGACCCCGGTGACCCCGGCGGTCGCGGAGGCCCCCTCGGCTCCGTCGTGGGCCGAGGAGCGGGTGGCGGAGTTCACGGATCCCGGAGAGGACGACGACACCATGGCAGAGCGCTGGGACGACGAGCCCGTGGCGGAGGCCCCCAGGCCCCGGCCGCAGCCCGAGAAGATCATTCCTCCGAGCCCGTTCTCGGTGATCTTCAAGTCGCCCGACCTGGCGTCGGAGGACGACGAGATCGCCCCCTCGGCGGCCTCGGAACGCGTGCAGAGCCGCCGTCGCCCCCCGGCGCGCAGCGGCCAGCAACAGCGGGGAACGCGTCGCCCCAACTAGAAGTGTCACCATGTGAAGGGGCGCGACCTTGCCGGTGGCGCCCCTTTTTCACGCTCCCGGCCCCTTCCGGACGCACGGAGCGATGTCACCAAGAGAGGTATCGTGGGGCCACGTGAGTACGCCGCGTTTTCTGACCCTGCCTCCTGGCGTCCGCTCTCGTCAGATCGAGACGGCGGTGGGCGCCTTCGCCGTACTGGAGGCCCTGCCCGTCAGCGGCATCCCCGAGCGGTGGCCCGCCCTGCTCGTTCCCGGCCTGACCGGCAGCAAGGAAGACTTCATCGCGGTCCTGCAGACGCTCGCGCAGTCGGGCCGTCAGGTCGTCGCGGTCGACATGCGCGGCCAGTTCGAGACGAACGGCCCTGACGACAGGAGCGCCTACACCTGCGCGGCGCTCGGCAACGACGTCGACGTCCTGGCCCAGGTGATCGGCCACGGCGGCCCGATCCACCTGGTCGGCCACTCGTTCGGCGGCCTGGTCACCCGGGAGGCGGTCATCGACGGCCGCACCCGGTTCGTGTCCTACACGCTCATGAGCTCCGGGCCCGCCGCGATCGTCGGGCCCCGCGAGCGCGCGGGCCGCTTCATGATCTCGGAGCTGCCCGGCGTCGGCCTGGAGCACCTGTGGCACACCCGGATGGAGCCCGAGGCCCTGGCCTCGGGGGTGTCCGACGAGATCATCGCCTTCCTGCGCAAGCGGCTGTTCGCCAACTCGCCCGTCGGCATGCTCACGATGACCGAGGAGGTGCTCTCCGCGCCCGACCGGTGCGACGAGCTCACCCAGGTCGGGATCGACACCCTGGTCCTGTACGGCGAGCACGACGACGGCTGGCCGCCCCGCATGCAGTCGGAGATGGCCCGCCGCCTGGACGCCGACTGCGTGGTCGTCCCCGGCTCTGCCCACTCCCCCGCGGTGGAGGCCCCCGAGACCACGGCCGCCGCCCTCATCCGCTTCTGGAACGCCGCCGAGAGCCGCCTGAGGAGCTGACCGGCCGGGGGCCCGGTCTTGTTGGACGGGCCGCTGGACGCCGTGTCACCATGTGCCGACCATGGCCAGCATCGAGGACATCGGGAAGATCGTCGTCCAGCCACCGCACACCGCGACGTGGCTGGTGCACATCGACCGCTCCATGTGGATCGGCGGGGTCGGCGGCCTCATGCTCCAGGCCCTGCACCCGCTCGCGATGCGCGGGGTCTGGCAGAACTCCGACTTCCGGCGGGACCCGTTCGGGAGGCTCCGGCGTACGGCGGACTTCGTGGGCAGGGTCACCTTCGGCAGTCCCGCCGAGGCCGACGAGATCGGCCGCCGCGTCCGGGGGATCCACCGGCGGCTGCGCTTCGACGACCCCGGCACCGGCCGGGTCCGCCGGGTGGACGACCCGGAGCTGCTGCTCTGGGTGCACTGCGCGGAGGTCTCCTCCTACCTGTCCGTGGCGCGGCGCTCGGGCCTGGGGCTCGACGACCGCCAGGCCGACCGCTACCTGGCCGAGCAGCGCCGCAGCGCCACCTACGTCGGCCTGCACGCCGAGGACGTGCCCGGCTCCCTGGCGGAGCTGGACGACTACTTCGCCGCGACGCGCCCGCTGCTGAGGGCCACCCCCGAGGCCGTGTCCACGGTCCGCTTCCTGATGTGGCCGCGCCTGCCCGACGGGCTGCGCGCCCTCGCCCCGGGCAAACCCGTCTACTTCCCCTTCGGGGCGCTCTGCTACTACGCGCTGCCTGACTGGGCCAGGCGGATGTACGGCGTGCTGCCCGAGGTGCCGCCGGGTGCGGTGACCGCGGGGCTGAGAGCGTTCCGGCTCGCCCTGGGCACGCTGCCCGAGCCCGTCCACGACCGGGCGTTCATGCCCGCCACCCGCGAGATGCTCGCCGCCTCGCGCGAGCGGCTCGGCGCGGCGGGCTACGACATGGGCGGGGGGCTCAGGGGGCTGACCGACCCGCGCCGCTGGCCGTCCCGGCCCTCCTGACCTCTCACCGATCTCTGGCGCGAACGCGGCCTCGGCCTCGGTCCCGGGAGATCAGGAGGGGCGGGCCTCGCCCGCGGGGGTCAGTCGGCGAGGGCGGCCCAGGGCTCGCGGTCTTCGCCCACGGCCTGGCCCTCGGGGCAGTGGCGGCGGAAGTCGCACCACGAGCACAGCGGGCCCGTACGGGGCGGGAAGACCGCGTCGATCTCGGGGGGCACCTCGGGGGCGGAACGGTCGCCGCCGCCGCGCGCCTTGGGCGGCGCGGTCCCCTTGGGGCGGGTGGTGGCCGACCACTCCTTGTAGCGCTCGTCGGCCTCGGAGGCCTCGGCGGCGATCTCCTCGGCGTGGCCCAGGTGGCGGGCGAGCGACTCGTCGCTGTGCTCCCACTCCACGATCGAGGCGGTCGGCAGGTGGTGCAGCTCGACCCGGTGGCAGGGGCGGCGCATCATCCGGGAGGAGGCGATGGCGTAGACCGCGAGCGCGAGCGAGGAACGGGCGTCGTCGGTGCTCAGCGGGCGGCGGCCGGTCTTGTAGTCGACCACGACCAGCTCCTCGCCGCGCCGGTCGAGCCGGTCCACCCGGCCGGAGAGCGCCAGGACGGACGTGCGCGTGGCGACCGTACGCTCGACGCCGACCGGCTCGGCGGACGGGTCGAGGCTCGCGACGTATCCGGAGACCATCTCCCCGGCCCTGTCACGCCAGGTCCGCGACTGCTCGGCGTCGCGGAACCCCTCGTTGATCCATCCCGTGGCGAGCAGGCTCCGCGCGATCTCGGGCGTGCGCCGCTCGTACGGCTCGCGCCACCAGGCCGCCAGGGCGTTGTGCACGCTGGCGCCCACGCTGTTGTGCGCCCACGGCGGGCCCTTCTGCGGCGTGGGCCGGTCCATGTAGGTGAACCGGTAGCGGCGGGGACAGTCGAGCCAGTTGTTCAGCCGCGACGGCGTGCAGGCGTAGAGCCGCCGCGGCATGCCCTCCAGGGGAAGCTGGTCCATCTACAGCAGGTCGTTCCGGGGGTTCAGCCGGATTCCGGACACGCGGGTGCCGTCGGTCAGCGGACCCTCCTCTTCCTCCGGCGCGTCGGGGTCGCGGGTGAGCGAGCCGGAGAGCCAGGCGTCGAACTGGGGCTCCAGATCGCCGATGGTCGTCTCCTCGCCGTGCGCGGGCAGCACCCGGGTGCGGTGCGGCAGGGTGAACAGCCGCCCGCCGATGGCGGTCAGCTGGTCGGCCAGCGCGGGGTACTCACCGCCGATCTTTCCGGGGCCGTCGGCCTGGAGGGTCTTGCCGGTGAAGACGGCGTCCAGGGCCTCGCAGTACAGCGAGACGCCACCGTGGGAGATGCCCGGGGTGGACATGACCTCCAGCTGGACGCCGCCGACCTCGAACAGGCCGTCGTCCTCCATGTCGATGTCCGGCCAGGTGTCGGGCCAGGTCAGCCGCCACAGCGGCCGGTCCTTCGGGTGGAGTGCGACCACCGCCTCGTCTCTGGCCGCGACCTCGATGGCCGCGCCCACGTGGTCGGGCAGGCCGTGGGTGCAGATGATCGCCAGCACCTCCCGCTCGCCGACCTTCTCCAGGATCCTCTCCGCGTCGCGCGCGGCGTCGATGACGATGACATCCTCGTCGTCACCCAGGATCCACGTGTTGTTCTCGACCTTGTGCTCGACGCCGTCGACATCGACGACGCCCTCGGTCACCACTCGCTCGATACGCGCTGTCACGCTTCCGAACTTTACTGCCTCCCCCCGCCCCCCGGTTCGGACAGAAGGGTCAAGTCTCCGGAGAAGGGGAGGGCGGGGCGGGTGCGGGCGGCCCGGCGGTGTCAGGGCGCCGGGACGTCCAGACGCGGCGAGAACGCCCCGAAGGGCAGGTCGAGGGTCTGGTCCTGGTCGCGGAGGTCACGCAGGGACAGCTCGGCCAGGGTGATCAGATAACCGGCCTCGGCGGGCCACACGACCGCCCAGAGCCAGTTTCCCAGCGCCTCGCCCGCGTAGACGGCCCGGTCGGGGGCGGCGGTGACGCACCACAGGGCGGACGGATGGCCCCGGACGTCGATCTTGGCGTGCGGCGGGCCCTTGTCGAACCCGGTCCCCGGGTCGGTGGCGTCCAGTCCCGCGAACGCCGCGCCGAGCCCCACTCCGGGCTCCTCGGCGATGATCAGCAGGTCGGCGGGGCCGTGGGTCAGCGAGGGGCCGGAGACCGCGACCACGGTGGCCCGCACGTCGCTGCGCTCGTCGCCCACCTCGCCGAACCCCGTGACCAGCCACCCCGTGGGCAGCGGCCAGGGAACCCAGGCGGGCACGCGGGCACCTCGGGTGACGGCCTCCACGGCCGCGGAGGACGGAGGTCTGGGTGGCTGGAACGGCAGGACATCGCCGTGGGGACCGCATCTCCAGGAGCTTGACCAAGCACTCGGCGGACGAAGCGGGCCGAAACACCGTGGGCACGTAGGGGCGGCTTTCACGCCTACCCACGCTGCTTCTTCGGCGGGCCATCCGTCAAGAGGCTTGGTCGTTATCACAACGTAATGTTGTTCACGTGCGCGTAAATTGTGTCGGAGCGATCGTCTTTGACGGCTCGGGGCGGATGCTGCTGGTCCGCCGGGGCCGGCCGCCCGGTGAGGGCCTGTGGTCCGTCCCCGGCGGGCGGGTCGAACCCGGGGAGTCCGACCCCGAGGCGGTCGCCAGGGAGGTCCTGGAGGAGACCGGGCTGACGGTCGTCCCCGGGCCCCTGGCCGGGACCGTCGACCGCCCGGGTCCCGGTGGCGCCGTCTACGAGATCCGCGACTATCTCGCCGAGGTCTCCGGGGGCACGCTCGCCGCCGGGGACGACGCCGCGGACGCCCGCTGGTTCACCCCCGAGGAGCTCCCCCGGCTCCCCCTCACCCCCGGCCTGCTGGACGCGCTGGCCGAGTGGGGGGTCATCGCGCCCGGGTGAGTTCGCGCGGCCCGGTCACGGGACCGCCGCGAGCGCGGAGCGCGGCGGTTCCCGGTCATCGCGACGAGGTGAGCGTGGAGCGCCACAGGGTGAGGTGGTCCGCGCTGTAGGTGGTGGAGCGGCCCAGGGCCACGACCTGGCCGCCGGAGACCGCCACCGCGCCGAGCCACTGGGCGCCGTCGCCGTCCAGGCTGCCCTGGCGCGGGGTGTGGCGCTGCCACTTCAGGCCGTCCTCGGAGGTCCAGGCCGCGCTGTCGCCGGCCCCCGGCGCCCCGTGCCAGCCGACGGCCACCACACCCTCCGGCGTCGCGGCGAGGTCCTGGACGGCGGACGCCCGGTCGGCGGGGAGCCAGGAGAACTCCCAGCTCGCCCCGTTGTCGTCCGACACCGCGCCGAAGGCCCTCGTGCCGTCCTCCGTCCTGGCCGTGCCCGCCGCGACGACGTACCCGCCGTACAGGACCACGTGCCGCAGGCCCGCGGACGTCGCCCCCGGGGGCAGGACCGGCTTGCGCGCGGTCCAGTTGACCCCGTCGGCCGACACCCAGACCACCCCGGTCTCGCGCTCGGCCGTGCCGGTGCCGCCGACCGCCACGTACCCGGACGAGGTCGCGGAGACGTCGTGCAGCCGCACCCCCGTACCGCCCGCGGGAAGCTTGGAGGCCCTGGCGAAGCGCTTGAGGTCGGCGGAGAACCACAGGACGGGCACGGTGGCGGCGGGCCCGCGGTCCTCGCCCGCCATGACGTAGCCGGACGGCCCCGCGGCCACCGCGTGCGGGGCGAGGAAGTCGTGGTCGTTCGCCGGGGCGAGGGGGCCCAGCACCGGCACCCTGCGCCAGCTCTGGCCGTCGGAGGAGGTGAGCATCAGCGGTTCGGTGGAGGAGGCGTCGGTCATCGTGCTGCCGACGGTCAGCCAGCCCCGCCTGCCGTGCGCGACGTCGGCCAGCGCCTGCCGCCTGGGGCCGCCGAGGAGCTGCGCCGGGCCACCGGCCTTCCAGTTCTCACCGCTCCCGCTGTTCCAGATCCCGGCGTCGCCGGAGACGGCGCCCACGGCGACGAACCCGCCGTCCCCCGCGGCCACCCTGGCCGTCTCGCGGGCGGCTCTGGCGAGGCCCTGGATCCCGCCCAGGGACACCGGCTTCGGCTCGCCGCCCTTGGGCGCGGTGATGAGGACCACCCGGTTGTCCACGTCGGCGGCACGCTCGTCGCCGCCGACGACGAGCGTGCCGTTGTCGGACATCGCGAGGGCCCGCAGCGAGCCCGGCACCTCGCCGAGGTCGGTGGTCCTGTTCCAGTCGCGGCCGTCCTCGCTGGTGTGGACGGTGTAGCGCTCGAAGCCCGACTCGACGACCGCGGCCACCCCCGCAGAGGAGGAGGCGAGGCGCTTGACACCCGTGCCCTCCGGCCCCAGGCCGGTGATGGCGCCGCAAGCCTTCCAGTCGGCGCCCTCGGGCGAGCAGTAGACGCGGACCTCGCCCTCGTCGCTGCGCTGCTGGGTCGGTACGAGCACGAACCCGTCGGCGGCCACCGCGAGCGCTCCCGGCTCCGGGACGACGTCGTTGAGCGCGGTGCCGGTCCGCTGCCAGCTCCTGCCCCCGTCGGACGAGCGCAGGATGACCGAGGTGGACTGGCCCTGGGCCGGGTCGGCCAGCGCGACGACGGTGTCCCCCTTGGCGACGACCGCCTTGATGCCGCGCACCTTGTCCGGCATGCCGATCTCCCGGGTCTCCACCCGGTCCCAGGCGCGCCCGTCCGGGGAGACCCAGGCGACGGCCCCGGTGGTGCCGTCGTCCAGTACGGCGGCGCCGACCGCGACGAACCCGGAGCCGGTCCTGGCCAAGTCCATGATCTTGTCGCCACGCGTGAAGGCGCCCAGCTCGCCGGGGTCGGCCGCGGTCCAGCCGTAGCCGTCGGAGCTGGTCCACAGGCCGTGCCCGGAACCGAGGGGGTCGTTCCCCGCGGCCAGCCAGAGGCCGTCGCCGCCCGCCACCCGGCCCACCGTGGTCGGCCCCGTCTCGTACCCCGCCGGGCCGGTCACCCTGCCCAGCTGCCAGGTCGTGCCGCCGTCGGGAGAGACCAGGAACAGCGGCCTGGGGACCGGGCTGGTGGTGTCGCTGCCGACCGCGACCATGACGGAGCCCACCGAGGCGACCGCGTTGAGCACCTGGTTGGACCCGTTGCCGCCGACACCGGCCTGCGGCACGAAGTTGTCGTCGCCCGAGCTCACCTCGTCGCCGACCAGCCGGAGGCCGGTGGCGAACGGGCTGCTCACCCAGCCCCACAGGACCAGGCCGCCGCCGACCGCGACGGTGAGGACGAGGACCATCAGGAACGGGATCACCAGCCCCCGGCCGCGCCTGCGCCTGGTCGGGGTGGAACGGCGCACGGCGGAGGGCGCGGTGGCCGGGCGGTGGTGCCGCCCGCCGTTCGGCCCCCGCCTGCCGGGCGGGCCCTCCGCGACGAGCAGGTCGGGCCTGGCGGGCCTGCCACCGGGCGGGCGGCCCACGCGGCGTACGGGTTCGAAGTCGTCCTCGACCGGCACGGGGGGCCGCTCGTACTCGGCGGACGGTTCAGGCTCGGCGGACCGCTCGTACTCGGCGGGCCGTCCGGGGTCGGCGGGCCGCTCGTGCCCGGCGGGCCATCCGGGTTCGGCGGGCCGCTCGTACTCGGCCGACCGCTCGTGCTCGGCGGGCCGTCCGGGCACGAAGCCGGGCACCGATCCGGGGTCCGGCCTGGACTCCGGCCTGGATTCCGCTCGGGGTTCCGGTCTGGTCCGCGCTCCGGGTTCCGGTCTGGGCGCGGGCCGGGACTCCGGCTCCGGCGCCGGTTCCGGCGTCGCCGCGATGCTCGGCTCGACCCTGATCCGGTCCTCGGGCACGGGCGGAGGTCCCGTCCGGCCCATCTCCGTCTCCCGAGGAGGTGCCGAAGTCTCCCGGGACGGCGCCGAGGCGACCAGGAGATCGGGCCGTTCGGCCCTTCTCCTGCCCCTGCGCTCGGGGGCGGGCCCGGAGGCGACCAGCAGGTCCGGACGGTCCACCAGGCGCGGACGCCCCCGCTCGGGCGTGGCGTGGCGTCCCGGCCCCCCGGGCCTCTCCTCCACGGGCGGGGAATCGGCGGCGGGACCGGCGGGAGGCTCCTGCGGGGGCGGGGGCCCGGCGGCCTGGGACGCGGGAGGCTGAGGTACGGGAGGCTGAGGCGTGGAAGGCGGGGACGCGGGGCCGTAGGGGCGGGCGTACGGGCGGCGACGCTCGCCACCGAGACCCTCGGGGCGGGCCTGGGGCGGCTCGCCGTCGTCCGGGGTGGGCGCCGCGAACGGCGGGAGCATCCACGGGGACGCCATGGGGAGACCTCGCGCCCCGTCGTCGGAGGGGCCCGGCGGGGTGTGCTGGATCGTCGGCGGGGACGGGTGGGACTCCTGGGACCCGCCTTCGTGCACAGCATCGTCGTGTACGCCGTCGTCGTCCGCCGGCCACTCTCGCGAGCGCGGGTCGTGGGGGCCCGAGGCCACGCTCAGCACCTCCTTGCAGGAAGCCCGTTCCAGCCCGGAGTCACCACCCCGGACCGTTCCAGTCGTCTCCGTAACAGCAGGCCGCAACCCCTACGGATGCGGCAAATCGCACGCGACCCTACTACTACCCCGTTCTCCGGAAACGATCACCTCCCACGGCCGGATACCCGGCCGCCTTCCGTACACAGTCAAGAGCAACACGTCCGGGCCGCAATGACGAGACCTCTCTAGTCAGATTTATCAACCGAGCGCCGGAATTGTCAGGTTTTATCCTTTAAATTTCAAAAACATCAGCCACTGGAAGATCCCCCGAATCCCCCGTTGCGAGGACCGACGCTGGGACCGACCGCGGGGAGCGATCAGGGGGACCGATCGCGAGAGCCGGTCACGCGAACCGATCACAGGGCCGGTCACGCGAACCGGTCACGGCGCGGGCGCGAGGGCCATGCGCGGGACGGGCGTAAGGGCCGGGCGCGAGGGCCGGTCACGCGCCCTCGGACGATCACCAGGCGGCGGGTGAACGTAATCCTCGGCGTCGCGGGACACCCCCGTTGTCGCGGAACGTGACGCCCCCGGCCGTCAATCACGGTTTTTCCGGTGAAACCCCGTTAAACGACACCTCGCTCCGCCTAGAGTCGCGAGGCATCACAGTCGGCAACGGTCGGCAGCGGTCCACCTCCGGCAAGAAGCCTCCGGCAGGAATCCGGCTTCGTCGGCCCGTGTGCGGATTAGTTCACAGACTCCCGGAACGACGGCATGTACACCTGACTTCACAACCCACCACCCCAGGGAGCGGATATGACACGGCTGGGGCCCGTATACACACTGGCGGCAGGAGCGGTGATGGCCGTCGCCCTCGGCGTGGCCAGCGCCACCACCTCACCGGCCACACAGGCCGTCAACGCACAGGACGACGTGGCCGCCCCGGTGGCCCAGGCCACCACGGAGGCCACGCCCGAACCGGAGCCGGAGGCCGTCAAGACGGCCAAACCCACCCCCGTCAAGGCCGACTACGCCGGGCGGGTCACCGGCAACGGCGGGCTGATCGCCATCTCCATCAGGAACGGCAAGGCGGTCGGCTACTTCTGCGACGGCAAGATCGAGGCCTGGATGAAGGGCAAGGCCGCCGACGGCAAGGTCACCCTGTCCGGCCGCCACGGCGCCTCACTCACCGCCCGGCTCGCCGGCGGCAGGGCCACGGGAGACCTCGGTTTCGACGGTAAGAAGTGGACCTTCAAGGCGCCGACCGTGAAGAAGCCCTCCGGCCTCTACCGGGCGACCGCGCTCGTGCGCGGCGCGAACGTCCGGGCCGGATGGATCTACCTCGACGACGGCACCAGGGTCGGCCTCACCCTCGTGGGTGACAAGGTCGCCGAGGTGCCGATCCCCGAGCCGGGAGAGAACGCCGTCGTGAACGGCGTGGAGGTCGACCCGCAGGACGTCGACGAGTTCATCGAGGGGTTCTGATGAGTGACACGCAGATCACGCCGGTCCAGCACCGGCAGCCGAACAACATCGCGCCGCTCCTCGTCCCGCTCGTCGTCGGCGGGCTGGTCGCGGTCGGGCTGGGCGTCTACGGGCGGGTCCACGCGCCCACCGGGTACGCGATCGGCCTGGCCGGGTTCTCCGGGGCGCTGGCCATGAAGGCCTGGCTCACCACCGGCGCGTTCCTGCTCGCACTGGTCCAGCTCTTCTCCGCGCTGGTCATGTGGGGCCGGATCAAGCTGGACGTGCCGTGGATCGGGACCCTGCACCGCTGGTCGGGGCGGGTCGCGTTCATCCTCACGATCCCGGTGGCGCTCCACTGCCTGTACGCGCTCGGCACCCAGTTCGACGTGCCGCGCGTGATGATCCACTCGCTGCTCGGCTGCTTCTTCTACGGTGTCTTCACCGCGAAGATGCTGTCGCTGCCCAAGCGGGGCCTGCCCGGCTGGACCCTCCCGGTCCTCGGCGGGCTGACCTTCGTCGCCCTGACCGGCCTCTGGCTGACCTCGTCGTTCTGGTTCTTCACCACCATCGGGATCAAGCTGTAGGCGGGGTGAAGGCCGTGGTCCGCCGCAGCCCGGCGGCCCTGCCCTTCGCCGCGACCACCAGCGCCATCTTCCTGGACGCCTCGTCGATCATCTCGTCGCCGAGCATGACCGCGCCGCGCCTCTCGACCGTCGTGTAGTACTCGTACGCGTCGAGGATCAGCTCGGCGTGGTCATAGTCCTCCTGCGGCGGCGAGAACACCTCGTTCGCCGCCTCGATCTGGGAGGGGTGCAGCACCCACTTCCCGTCGAACCCGAGCGCCGCGGCCCGCCCCGCCACCCGGCGGAACCCGTCGAGATCCTTGATCGCCAGGTACGGGCCGTCGACGGCCTGCAGGTCGTGTGTCCTGGCGGCCATCAGGATCCGCATCAGGATGTAGTGGTAGGCGTCGCCCTCGGTGTAGCCGGGCGGCTGCTCACCGACCACCAGGGTCCGCATGTTGATCGAGGCCATGAAGTCGGCCGGGCCGAACACGAGCGTCTCCAGGCGCGGGGACGCGCCGCCGATGGCGTCCACGTTGACCAGGCCCCTGGCGTTCTCGATCTGGGCCTCGATGCCGATCCGGCCGACCGGGAGGCCGTTCGCCTTCTCGATCTGGGTGAGCAGCGTGTCGAGCCACATCACCTGGGCCGCGTCCTCCACCTTGGGCAGCATCAGGCAGTCGACGAACTCCCCCGCGCCCTCCACGACCTCGATGACGTCCCGGTAGGTCCACTGGGTGCCGAGGTCGTTGACCCGGACGACCCTCGTCCTGCCCGACCAGTCGCCCTCGCGCAGGGCGGCCACGACGTTCTTGCGCGCGCCCTCCTTGGCGAGCGGCGCGACGGAGTCCTCCAGGTCGAGGAAGACCTCGTCCGCGGGGAGCCCCTGCGCCTTCTCCAGGAACCTGGGGTTGCTGCCGGGCACCGCGAGACACGATCGTCGGGAACGCATGGGAACACGCTAACGCCCGCCCGGGAACGGACGACAGACCGGCCGGATGTTACGGGTGTTGCGGATGTTACGGCCATCATGACCGTTATGGCCGTTATGGCGTCCACACAAAGACCCCGCCCTGTTCTTGGCGGTGATCTCGTAGGACCCTTGCCGGAGATGTCAGAAGAATGGACATCAAGAATCTGCCAAAGGAGACCAGCACGATGGCAAACGCCTCCTCGGTGGCCAGGCCCGCCGTACTGTCCGACCTCATCCCCGCCTCCCGCGTCCGCGACGTCGCGCTCGTGGTCGGCGGCGCCGCCCTGACGGGCCTGGCGGCGCAGCTCAGCTTCCCGCTGCCCGGCTCGCCGGTGCCGGTCAGCGGCCAGAC
This sequence comes from Streptosporangium sp. NPDC002524, assembly GCF_040295985.1. Classification (NCBI taxonomy): domain Bacteria; kingdom Bacillati; phylum Actinomycetota; class Actinomycetes; order Streptosporangiales; family Streptosporangiaceae; genus Streptosporangium; species Streptosporangium sp. NPDC002524. The sequence continues at coordinate 198,076 of NZ_JBEOWK010000015.1, read as the reverse complement.
CTTCGCGGTCGTGCTGGTGGGCGCCGCCCTCGGCATGAACCGCGCGGTGCTGAGCATGGCGCTCTACCTGCTGGCCGGGGTCGCGGGCGTGCCGTGGTTCGCCGACGGCGCCTCCGGCTTCGGCGGGGCGTCCTTCGGGTACGTCATCGGCTTCGTCGCCGCGGCGGCCGTCGTCGGCAAGCTCGCCGAGCGCGGCGGCGACCGCACCGTCCCTCGCACGATCGGCACGATGATCCTCGGCAACCTGGTCATCTACGCCTTCGGGCTGCCGGTCCTCGTCGCCGTCGCCCAGGTGGATCTCGCCACCGGCCTCTCCCTCGGCGTGCTGCCCTTCCTGCTCGGCGACGCCCTCAAGATCGTCGTCGCGGCCGGGCTGCTCCCGGCGGCCTGGAGGCTCTCGCGGCGCTGACCCGGCGGCGTGTATGGCCTGTACCGCCATTCGGGGAGGCACAGGCCGTACATTCGTCTCATGGGCGTGATCGAGGAGGGCGCGAAGAAGTCGAGCGTCCTGTGGCTGTCGCTGGACCGGCCCCGGCTGGCCTGGCACACCTGGCACGACGGCGCGATCTACCTGGTCACCGGCGGGGGCGAGCAGCCGCTGCCGGGGCTGGCCGAGGCCGGGGAGGTGCGGGTGACGCTGCGCAGCAAGGACAACGGCGGGCGCCTGGTGGCCTTCGAGGCCTCCGTGGAGGTGGTGGACCAGGCGAAGACCCCCGACGCGGTCGCCGCGCTCGCCAAGGAGCGGCTCAACGCCCCCGACGGCACGAGGCTGCTGGAGCGCTGGGCGGTGGCCTCCCAGGTGATACGGCTCGTCCCACGCGAGCCCACCTGACCGCTGGGCGGCGGCGGCCTCCAAGGTGACTCCAAGGTGATACGGCTCGTCCCGCGCGAGCCCGCCTGACCGCCGGGCGGCGGCCTCCCAGGTGATACGGCTCGTCCCACGCGAACCCGCCTGACCGCTGGGCGACGGCCTCCCAGGTGATACGGCTCGTCCCCGACCTCGGGCCGCCCTGCGGCGTTCAGGGCACCCCGGGCAATCACCCCACGGGAGCCGGTTCCCCGGTCTCACGCGCGGTCACGGGCGCGGGCAGCGCGGTCGTGGCCCGCTGGGCGAGGTAGGCGCCCGCCAGGACGATCGCGCCGCCGAAGATCTGGAAGGGCCCGAGCGCCTCGCCCAGCAGGATCCAGGCGACGACGGCCCCGGCGATGACCTCCAGCGAGGCGACCGTGGCGCCGATGGCGGCCGACAGGCGGCGGATCGCGAGGACGCCGAGGATGTAGGCGGCGGCCGTGGCGACCACGATCAGCCAGACCAGCGCCCCGACGACCGGCAGCGTGAGGCCGCCCTCGGGGGTGGCCGTCCCGCTGATCTCCCCCCAGGGGATGTCCCACGGCCGGGAGATCGGCAGGAGCACCGCGGCGGCGCCGAGCAGGCCCCAGGCGATCAGGCCGAGCGGGTCGACGTCGTCGCCGAGGCTGTCGCTGAGCAGGAAGTATCCGGCGCAGCCCATCATGGCGGCGAAGGCGAGCAGCAGGCCCACCGGGTCGAGGGCGAGACCCGACCAGACCTCCACCACGATGCCGAGCCCGACCACCGCGACGACGGCCCCGGCGAAGGCCGCCCGGGGCAGCCGTACCCGCCGGACGAACCGTACCCAGAGCACCACCACCACCGGCGAGGTGTACTCGATCAGCAGGGTGACGCCGACCGGCAGCCGGGTGATCGCCGCGAAGAACAGCGCCTGCACACCGGCGACCGCGATCACCGCGTACGCCAGCAGGAACGGCAGCCGTGACCGGGGGATGCGCAGGGCCGAGGGCCGGGCGACCGCGAGGACGCCGGCGAGCAGCAGCCCGGCGCCCGCCATCCGGATCCAGACCGCCTCCAGCGGGGCGAGCCCCGCCGCGCCCAGGTATTTGGCCATGGGTCCCGAGAAGGCGAAACACAGGGACGACGCGAGCGCGATCAGCAGTCCTGCACGTCTCATGACCCACCGTTTCCGTAATTACCGTTAAGCACGTTTGATGCTGTCATGTCGGGATATCGGACAGCAAGCCGATTCCAGATCGTGGGCGGGGGAGCGTGGCAGCGACCGGACGGCCCGAGATGCGGCCTACGCTTCAGATGTGAGGATCTTCATCGCGCGTCTCGCCGGCACCCCGGTCTTCGACCCCGCCGGGGACCAGATCGGCCGGGTCCGCGACGTGGTGGTGGCCATCGCCGGCAGCGCGCCGCCGCACGTCCACGGCCTGGTCGTCGAGGTGCAGCCCCGGCGCAGGGTCTTCCTGCCGATCACCCGGATACGGTCCGCCAAGGCGGGCGCCGTCGTCTTCAGCGGCCAGCTCAACATGCGCAGGTTCGAGCAGCGGGCGACCGAGACCCTGGCCATCGCCGAGCTGCTCGACCTCCGCGTGGAGGTCGACGGCGAGCGGATGACGGTCCTGGACCTGGCCATGGAGGAGACGAGAGGCTCCGAGTGGCTGATCACCAAGGTCGCGGTGGTCGGGAGTCCCCCCGGCATCGGGCTGCGCAGGCGCGGCGCGACCAAGATCGTCGATTGGGACGAGGTACGCGGCTTCGGCGCCGTCCAGAAGGACCAGGGCGCCGCCAACCTGCTGGTCGCCTTCGAGTCGATGCGCGCCGCCGACCTGGCCGGGGCCCTGCACGAGCTGCCCGACAAGCGGCGGGTCGAGGTGGCGGCGGCCCTCGACGACGTACGGCTCGCGGACGTGCTGGAGGAGCTTCCCGAACGGGACCAGATCGGCATCCTGAGCAGGCTCGCCCCCGAGCGGGCCGCGGACGTGCTGGAGGAGATGAACCCCGACGACGCGGCCGACCTGCTCCAGGACCTCCCCGCCGAGCAGGCGGAGGCGCTGATGGCGCTGATGGAGCCCGAGGAGGCCGCGCCGGTCAGGCGGCTGCTGAGCTATCCCGAGAACACCGCGGGCGGGATGATGACGAGCGAGCCGGTGGTCCTGCCGCCGAACGCGACGGTCGCCGAGGCGCTGGCCAACATCCGCCAGCGCGACCTCACCCCGGCGGTGGCCGCGCAGGTCTACGTGGCCCGGCCGCCCGTCGAGACGCCCACCGGCCGCTTCCTCGGCCTGGCCCACTTCCAGCGGCTGCTGCGCGAGCCTCCCTCGACCCTGCTCGGCGGCATCCTGGACACCTCCCTGGACCCGATCAGGCCCGGGTTCAGCCTGAACCAGGTGACCTCCTACCTGGCCAACTACAATCTCGTCGCGGCTCCCGTCGTGAACGAGGCGGGCCGCCTGGTCGGCGCCGTCACCGTGGACGACGTGCTCGACCACCTGCTGCCGGACGACTGGCGCGAGCGGGGCGACCACCCGCCGAGAGAGGGCGAGCATGCCTGACCGCCTCGACCAGCCCAGGCAGCCCGGCCCGCGGTTGCGCCCCCACTACGACCCCGAGGCGTTCGGGCGGCTGTCGGAGCGGATCGCCCGCTTCCTCGGCACCGCCAGGTTCCTGGTCTACATGACGGGCTTCGTCGCCGTCTGGGTCCTGTGGAACGTCCTCGCTCCCCCGTCGCTGAAGTTCGACCCGTACCCGTTCATCTTCCTGACGCTGATCCTGTCGCTCCAGGCCTCGTACGCGGCGCCGCTGATCCTGCTCGCCCAGAACCGGCAGGACGACCGCGACCGGGTCCAGAACGAGCACGACCGCAGGGCGGCGGAGCGGAACCAGGCCGACCTGGACTACCTCACCCGGGAGATCGCCGCCCTGCGGATGGCGCTCGGCGAGGTGGCGACGCGCGACTACATCCGCTCGGAGCTGCAACGCCTGCAGGAGGACCTCCAGGAGCCCCAGGGATCCATGGAGTCCTGAGCCGGGGTCTCCGCCTCGGTCACGGCCTCGCCCGGCGCAGGCGCGGGCTGAGCACCGCGCACGGCGGCCGTCGGCGGGTCCCGAGGGTCGCCCCCGACGACAGAAGACGGGGTGTGAGCCGGGCATATCGCCCCGCTCACACCCCGTCCGCGTCTCACGAACCTCCTGAGGACCTCGCCTACCTCCTGAGGACCTCGCCTATCTCCTGAAGAACCTCCCGAAGGTCAGTAGAACAGGTTCTCCGGCTCCGGCAGGTCCAGCAGCTGCGGGCCGGTCCACCTGGCCGTGTCCTTCGGCACGTCGGTGCTCCGCAGGGTGCTGAGCGCCAGCGGCAGGAGCACCCTGCTCCCGGCCAGGTCGACGGTGACGTTCGCGCCGGTGGCCGTCTCGTCGCTGTAGGTCGAGTCGGTGCCCGCGATCACGAGGGCCAGCCTGTGTCCCTTCTTGAAGACGTAGTCCTGCGGCAGCGTCTCCCAGCTCACCTTGCCGTAGGTGCCCGCGGGCAGCGGCGAGGGCGTGCTGAGCGAGTCGCGGTTCTGCACGTCGATCCAGCCCCGCGCGACGATCTCCAGCGGGCGGGTGGCCCGGTTGGTGACGACCTGCTTGTAGCAGCCGTCGTCGGCGGCCGTGCTCTCGCCGTGGCAGCTCTCCTCGGTGACCGTGGTGATGCCCTGGCCGCGCCGCCAGTCGATCCGGGTGTCCTCGCCGAAGTCGACGAGGAGGGCGGTCAGGTTCGAGGTGGGCCTGTCGAGCGCGACGCGCAGGTCCACCACGGGCGTGCCCGACAGGCGCAGGTCCAGCGGCAGCCCACCGGTGGTGAAGGCCACCCGTCCCGGCTTCGCCGTGCCGACGTCGGCGACCATCGCCTCCTCGGACTGGCGGATGTCGGTGAACGTGGCGGTCTGCCCCTTCTTCGCCGGTACGAGGCTGAAGGAGCCGTCCGCCGCGGGGCGGAAGGGGACCTTCAGGGCGAGCGGGGCGGGCCAGTCGTACTGGGTGGTCCAGCGGTCGAGGCTGCTCTGCACGTCGGCGCGGGGCTCGCGCATGATGCCGTTCCGCACGCCGAGGAGCCAGTAGTCGAACCAGCGGTGCAGCGTGTCGACCCAGAGGTCACGGCGCCCCTCGAAGTCGAAGGGGTCCACGTGCTGGTACTGCCCGACCCAGATCTTGCGGGGCACGTTCCGGTCGGCCAGGGCCTTCCACCACTTGGAGAAGTTGTCGGGCATGACGTTGAGGTCGTTGACCGTGTGCACGGCGAAGACGCTGGCGCGCACCTTGGAGGCGTCGGCCAGCGAGCCCGCGATGTAGTCGCGCTCGGCCCAGAAGCCGTTGTAGTTCCCGGTGTCGTCGCCGTCCTCGGCGTCCAGGCGCGCCCAGGTGGCCGCGCACTTGGCCGTGGGGTCGCTGTCGACGTAGTTGCCCAGCCACGACATGTAGTCGTAGTTGTAGATCACTCCGTTGGAGCGCTGGTACTTGTACCAGGAGCTGATCGCCGAGATCGGGACGATCGTCTCCAGCCCCCGCACGCCGGTCGCCGCCACGGCGTTGGCCAGCGTGCCGTCGTACGACTTGCCGATCATCGCGGACTTGCCGGTGGTCCAGTCCGCGACCGCGGGCGTGCCGTCGGCGCGGTAGGCGGTGGCGCGGCCGTTCAGCCAGTCGATGACGGCCTTGCCGCCCAGCACGTCGGCCTTCCCGCCGACGTCGGGACAGCCGTCGGACCTGGTGGTCCCGATCATGTCGACGTTGAGGACGGCGTAGCCGCGCGGCACGAAGTAGTTGTCGTAGTACAGGGGGAATTTCGTGACGTTCCCGGCGGCGTCGTAGACCTTCCGCTCGGACTCGTTGCCCCGGCCGGAGTTGTCGTAGTACGGGCTCTCGTCGATGATCACCGGCACCTTGAGCCCGGGACCGGACTCCTTCGGCCTGATGATGTCGACACGGACCCGGTCCGGCCTCCCGTCGGAGTCGCTGTCGACGCTCGACTCGACGTAGACGTGCTCGCGGACGGCGTCGGCGTACGAGAAGACCGGCTGGGTCCTTCCCTGCTCAACGGTGATAGAGGGTTGGGCGGCCGCGTGGGCCGGGGTGACACCCACCGCGACCACGATGAGGGCGGTGAGGGCTGCTCGTAACTTTGGCATCGAGCCTCCGCATTAGTCGGGAATATCCGCAATCTCCATGAGTGTCCGTATGACCGGCAAGATCCTTTATGCGTTCGACATCACTCTGGGGCTGGCATGTGACATGGCGCCCAACAGTCTTGTCCGGGGAGAGGTCAGAACGACAGAACCGCGCCGCGACAGGTGGAAAACCGCCGGGTGACTTGGAAGAGGCCGGTGAGCCAGCACGGGTCGGCCCGGGCCCGCATGAGTCGGCGCCGCCCGGGAACGGGGCCGGGAGCCAGGGGCCGGGGAGGGAGTCGCCGGTACGGGCCGGCATCGGCCCGAAAACCGGGAAGGAGCCCGTCAGTACGGGTCGCTGTCGCCCTGGGGGCCCGGGAAGAGCTTGTTCAGCATGGCCGCGCACTGCCGCAGCTCGTCGGCGTCGAGCATGTCCAGGAACTGGGAGCGGACCCCGCGCAGATAGGTGGGACCGGCCTCGGCCAGCCGCGCGGCGCCCGCGTCCGTCAGGACCGCGAACAGGCCGCGCGCGTCGCTGCTGCAGGCCTCGCGCTCGACCAGGCCGTCGCGCTGGAGGCGGTCGATCAGCCGGGTCAGGCCGCTGCGCGAGAGCAGCACCCGGTCGGCCAGGTCGTTCATCCTCAGCCGCCGCTCGGGCGCCTCGGACAGCTGCGACAGGACCTCGTACGAGGGCAGGGCCAGGTCGTGCTCGACCAGCAGGTCGGCCTCCAGCGCCCGGGTGATGCGCACCTGGGCCCGCTGGAGCATGCGCCAGACCACCAGCTCCGCCGAGCCGACGCTCTCTCTTGACTCGCCCGCCGTGAGGGTCACGGAGTAACCTTAGAACGTTGCACGCGCATCTACACAGCGAATTGTCCGAATTCAGTGATCATCACCGGGTTCGGAATTCCTCCCGGTGTCCTCGGGTTCGTACCATGGGCTCACGACGCCGACCGTTCCCCGATGGGATCGGCCTCCTGCCAAGCCATTCGGGCGCCACGAACGGGCGCATCCCGCCCGTGAGACGCCTCATCGATAACAGACAAGGAGGGACGGCATCCCCCGTCGCCCCAGGGTGGCGTGATTGCCGACACTTCGATGGCACCTACCCCGGAACTGGTGATGGCCGCCCTCGCGACCGTCAACGACCCTGAGATCCGTCGGCCGATCACCGAACTCGACATGGTCAAGAGCGTCGACATCTCCCCCGAGGGAGCCGTACGTGTCGCGATCTTCCTGACGGTCTCCGGCTGTCCCATGAAGGACACCATCACCCGTGACGTCACCGGCGCGGTCTCCGCGATCGACGGAGTGACCGGCGTCTCCGTCGAGATGGACGTCATGAGCACCGAGCAGCGCAAGACGCTGCAGACCAAGCTGCGCGGCAACAAGGGGCCCGAGAAGGAGATCCCCTTCGCCCAGCCCGGCTCGCTCACCCGCGTCTTCGCGGTCGCCTCCGGCAAGGGCGGCGTCGGCAAGTCGTCCGTCACCGTCAACCTCGCCGCCGCGATGGCCGCGAGCGGCCTGAAGGTCGGCGTCGTCGACGCCGACATCTACGGCCACAGCATTCCCCGCATGCTCGGCATCTCCGAGCGGCCCACCAAGGTCGAGGACATGATCATGCCGCCGGTGGCGCATGACATCAAGGTCATCTCGGTCGGGATGTTCAAACCGGAGGGCAACACCCCGGTCGTGTGGCGCGGCCCGATGCTCGACCGGGCGCTGCACCAGTTCCTGGCCGACGTCTACTGGGGCGACCTGGACGTGCTGCTGATGGACCTGCCCCCGGGGACCGGCGACATCGCGATCTCCGTGGCGCAGCGGATGCCCTCGGCCGAGCTCCTGGTGGTGACCACCCCGCAGCAGGCCGCCGCCGAGGTCGCCGAGCGCGCCGGGTCGATCGCCGTCCAGACCCACCAGCAGATCGCCGGTGTCATCGAGAACATGTCGTGGCTGCCCTGCCCGCACTGCGACGAGCGGATCCCGGTCTTCGGCGAGGGCGGCGGCCAGACCGTGGCCGACGCGCTCACCCGCACCCTCGGCGCCCGCGTGCCGCTCCTGGGCCAGGTGCCCATCGACATGCGCCTGCGCGAGGGCGGCGACGAGGGCAAGCCGCTGGTGCTGACCGACCCGGACGCCCCCGCGGCGACCGAGCTGAGCCGCATCGCCGCCTCCCTGAGCAAGAAGTCGGGCAGCATCAAGGGCCTCCAGCTCGGCATCTCGCCCACCCGGCGCTGAGCCCCGGCCCGCACTCCCCGGGAGGCCGGACCGGCCCTCCCCTGACATGACGACGGCGGCGCCCCTTCACGGGGGCGCCGCCGTCGTCATGCCGGGAGGTGTGTGGAAGCGTGTGGGACGGGTCGGCCGTACGCGCCGCGCATCCCGACCGTGAGCGGGACAGACCGGCCATGCCGGCCGTGCGCGGAACGGGTACAGCCGGTCGAAGCGTAAAAACCACGCAAAACCCGGCGATCGGGATCAGGTCGCGTCGGAGTCGTACGGAGGGATCTCGCCGTAGCCCAGCTCGTCGGCGCCGCTCATCGCGTGGGCGGCCGGTTCGGCGGTGGCGGTGGTGGCCGAGGTGCCGTTCCAGTCGTCCTCAAGGTCGGCGGTGAGGTGCTTGCGGACGAAGTTCTTCGGGTTGAGGTCGGCCGGGTCGAAGTCGGCGAACTCGGGCCCGAGGCCCGTGCGCAGGTCGTCTCTCGCGTTGTTGGCCATCCGGCGCAGGTTGCGCAGCGTCTTGCCCGCCTGAGAGGCGGCCTGGGGAAGCTTCTCCGGGCCGAAGACGAGAAGGGCGATCACCACCAGCGCCACGATCTCAGGCCAGCCGAGTCCGAACACGGTGATCTCCTACCGGGAGGATGCCAGAAGCTCCTCTCCGGCCATACGCCGGAGAGGTTCCACACTAACGCGCCCGCTCGCGGGCACGCGCCCCGCCCTCACGCTCAGGAGGGTTTGGGAGAGGGCTGCTCGGGAGCGACGCCGACGGTCACCGTCGCGGTGCTCTCCTGGCCACCCCGCTGGTACTTGACCGAGAGCTTCTCGCCGGGAGCCCGGTTGCGGATCATGGCGATCAGCTCGTTGCCGTCCTGGAGCACGACGCCCTCGACCTCCAGGATGACGTCTCCGGGCTTGAGACCCGCCTGGGCGGCGGGACCGTTCGGCTCGACCGGCTGGGCGCCCTGCCTGGACTCGGTGGCGATGCGCACCCCGACACCCTGGTACGTCGGGTCGATGGCGACGCCGATCCGCGACTTCTTGGCCTTGCCCGTCGTGATCAGCTCCTGGGCGACCCGCCGGGCGTGGTTCACCGGGATGGCGAAGCCGAGGCCGATGCTGCCGCTCTGGCCGCCGACCGACCTGCCGAGCGTGGCGATCGCCGAGTTGACGCCGATGACCTCGCCGTTGACGTTGACCAGCGGGCCCCCCGAGTTTCCGGGGTTGATGGCGGCGTCGGTCTGCACGGCGCTGAGCCAGGTCGCCTCGGTGCTGTTCTCCTCGCCCGCCTGGACGGGACGGTTGAGCGAGCTGACGATGCCGGAGGTGACGGTGCCGGTCAGGCCCAGCGGGGACCCGATGGCGATGACCGGGTCGCCCACGACCACGTTGTCGGAGTTGCCGAGGGTGATCTCGGGGGCGCCGAAGGTCTCGGCGGGCTTGACCACGGCCAGGTCGGACTCGGGGTCGGTGCCCACGACGACGGCGGAGGTGGACTTGCGGTTGTTGAACTGGATCTGGATCTGGCCGGTCGTCCCGGCGTTGGCCACCACGTGGTTGTTGGTCACCACGTAGCCGCCCTTGATCAGGAAGCCGGAGCCGGTGCTGGAGCTCGCACCGCCCTCGACGGCGAGCGACACCACGCTGGGCAGGACCTTCGAGGCGACGCCCGCGACGGAGTCGGGGGCCCGGGTGTTGGAGCCCGTCGGCGCCCCTCCCAGGCTGAAGGAGGGGTCGCGCCCCGAGCCGGAGGGCTTGGTGAGGAGGTAGGTGCCGACGCTGCCCAGCGTGGAGGCGAGCAGCGCGATCATCAGGGCGAGGACCACCAGCGTCGCGGTGCGCGGCCCGCGCCGTACGGGCGCGGACGCGGGCGGCGGGCCGCCGAAGCTCCCGGGACCGCTCGGACCTCCCGGGGGCGGCGCCCAGCCTGGCCCCATGCCGAACGCCTGGGCGGGCGGGGGCGGAGCGGGCTGGGAGGCGAAGACCGCCGTGTCGTGCCTGGGCCTGCCAGAGGGGTCACCCCAGTGCTCCCCCGTGAAGCCGGGGTCCCGGCCGCCCTCGCCGGGCGGCACGTCCCGGTCGCCGGGCCTGTCGCCGTATCCGTCGCCGGGCCTGACACCGTATCCGTCGTCGCGCCTGTCGCCGTGCCCGTCGTCGTGGCGGAGCAGCTCGGGCTGGTCCCGCCGCCCGCCGCCCCACCGGGCGCGGCCGGGCTGGGCGCCCAGCTGGCTCCAGCCGTCGTCGCGGGGCCGGTCGGCCTGGAAGGGCCCCTCCCCGGCGGGCAGGAACTCCGGCCGGGAGAACTCGGGACCGTCCGGGCGCGGGAGATCAGCGCCTGAAGGGCCTGAGGAGTCGGCGCGCCGGGACTCGGGAGTGCCGTGTCCGCCGTCGGTGAAGTCCGACGGTGTACGCCCCTCAGCATCGTGCGCCTCATGGGAAGTACGGGCATCGTCGGTCATCGAATACTCACTACTCCTTGCCTCGCAGGCGGCCGCTCACCGAGTCAACCCGGCAATCTTCCCCCGAGCGGCATACGAGATGTGTAAAGCACGCGTTATCCGAAGGGATTGACCCAGGAGAGCAGGCGGCTCGCGCCTCGGCCGAGCCGCGTCCAGAGATCGGGAACGGGCTCGTGCGGCAACGCCGCGACGGCGGCGTCGACCATGTCGGCCGGCGCGTCGGCAAAGACGGTGTAGACATGACCCCCACTCGCCCAGATCGTCTCCTGCCCAGCTGGGTCTCGAACCCAGATCGTATGCCCCTCGCGCCGCTCCGCATGCCAACCTCGGAGACGTTCTTCGTCAAGCATCCCAGACTGGATAAAGACCGACACAACCGACAGGCCATCCGAGTAACCCAGGTACAGGTATCCGGGTGGGGTGTCGTGCGCGGCGAACAGCTCCAGGCGCCCGGGCAGGGCGCGGGGGAACCGCCAGCCCGCCCTCTCCAGCCGGGGAAGCTCGGCCAGGTCGAGGCCGCCGGCGGCCATCACGGGCACCGCCGCCCCCCTCGCCACCGGGTCGAGCGTCAGGTCGACGAAGGCCCCGGCGCTGACGACCCGGCCCTCCGCGTCCATGAGCTCGCGGCGCAGCACCGGGCCCCCGGACTCGTCGAGCCAGTATCGGGCGGCGACCGTGCCGTCGGCCCGCAGGACGTCCACGAGGCGGGCGGGGCGCCCGCAGGTGAAGCCCTCCCCCGCGGCCACGACCCGGTAGTTGCGGGCCAGGACCTCCAGCATCACCTCGGACGGGCTGGACATGCCCCCGGCCGGGGTGCCCGGATCGGCGGTCCGTACGGAACCGGAGGGCTCGGCGCGGACCGTCAGCCCCTTGCCCGGGACGTTGCGCACCTCCAGCACCGCGGAGGTGGCGCCGGAGGCGCCCCAGGCGGTGACGTACTGGGTGCCGGAGTATCCGCGGGACCGGCCCGCCACCGCCGCCTCGCGGAGCAGGTGCAGGCCGGTGTCCTCGCTCTCGACGTCGTCCGGCGGCGCGGCGTGCGGGGACCGGACGGCGTACGCCGGACCACCCGCCACCAGCCCCAGCAGCAACATGGCGGCCAGGATGACCGTGGCGGGCAGCCGGATCACGGAGAGGGGGAGAGAATCGGCGTCGCCGAACCGCCGTAGGGCACGGTGTTCCTGTGCTGGTTGGCGAACATGTCGACCGGTGGCACGACACGGGGGTTGGGGTCGGTCCCGCCTACCACGAACAGGGTCCCGATCGCCACGGCCGCCGAGGCGACGCCCACCGCGACGTATCCCGCTCTCCTGGCGCGGCGAGGGCCCCCGGCGCGGCCCCGGGGCCGGTTGTCGGGGGGAGCGACGCTGTGCATGCTCGGAATGGGCGCGCCGCCGAAGGTGCGTGAGGCCGGAAAGGGGCGCTCACGCGGGGGCAACGGGCCGCCGGGCTCCGCCATCCGCAGCAGGGACATGGTCAGGTCCGTCGGCATCGCGGGACCGTCGAGGGAGCGAAGCCGGCTCTTCAGCGCCCGCATGGCGTCGACCTCGGCCCTGCAGGGCGCGCAGAAGGTCAGATGCGACAGGGCACGGTCGCGCTCGTGGTGGTTCAGCTCACCGTCGACCAGCGCGGAAACGCGTTCTCCAAGGTGACTCATGCGCACTCCTTGCCAAGTGGCTCGTCGTGACATTCGTCATGACTGTGGTTTCTCATGCGAATTCCTCCCCGTGGGTAACGCTCGGGGGGAATTGATCGTTCCGCGGCGCGCGATGCTCCAGCGCCTCACGCAGCTGCGCCCGCCCACGGTGGATCCGGCTGCGTACCGTGCCGAGCTTCACGCCCAGCGTCGCCGCGATCTCCTCGTAGGACAGCCCCTCGATGTCACACAGAACGACGGCCGCGCGGAACTCGGGCGCGAGCGCGTCGAGTGCCGCCTGGATGTCGGGCTCCAGATGGGTGTCGTCGTACACCTGTGCGGGAGAAGGCTCGCGCCCGCGCAGCCGCTCGGCGGCGTCGTCGGCGAGCCCCTCGAACCTGATGCGCTGCTTGCGCCGCGCCATGTCGAGGAACAGGTTGGTGGTGATGCGGTGCAGCCAGCCCTCGAAAGTGCCTGGCGTGTAGTTCGACAATGACCTGAAGACCCGGACGAAGACCTCCTGTGTGAGGTCCTCCGCATCGTGCACGTTGCCGGTCAGCCGATAGGCCAGCCGGTAGACGCGCGCCGAGTGCGTCCGGACCACCTCCTCCCATGTAGGAGGTGTCCAATCGGACACGGGAGCTTCGGCCTGGTGGTCGGACTCCTCCACCAGCACTCCTCTCTCCGGGACCACCGCTATCGCCATAGTGCCTGGTTTCGTCCCTTCGTGCGCACTGACTACCTTCAGGACCGGCAAAGGCCGCTTAAACCGTGCAACGCACCGGGGGTGACATGAGTTCCCGATCGGGCCTGCCTCCCTTAGGCTGCGACCCAGCGCCTATATGACTGTGTACGGAGAAAGCGGGAGGAGAGGCCGATGGCAGAGACGCCGACAAGTCCGTTGGAGGCCACTCTGGCCTATGCCGACGAGTTCCACCGGGAGGACGACATCCTGCGGGCCGCGCGCCTGCGCGGCGCCGAAGTGGGAGCGCCCCCGATCCTGCCCGGTGGCGGCGCCGCCCTCTGCTTCCTCGCCACCGCCATCAACGCCCGCGCCGTCGTGGAGATCGGCACCGGCTGCGGCGTCTCGGGGCTGTGGCTGCTCCGCGGCATGCGCCAGGACGGCACGCTCACCAGCGTGGACGTGGAGCCCGAGCACCAGCGGCTGGCCAGGCAGAGCTTCGCCCAGGCCGGGTTCTCCGGCGGCCGGATCCGCCTGATCACCGGCCGCGCCCTCGACGTGCTCCCCCGCCTCTCCGACGGCGGCTACGACCTCGTCTTCTGCGACGGCGCCATGCACGAGTACGCCGACTATCTGGCCGAGTCCGTCCGGCTGCTGCGGGTCGGCGGCATCGTCGTCTTCGACAACGCCCTCTGGGGCAACAGGGTGGCCGACCCCGTGCAGCGGGACCCCGACACGGTCGCCATCAGGGAGCTGGGCAAGCTGGTCCGCTCCGACGAGCGGCTCCGCCCGCTGATGATGCCCCTGGGCGACGGCATCCTGGCGGCCGTCAAGCTCGCCGACTGACGGTGACGATGTTCACGACGACGCCGCGGCGGGTCTGACCCACCGGCTGCCGTCACCGTCCGCGACACGCCCCGGGCCGGGCAATCCCGTTCATACGGGTCCGTCAAGTGATCACCAGGATCCCGAAAGCGGCGGGTCGATTCCCCATCGACCGGAAACGATGCAGGTTAAGGCCACAACGCGGCCCTTTTCCATGATCATCGATATACAGGGGTGCACCATGACGGTTGCCGCCAAGCTGGACAAAATTCTCGACAAGGAGTACGAGGGGGCCGACCTCAACACGCTCGCCAACGCCCCGGTCAGCGCGCTCTCCGGCGTCAGCGAGAGCGACGCCAAGGACCTGGCCAAGGCGTTCGGCATCAAGACCATCGGCGACCTCGGCCGCAACAAGCACTTCCGGGCCGCGGAGGCCATCGTCAGCCTCTCCGAGGCGAGCAGGTAGCGAACAGGTAGCGAGCCGCCGGGCGGCGGCGACCCGCGCACGGGACCGAGCACGGGAACGAGCACGGGCGGGCGCCAGGCTCGCGAGCCTGGCGCCGGTCACCGCCTGCCCGGTCACCGCCTTGAGGTCGTCGCCTTGAGGTCGTCGCCTCCCGGTCACGACCGCGCCGGTCACGGCCTTCCGGCCGTCGCCCCTCGGTCACCGCCTGCCCGGCCACCGTTTTCCGATCACCGTGTTCCGGTCACCGCCACCCGATCACCGCCTGCCCGGTCACCGTTTCCGGTCACCGCCACCCGGTCACCGCGTTCCGACCGTCGTCTCCCGGTCACCTTCGTGGAGTCCCGACAGCCATTCGAGCAGCAGGCGCACGCCGAACCCGGTGGCCCCCTTGCTGAGAACGCCCTCGTCCGCGCCGCTGCGGCCCACACCCGCGATGTCCAGGTGCGCCCACGGCCGTCCGCCGGTGAACTCGCGCAGGAACAGCGCCGCGGTGATGGAACCGGCCCCGTAGGTCGACCCGACCTCGATGTTGGCCAGGTCGGCCACGGACGAGTCGAGCGCGGGAACGTAGTCGTCGATCAGGGGCATCCGCCAGAGCCGCTCCCCGCTGGTCTGCCCCGCCCCGGCCAGCGCCCCGGCCAGCTCGTCGTCGGAGGCGAAGACCGCGCCGAGGTCCTTGCCCAGGGCGACGCCGATCGCCCCGGTCAGCGTGGCGATGTCGACCATGACGTCCGGGTCCAGCTCCGCGTCGGCGTAGGCCAGCGCGTCGGCCAGGACCAGGCGTCCCTCGGCGTCGGTGTTGAGCACCTCCACGGTCCGGCCGCCGTACTGCGTGATCACATCGGAGGGGCGCTGGGCCGTGCCGGAGAAGGCGTTCTCGGCGGCGGCGACGAGGCCGGTGACCCGCACCCGCACGCCGAGCGCGGCCAGCGCGCCCAGGACCGCGATGACGACGGCCCCTCCGGCCATGTCGGTCTTCATGAACACCATGTTGCTCGTCGGCTTGAGCGAGATGCCGCCGGTGTCGTACGTGATGCCCTTGCCGACCAGGACCACGTGGCCGGTCGCGCCCTCGGGCTCGTAGGAGAGCTGGATCAGCCGGGGCGGGCTCACCGACCCCTGCCCGACGGCGAGGATGCCGCCGAACCCGCCGGAGCGCAGCTCCCGCTCGTCCCACACCCGCACCGCGACCCCCTGCTCGGCGGCGCGCTCGGCGAGCCAGGCGGGGGACTTCACCGACGAGGGGGTGTTGGCCAGGTCCCTGGCGAGCGCCACGGCCCCGGCGATCACCTCGGCCTCGGCGATCTCCGCCTCGACCTCCTCGCCGACGAACTCCAGCCTCACCGGGGCGGACTTCGCCTCACCGGCCCTGAAGGTGTACGTCGCCAGCAGCGCGCCCTCCGCGAACGCGGCCACCGGCCCGCCCGGGAGCACGATCCTGATGGCGTCCCTGCCCTTGCCGCGCCGCGCCACCGCCGCGCCCGCCTTGCGCAGGGCGGTCGCCGAGCCGTCGCCGATCCCGTAGAGGAGCACCCGGCCGACGGCGTCGCCGTTCGTGACGGGGACCTCGACGATCTCACCCGCCTCGCCCTTGGCCTTGTGGTGGGCGAGCAGCGCCGCCGCGGGCACCGGCAGCTCGATCTCGGGCGCGAGGTCCTCGGCGAAGGGGACGGCCAGCAGCTCGGCGTCACCGGGGGGCGAGGTCCCGGCTTCCTCCCCGGCGGCGGGCTCCGCGCCCCCGGGGGACGCGGCGGAGAGCCCCTGCGCGTACGGAACGCGAGGCAGGAGCAGATGGGGGGAGATGGGCATAGGGGTAACTCCAGTCATCAGGCCCGGCGGGGCGGGGAACACCGGGAGGAACACCGGGGAGAACGCCCGGAGGAACACCGCGGCCCTGGCGCGAGCCGCCGTGAGGCGGTCCGGCGGCCAGGGCCGTGTTCGTCGTCGGTCGCGCGGGCCATCGCAGGTGTCATGCTCCCCGAGCAAGCTCAAATAGGGCCCGGCTCCACCACTTCTGTCTTAGATCGGGATCAACCGACGATTTTCTTCAGTTCCTCACCGAGGGCACTTGCCTCGTCCGCCGAAAGCTCGACGACAAGGCGGCCGCCACCCTCCAGAGGAACCCGCATGACGATCCCCCTGCCTTCCTTGACGACCTCCAGCGGACCATCACCGGTCCTCGGCTTCATAGCCGCCATGCGTGTATCCCTTCCTGCTTCGGGCTCCGGATCTCCGACTGACCCGAGGGTGGCCGACGCATTCACGTCTTCTGTGATGTCCTATTATCCCGCCTCCGCACGGAGAATGGGAACGATCAGTCTTAGCGTCGGCTCATCCGGCGATCAAGACCGTTGTCCGAGCCCCCTCAGACGACCAAACTTGTCCTCGTGAACGCCCGCGCCGCTCTCTTCGATCTGTACGGGGACCACCTCAGGTCCCGAGGCGGTCGCGCGTCCGTGGCCGCCCTCGTGCGTCTGCTCGCCCCGCTGGACATCGCGGCTCCCGCCGTGCGCACCGCCGTCTCGCGGATGGTGCGGCAGGGCTGGCTCGCGCCCGCCAGGCTGCCCAAGGGCCCCGGTTACGAGGTCACCCCCAAATGCGTGCACCGCCTCGACGAGGCCGCGCTGAGAATTTACCGAGTCGGGACGATCACGTGGAACGGCCGGTGGCACATCCTCGTGGTGGAACCCGTACGCGAGCGGTCCAGGCGCGAGCGCCTGCGCTCCGATCTGGCCTTCATCGGATACGCCCCGATGTCGGAGACGACCTGGATCGGGCCGCGCCCCGCCCCCGGGCTGGACGCGATCCTCGACGGCGAGGGCCTCTCCGCCGACCGGTTCGACGCGGTGCTCGACGGCGACCCCGCGGCCCTGGTCGCCAGGACCTGGGACCTGGACGGCATCGGGGCCGCCTACGAGGAGTGGACGGCCCAGGCGATGGACCTGGTCGGCGGGCTGCCGGCCAACGCGGGCGACGACCGGGTGTTCGCCACCCGGAGCAGGCTGGTGCACGGGTGGCGCAACTTCCTGTTCCGCGACCCCGGGCTTCCCGCCGAGCTCCTGCCCCGGGGCTGGCCCGGGGAGAAGGCCAGGATCTACTTCGAGCACGAGGCCGGGCGGCTGCTCCCGGCCGCCGCCGCCTTCGTCGACCGCCACCTCGGCGCGGCGTAGCGGGCGCCATGCCTGATACGTGGCGAAACAAGGCGAAAACCTGGCGGACGGCCATGGGCAGGACGAAGCCCGGGAGCCGCCGTCGGGCCCGCACGAACAGCCGTACAGACAGGACAGAAGCCGCACACAGCCACACAGAGCCGTACAGACAGGGGCCCGGTGAGCTCTCAGGCGCGACCGGGACGTCCGGAAGGAGCATCCGTTGAACGAGGTCCTCTACTCCGTCGACGACGCCGTCGCCACCATCGTCATCAACCGGCCGGAGGCGATGAACGCGCTCACGGTCCGGGCGAAGACCGCCCTGCTGGAGGCGCTGACCTCGGCGCAGGCGCCCTCGGTGCGGGCGGTGCTGCTGACCGGGTCGGGACGGGCGTTCTGCGCCGGCCAGGACCTGACGGAACACGCCGCGAACCTGGAGGCGGGCCGGGGGCTGGACGGGACCGTGCGCGCGCACTACAACCCGATCATCCGAACGATCATGGAGATGGACAAGCCGGTCGTCGCGGCGGTGAACGGCGTCGCCGCGGGCGCGGGCGCCTCCCTCGCCTTCGCGTGCGACCTGCGGATCGCCTCGGAGAAGGCCAGGTTCGCGACGGCCTTCTCGGGGATCGCCCTGGCCCCCGACTCGGGCGCCTCCTGGACCCTCCAGCGCCTGGTCGGCACGGCCCGCGCGGCCGAGCTCCTGCTGCTCGGCGAGCCCTTCGGCGCCGGCCGCGCCCTCGAACTCGGGATCGTCTCGCGGGTCGTCCCGGCCGGAGACCTGGACACCGAGGCCCGCGCCCTCGCCGTACGGCTGGCGCAGGGCCCCACGAGCGCCTACGCGGCGACCAAGCGCGCCCTGCGGTTCGCCGCCACCAGCTCGCCCGCCGAGGCCCTGGAGCTGGAGGCCGACCTCCAGGACGCCTGCGCCAGGACCAAGGACCACCTGAACGCGACCCGCGCGTTCCTCGCCAAGGAGCGCCCCGTCTTCGAGGGACACTGACCTCGGGCCGTTCCCGAACCCTTCCCAGATCGTTCCGGGCGTCAGGCCCGGCGTGTCCAGCAGTCGGCCAGGTGATCGTTGACCAGGCCGATGGCCTGCATCAGCGCGTAGGCGGTGGTCGGGCCGACGAAACGGAAGCCGTGCGCCTTGAGGTCCTTGGCCAGGGCCCTGGAACCGGCGGTCTGGGCGGGCACCTCCGCCGGAGTCCTCGGGACGGGCGCGGCGGGGTCCGCGTGCTTCCAGACGAGGTCGGACAGGCCGACGCCGAGCGCGGCCCGCGCGTTGGCGATCGTCGCCTCGATCTTGGCCCGGTTCCTGACGATGCCCGCGTCGCCGAGCAGGCGGGCGACGTCCTCGTCGCCGAACGCGGCCACGGCCGGGATGGAGAACCCCTCGAAGGCCGTCCGGAAGTTCTCCCTCTTGCGCAGGATGGTGATCCACGACAGGCCCGACTGGAACGACTCCAGCGCGATCCGCTCGAACACCCGGTCGTCGCCGGTGACCGGGCGCCCCCACTCCTCGTCGTGGTAGGCGACGTAGTCGGGGGCGGAGGTCGCCCAGCCGCAACGCACGAGCTCCGCGGGCTCCGCCGAGGTCACTGGGTTCGCGGGGGTCACGGGGGTCGTGGGGGTCATGGGAGTCACAACCTGGGAGACCTCGGTCACCGGGAGTCCTCCGTCTCCTGCCGCTCCCCGGTGCGGAGGCCGACGGAACCGGGAGACGCCTCCGCGCCTTTCAGGTCCTTCGAATCCGAAACCCTGGCGGCTGAAGGCGACGACGACGACGGCGACGGCGAATCCGGCACCGGGGACGGCTCTGACGGTCCGGGCAGCTCTGACGATTCGGGCAGCTCCGACGATTCGGCCGGCCTGGCGAACGGCGACACACCGGACGGCGCGGCGGTCTCGGCCGTCCCCGTGGCCCCGGGGGTCCCGGAGGTCCCGGGGATCTCAGCGGCCTTGGAGGGCTTCTCCGGCCCGGAGGGCTCGCCGGGCACCTCAGGCTCGCGCCCGGCGCGCGAGACGGCCGGTGACCCGCTGGAGAGCTCCTCGGACGCCCCGAAGCCGCTCTCGCCGGAAAGGCCGGGCTGCGCCTTCTCGCGTTCGGCGCGCGAGACGGCCGGTGACCCGTCGGACAGCTCCTCGGACACCCCGAAACCGCTCCCGCCTGCAAGCTCGTACGGCGCCTCGAGGCCGCGCTGAGGGGGCGGGGAGCCGGGGTTGAGCTCGTGGCGGGCCTGGAGCCTGCCGGCGAGCAGCTCGGAGACCCGCTGCTCCAGCACGGCGATCCTGGTGTCACGCTCGCTCAGGGCTCCGGCGACCCGGTTCAGGGTCTCGTCCACGCTCTGCGTGTTGTATCCGACGAGGCTCACCGGGAGCTGGAGCGCCATGAAGTCGACCGCGCCGAGCTGACCCGCCTGGGGCAGGTTCAGGGGAGGCACGTCGGGGGCGAACTCGCTCAGCTCGCCTCCCCGGCCCATGGCGACCACCGTGACACCGGCGATGACGGCTACGGCAGCGAAAGCTAATACGACCAGCACATACGAATCGTGCCACATCTCCGCTGGCCTAGGATCGGATCATGACGTTCGTCGTGCTCAGACCCGGTGACCGGGCCGAACCGGGCTGGGTCGAGGCCCGTTCGGTCGGAGAGGTCGAGGAGCTCGCCCGTGCCGGGCACACCGTTGTCGTCACCCCCGCCCGGCTGGCCCCCGCGGCCGTGAGGGACGCCGGGGACGGCGACGACGAGGACGCCGGGGATTCCAGGGACTCCGTCGCGAGGGAGCGGGACGCCGAGGCCGCGGAGCTCACCGCGGCCTCGATCTGCGCCTGGGCCGGCGCCCGCGTCTTCCGTACGGACCGCGTCGAGCAGGTGCGGCTCGCGGTCGAGATGACCGACTCCCTCGCCGGGCGACGCCCGCCCGCGCTAACCCGCCGTGGCCTCGCCTAGCTCCTCCGGGCTCGGCTCCAGGTGCGTGGTCGACTTCTCCAGCAGCCGGAACGCCTCGTCGACCGTGGTGGTCCAGGAGATGGCGTCGAAGACGTTCGGCCGGGTGAAGCCCGCCTCGTCCATGCCCTCGACCAGCTCCCGCAGCGGCGTGTAGATCCCCCAGGGGTCGAGGACCACCAGCGGCTTGTCGTGCAGGCCGAGCGTGCGGGACGTCCAGATCTCGAACAGCTCCTCCAGCGTCCCGATGCCGCCGGGCAGCACCAGGAAAGCGTCGGAGCGGGCGTCCATGACCCCCTTGCGCTCGCGCATGTCGGTGGTGACCACCAGCTCGTCGGCCCCGTCGTCCGCGAGCTCGATGTCCACCAGCGACTGGGGGATCACCCCGATGGTGCGGGCGCCACCGGCGCGGGCCGCGCGGGCCACGGCTCCCATGCAGGAGACCCTGGCCCCGCCGCTCACCAGGGAGTGCCCCCGGCTCGCGAGCTCGGAGCCGACCTGCTCCGCGAGCTCCAGGTACTTCTTGTCGATCTTCTGACTCGATGCGAGGAATACACAGATGAACACGTACTGACCTTATTCGGCATCGCCGACCGTGGTCATGGCCGACTTGCGTTCGTCCTCCAGCCGCCCGCCCCTGTTGGTGTCGGCCTCCACGATGATCCGGACCGCCTCGTCCACGTCGTCGGTGACGTGAATGAGATCCACGTCCGCCGGGGAAATCTTGCCCGTCCCCACGAGAGTGTTCTTGATCCAGTCGATCAGGCCGCCCCAGAACTCCGTTCCCATGAGCACCACCGGGAAGGAGGTGACCTTCTGGGTCTGGACCAGGGTGAGCGCCTCGAAAAGCTCGTCCATGGTGCCGAAACCGCCGGGCAGGGTGACGAATCCGCAGGAGTACTTCACGAACATGGTCTTGCGGACGAAGAAGTAGCGGAACTCGATGCCGAGGTCGACGTACTCGTTCATGCTCTGCTCGAAGGGCAGCTCGATGCCCAGGCCCACCGAGATGCCCTCGGCCTCCACGGCACCCTTGTTAGCGGCCTCCATGCAGCCGGGACCGCCACCGGTGATCACGGCGTAGCCCGCCTCGGACAGCTTGCGGCCCAGCTGGACGCCCATCTCGTACTCGGGGCTGTCCACGGGGGTGCGCGCGGACCCGAAGACGGTCACCGCCTGGGGCAGCTCGGCGAGCTGGCCGAAGCCCTCGACGAACTCCGCCTGGATGCGCAGCACCCGCCACGGATCCATGTGCAGCCAGTCGGCCGGCCCTCTCCGATCAAGAAGCCGCTGGTCGTGGGTGGAGTCGGAGACGAGATCACCACGAACCACCGCGGCTCCCTGGCGACGTTCCGGACGTTTTTTCTTCATGCGGGTCACCGTAGCGCCGTCCCAGAAAAATCTTGAAAAATCTCCATGAAAACATGGAACCGGATTTTGAACAGGGTGCGTCTAACTGCCGAGGGTGCTGCTCGGGACTGAAAGTGGCTTTCCCCGCCAAATGGCCGGCGAGGAAAGCCACTTTCATTTGTACCGGCCCCTCCAGGGCTCGCGCGGTCTCTCATGGCTCGCGTGGCTCGCATCGCCTCGTGTACCGAGGGTCCGGCGTGGTCTCGCCCGCCGAGGATCTCGCGAACGGCTCGATGGGCCCGGCCTCTCAGGACAGCCAGCCGAGCATTCCGCGCTCGCAGTCGGCGATCTTCCGCAACGAGACGAACTCGTCCTTCTGGTGCGCCAGGTTCGGATCTCCGGGGCCGTAGTTGACCGCGGGCACGCCGAGGCCGGAGAAGAGCGAGACGTCGGTCCAGCCGAGCTTGGCCCGCGGCGTGCCGCCGACGGCGTCCACGAAGGCCGCCGCCACCGGATGGGTGAGGCCGGGCCGGGCCGCCGCCGCGGCGTCGGTGAAGCGGACCTCGTAGCCCTCGAACACCTCGCTCACGTGGGCGCGCGCTTCGTCCAGCGACAGGTCGGGGGCGAAACGGTAGTTCACCGTCACCACGCACTCGTCGGGGATCACGTTGCCCGCGACGCCGCCGTCGATGCCC
Source organism: Streptosporangium sp. NPDC002524 (assembly GCF_040295985.1). Classification (NCBI taxonomy): domain Bacteria; kingdom Bacillati; phylum Actinomycetota; class Actinomycetes; order Streptosporangiales; family Streptosporangiaceae; genus Streptosporangium; species Streptosporangium sp. NPDC002524. Next base: position 175,677 of record NZ_JBEOWK010000015.1, on the reverse strand, counting down.
ACCGCGTTCAGGCCCTCGTGGTACTCCAGCCCGTCCACGACGGGAAGCCTGGCCTCGTAGGCGTTCAGGATCGCGAGCACCGGCTCGGCCGCGTGGACGGCGTTGACCCCGAGCCAGGACCTGGCGCTGTGCGACCGCTTGCCCCGGGTGACGATCCGGGCCCTGAGCGTGCCCTGGCAACCGCCCTCGATCACGCCGTCGGTGGGCTCCATGAGCACGGCGAAGTCACCGGCGAGCCAGCCGGGGTGGTCGCGGCTGAGCCGCAGCAGGCCGTTGCGCTCGGACTCGATCTCCTCGCAGTCGTAGAAGACGTAGGTCACGTCCCTGCCGGGCTCGGGGAGGGCCGCCGCCAGCTTCAGGGCGACCGCGACGCCTGCCTTCATGTCCGAGGTGCCGCAGCCGTACAGCCGGTCGCCCTCGACCCGGCTGGGCAGGTTTCCGGCGACGGGGACGGTGTCGAGGTGTCCCGCGATCACCACCCGCTCGCCCCGGCCCAGGTGGGTGCGGGCCACGATCGACTCGCCGTCGCGCTCGACGGTCAGGTGCCGGAGCGGCCGCAGTGCCTCCTCCACGGCGTCGGCCAGGGCCTTCTCGCCGCCGCTGACCGACTCGACGTCCACGATCCTGGCGGTGAGCTCCCCGGCATCCTGCGTGAGGTCCAGACGCGTACTCATGCCCGCGACCCTAGTACTCGTACGGGATCCGGCCGAGCCCGGCTCCGCGGGAAACCGCCCGCGCCCGCGCCGGATCCGGTCCCCTCGACGCCCGGACCTGCCCGTACGGGAAGCCGTGCGGGAAGCCGTGCGGGAAGCCGTGTGGGAAGCCGTGTGGGAAGCCGTGTGGGAACGCGTGCGGGAAGCCGTACGAGAAGGCCCACCCGTGCGGAAACGCGTACGAGAAGGCCTACCCGTGCAGGAGGCGGCCGAGTTCGGCCCGGCCGGGGCGGTGGCCCTCCTCCAGGCGGTCGAGCACCAGGACGCAGCGCAGGCCGAAGCCCCCGCCGGGAAAGTCGTGCCACCGGGTGCCGCCGGTCGCCACGCACCAGTCGGGGACGTGCCCGCGGCTCAGCTCCTCGCCCGTCCGCACGTCGACGACCGGGGTCGAGCCCGACAGGATCGTCCCGGCGCCGACCACGGCGCCCCGGCCCACCCGGGCCCCGTCGGAGATCACGGCCCGGCCGCCGATCAGCGCGCCGTCCTCGACGACCACGGGCACCGCCGACGGCTCCCCGGTGCCGAGGGGGTCCTCCGCGCCGTCCCGGCCGCCGGTCTCCCCGACACCGGCTCCCCCGGACAGCCGGACGTTCCTGCCGATCTGGGCGCCCGCGCCGATCGACACCCAGGTGCCGACCGTGCTGCCCTCGTCCACGTGGGCGCCGATGTCGACGAACGAGGGCATCAGCACGACGCCCGGCGCCAGGTAGGAGCCCCAGCGGGCGATCGCCCCCGGCACGACGCGTACCCCCTCGACGGAGGTCTTCAGCGGGACGCGGTCGTGGTGGTGGAAGTCGCCCACCTGGGACCTCGCCATGCCGAGCACCCGGAACGCGAGCATGACGGCCCGCCGGGCGCGCTCGTCCACGACCACCTCGCCGGTGCGGGAGACCTCGGCGACCCTGGCCTTGCCGCTGTCGAGCATGTCCACCGCGTCCACCACGACGGCGCGGGCCTCGGCGTCGGCGGGACTCAGCTCGGCCCTGCGCCACCACAGCTCGTCGACGGCCGCGGGCAACGGGCTGGCATCGCTCTGGCTCATGGCCCGGAGCCTATGTTCGCGAGGTTCGGGGAGGCCGCGCAATCGCTGGGGACCTGTAGGTTCTTGACCGTGCGACGGCGCTTCTCAAAAGGGGTCATCGCGATCATCGTGATCGTGACCGTGCTCGCGGTGGCCATCACCGTGGGTCTCTTCACCTTGCTCAGGCGGGTGACACCGCTCGTCGACCTCGGCGAGGGCTGCAGGATCACGACACCGGAGGGGTCGCTGGAGCTGGATATCGAACAGGCCAAGGTGGCGGCGGTCATCGCGGCCGTGGCGGCCCGCAGGAAGCTGCCCGAGCGGGCCGTGGTGATCGCCTACGCCACCGCCATGCAGGAGTCCAAGCTGGAGAACCTGACGGGCGGCGACCGCGACTCGGTCGGCGCGTTCCAGCAGCGCCCCTCCCAGGGCTGGGGCACTCCCAAGCAGCTCGTCGACCCCGTCTACGCGTCGGGGAAGTTCTTCGCCGCGCTGGTGAAGGTGCGGAACTATCGGAAGCTGCCGCTCCACGAGGCGGCCCAGGAGGTGCAGCGCTCGGCCGACGGATCGGCGTACGCCCAGCACGAGGCCGACGGGAAGATCCTCGCCGCGGGGTTCACCGGGCGCGTGCCCGGGGCCGTGCACTGCTGGTACCCCGCGCCGACGGGCAAGACCCCCCTCCCCGACGAGCAGGGGGCGGCGCGCAGGCTCGCCAGGGCCCTGGGGCCCGGGGACGCCTTCGAGGCCCCCTCGCGCAGGCGCGGCTGGCTGGTGGCCGCCTGGTCGATCGCCCACGCCAAGACGTTCGGGCTGTCCAGGATCCGCTACGACGGCCAGTCGTGGGTCTCCGCGAAGAGCCACGACGGCTGGACGGCCGACCCCGGGTCCTCCGCCAAGAAGGTCGAGCTCTCCTAGCGCCGGGCTCTCCCGGTGTCGGCCTTTCCCGGCGCCAGGCTCTCCTGACACCGGGCTCTCCTGGCCTTTCCTGACGGCTCTCGGCACCGGGCTCTCCTGGCGCGGGGTCCTGGCCGCTCTGTTTCTCCTCGACGCCCGGGATCCCGGTCCAGCCGCCCTGCTTCGTCCCGGCACTCGGGACCCCGGTCTAGCCGCCCTGCTTCTTCTCGATCCTGATCGTGCCGGGGGGGAGGGGCTGGGCGTGGGAGGAGCTCCAGCGCTTGCCCTGGAGGCGTTCGAAGCTGAGCAGGCGGCCGTCGGCGGCGCGGTAGTCGGCGAAGTCGAGCAGGCCCCGCTCGGGCATCGAGGTGACGCCCTCACCGCGGAAGGCCGCGGTGCCCCGGTCGACGGGGAAGAAGTCGACCCCCTCGACGCTCAGCGTGGCCTTGGCGGGGATCATGCCCTCGGTGGGCACCGGCGTCCACAGCAGCACCTCCAGGTGCGGCGGGTCGGCGGCCGTCAGGCCCGCGCGCATCTGGATCGACAGCCACTGGTAGTGCCGGGTGCCGTCGTCGAGGAGGTACTCGGTCCACTGGGTGCCCTGCCACGAGAGGTACAGGGCGCCGAGGACGCGGCTGCGCACCCCCTGGCAGTCGATCGTGTCGCCGACCTTGATCGTGCGGGGGTCGGGGTAGTCGATGCCGACACGGCCCGTCGACGGTTGGGCCCGCGGCTGCGCGGCCTCAACCGGGAGGAGGGGGGTCTCGCCGGAACGCTCGGAATCGCCGGCCTTCCTGTCCTGGCGCGTCGTCGCGAAGAACGCGCCGAGCAGCAGGACGAGCGTGGCCACACTCAATCCGAGTATCACGGCGACCTCGGGGGTCATGCCGCGCGATCCTACTGGAGGCGGCGCACCGCCGCACTGATGCGTTCGTCACCGGCCGTGACGGCGATCCTGATGTGCCGGTCGCCCGCGGTGCCGTAGAAGTCGCCGGGCGCGACGAGGATCCCCAGGCCGGCCAGGGCGCGGACCTGGTCCCAGCAGCCCGTACCGTTGGACGCCCACAGATACAGGCCCGCGGTGGAGTGCTCGATCTTCCAGCCGGCCGTCTCCAGCGCGGGGCGCAGCGCCGCGCGGCGGGCGGCGTAGCGGGCCCGCTGCTCCTCGGCGTGCCCGTCGTCGTCCAGCGCCACGGCCATCGCCGCCTGGACCGGCGCGGGCATGATCATGCCAGCGTGCTTGCGTATCTCCAGCAGCCGCTTGACCAGCGCGGGGTCGCCCGCGACGAACCCGGCCCGGTAACCGGCCAGGTTGGAGCGCTTGGACAGCGAGTGCACCGCGAGCAGGCCCTCGTGCGAGCCGCCGCAGACGTCCGGGTGCAGGATCGAGACCGGCCGCTCCTCCCAGCCCAGCTCGATGTAGCACTCGTCGGAGGCCACGACCGCGCCGTGCTCGCGCGCCCACGAGACCACCTTGCGCAGGTGCTCGGCGGGCAGGACCCTGCCGGTCGGGTTGGACGGGGAGTTGACCCAGACCAGCGGCACCCGCTCGGGCCCGAGCGTGAGCAGCCCGTCGGTGGCGTACGGCTCGGCGCCCGCGAGGCGCGCCCCCACGTCGTAGGTGGGGTAGGCCAGCTCGGGGAGGATCACCCGCTGCCCGGGGCCGAGGCCGAGCAGCGTCGGCAGCCAGGCCACGAACTCCTTGGAGCCGATCAGCGGCAGCACGGCCGCCTGGTCGACGATCACGCCGTGCCTGCGCCGCAGCCACCCGGCGGCGGCCGAGCGGAGGCGCTCGGTGCCGTACGTCAGCGGGTATCCGGGGCTGTCCGAGGCGTCCGCGAGAGCCTGCCGCACGACGGCGGGCACCGGGTCGACGGGGGTGCCCACCGACAGGTCGACGATCCCGTCGGGGTGCGACGCCGCGAGCTCCTTCAGCGGCGTGAGCCGGTCCCACGGGAAGTCCGGCAGGCCGTTCATCGCAGCCTCGCCGGGGCGCTCACGGCCTCTGACCGGTCGGGAGTGACGTTCATGGTGATCAGCCGTCGTCCTTCGCTGGGGCGGGTCCGCCGGAGGCGGTCGCCGGAGGGGACGGCCACGACGGCCGTCCCCTCCGGCACCCGCTCCCGGTGGCTCTCGTTCTAGTGGCTCTCGGCCTGCGGGGGCAGGGCCGCGACGACCGAGTGGTCCTTCTCGATCTTGCCGACCTTGGAGGCGCCACCGGGCGACCCCATGTCGTCGAAGAACTCCACGTTCGCCTTGTAGAAGTCTTTCCACTGCTCGGGCAGGTCGTCCTCGTAGAAGATGGCCTCCACCGGACAGACGGGTTCGCACGCGCCGCAGTCGACGCATTCGTCGGGGTGAATGTAAAGCATCCGCTCACCCTCGTAGATGCAATCGACGGGGCACTCCTCGATGCACGCCTTGTCCAGGACGTCCACGCAAGGCTGCGCGATGACGTAGGTCACCTCGGGCTCCTTCTTCTTTACGCACCTAGGCACGACTTCGACCGCGAGTTGCTAAGCCCTAGTATTGCCGTGCCTGCCATGTGTCTGAAACGGGAGGGGGCAAAAGCCGATGGCCCTTGGTTTCAGCGCTCGCCTGAACATCACCCTAACCCCTTCCGACGTGGGCAAAAGAGTCACCACTCGGAGAAGGGTTCCCGAGGGGTTCCGCGACGCGGTGGGTGAGCTGGAGTTCTGGCGTGACGGCGTGCTCGGCGTACGCAGGCGAAACGGCACCCTGGTGGAAATCGACGAGGAGACGCTCGTCGCGGCGAAGGTCGTCCCGGAATCCCCGCGCCCGTGCGCGTGACGTGCGCCCCGGTGCCCGTGACGAGCCTGGACGCCGGAATCCTCCGGCGCGTGTGTGACGTTCCGGATCCTTCGCGCCCGTGCCCGCGTGGCATGCGCGGACGGTGGCCGGTTCTCCCCGGAAAAGTTGGCCAGGCCTCTCCGGGTGAGCCGGTCGGGCCTCCCCGGGTAAGCCACTCGCCAAGACACGTGTAAGCCGTTCGCCAATAAGGGTCGCGAAGGGCCGCGCCTGCTCGACCGGGCGAATCGCAGCGGAGAGTATGCCGTTCGTGACCGTACGTACCAGCGCCGCAGCCGCCGTGATCCTCACGGCCACGATCGCCGGATGTGGCGCCCCGGCTCCTCAGAACGTCCAATTCCCACCTCTCAACACGCAGGGCGCCTCCTTGAAGGAGGGCTTCTCGACGATGGAGCGCCTCGTCGAGGCGGCCAGGAAGGAGGGGGCTCTCACGGTGATCGCGCTGCCGCGCGACTGGGTGAACTACGGCGAGATCATCGACACCTTCTCCGAGGAGTACGGGATCAAGGTCCACCAGCTGGAGCCCGACGCCAGCAGCGCCAGGGAGATCGCGGCGGCGGCGGAGCTCAAGCCGGACGTGTTCGACCTGAGCATGGACGTCGCGGCGGCCAGGTCCGCCCTCTTCGCCCCGTACCGGGTCCAGGGCTGGCAGGACATCCCCGACCGCCTGAAGGACCACAGGGGCCTCTGGTACGCCGGGTACGGCGGCTACATGTCCATCGGCTACGACCCGAGCAAGGTCGCGGCCCCCGCGTCCTTCTCGGACCTGCTCAAGCCGGGACACAGCGTCGCGCTGCCCGGGGATCCGCGGGAGGTGGCCGCGGCCTTCAACGGGGTGATGGCCGTCTCCCTCAGGGGAGGCGAGGCGAGGGCCGAGCGGGGCGTGGAGTTCTTCCACCGCCTCAAGGGCGAGGGCAACCTCGCGGCCACCCCCAAGGCGGCCTCGGTGCTCGTCGACTGGGACTACCACAACGCCGAGCGGGCCGCCGCCGACAAGGCGTGGAAGGTCGCGATCCCCGGTGACGCCGTGCTCGGCTCGTACTACGTCCAGGCCATCAACAAGCAGGCCCCGCACCCGGCCGCGGCGCGGCTCTGGCAGGAGTTCCTGTTCTCCGACAGGGGCCAGAACCTGTTTCTGAAGGGTTACGCCCGCCCGGTCAGGATGGAGGCCCTGCAGATGCGCGGCACCCTCGACCACGAGCTGGCCGCGAAACTGCCCGCGACCAGCGCGAAGCCCGTGATCCTCTCCGTCCCGGAGATCGACAGGGCCAGGTCCTACCTCCAGCGCGAATGGGCGAAGAAGGTGAGATGAACCTGAGGCTGCTGAGACTGATATGTCGTGACTTCCCAGAGGCTCTAAAGTGTCTGGAGAGGCCGACAGAGGCCTCGCGTCTCAGAATGTGAGCTGATCGTCTTGCGATACGACACCCCGAGCTCGATGAGGTGGAACGCTCGCGCGTATGACAGCAGCTTCGGGTACGTCTCGGCGCACGGCGCCCCCCTGGTCGAGCTCCTCGACCCGCAACCGGGGGAGCGCATCGTGGATCTCGGCTGCGGCACGGGGGTGCTGACGGCCGAGATCACCTCCCGTGGTGCCCGCGTCCTGGGCATCGACGGCTCGCAGGCGATGATCGAGAAGGCCCTGGCCCAGCATCCGGGACTGGACTTCATCGTCGGCGACGGCCGTAACTTCACGGTGGCCCAGCCGTACGACGCGGTCTTCTCCAACGCCGCCCTGCACTGGATGGGCCGGGAGCCGGACGCGGTGATCACCAGCGTCCGCGAGGCCCTCACCCCCGGCGGGCGGTTCGTGGCCGAGATGGGCGGCGCGGGCAACTGCGCCGCGCTGACGGCGGCCCTGTCCACCGCCTGGCGGGAGTACGGGCTGCGCGAGCCCGACCTGCCGTGGTACTTCCCCACCCCCGCCGAATACGCCACGCGGCTGGAGAAGGGCGGCTTCACCGTCCGCCTGCTGGAATACTTCGACCGGCCGACCCCGCTCGACGAGTGCCCCGGCGGGGCGGCCGACTGGGTTCGGATGTTCGCGGGTTCGCTGCTCAAGAAGGTGCCCGCGGAGATGGTCGACCCGCTGCTCCGCCGGGTGAACGAGCTGGCCGCCCCCGCCCTGCGGCGGGAGAGCGGCTGGATGGCCGACTACGTCCGGCTGCGGTTCGCGGCCGTACGCCGCTGAACCGACCCAATGCGCCGCGGCGATTTGCCAGACTATGGTCTGTTCCATGAGTCTCGTTCCCCGGCCACATGGAGTGACTCGGGCGGCTTGAGGGGCTGGTGAAGGGAACGGATGAACTTCTGTCTGAGTGACCTCGTGCCGCCGCTGCGCTGGAGCGACGCGGCCACGATCCCACTTCTGCGCGAACAGCCCGACCTACCGGACGCTTGGTGGCGGAGCCTGCCGATGGCCCGCGTGCTCGCCGTGCTGGGCCCGGAGAGGCTGGCCGACATCCTCGCCTCGGTCGCCCTGAACCACTGGCCGGCCGCCGCCGTGGGGGACGTGCTCCCCGCCCTGCACGTCCTGGACCCGGACGACGCGGACGAGCCCTACACGGCCATCGCCCTCGACCGGGCCGGGTCCTGGCCGGGCCTTCTCTCGCTGACCGGCCACGACCTGCGCGACCAGCCGTTCATCCAGCCGGTCCCGCTGCTGCAGGCCCTCTTCACGGCGGTCTTCGCGCGCCTGGCGGCCCCCGCCCACGCGGCCCCGTCCGCGGTCCCGGTCCCGGCTGCGATCCCGGTCCCGGCTGCGGCCCCGGTGGCGCACGCGGCCGGGATGCCCGCGTCCCGGACGCCCGTCTCCTCCTCAGAGTCCCTCGATATCTCCGAATCTCCGGAAATCTCCGGGACCCCTGAGGTCCCCGGGTCTCCTGAGCTCTCCGGGTCCCCTGAGGTCTCCGGGTCCTCTCCCGAGCCGGTGGCCTCCCCCGCCCCCGCCGCGAGCGAACCCGTCGCCGGAGACCTCCCGGTCCAGGACGCTCCGCCCGTCGCGGTGGCCTCCCGCTCCGAGGACGCGCCCGACCATGCCGGGAACGCATCGGAGTACGCGGAGAACGCGCCGGAGCCGGAGGCCCTCGCCGAGCCCATAGTCCTGCCGAAGCGCAAGCCCCCCCGGGAGCGCGGCGCCCTGCCGGTGCCCGAGGCCCGCCAGCCGGGCTCCGGGCCCGAGGAGGCCCCCGGGTCGCTCTTCCAGCCCGCCTCCGCGAGGAAGAACCGGCCGGCGAGCATGCCCCCGTGGGAGGAGCGGTTCACGACCGCCCCCGAGGACGGGGAGGCCGCCGGGGACGACAGGGAGGCCGCCGGGGCCGGGTTCGCCGCCGAGGCCGCTCACGGGGAGCCTGAGACCGCTCCCAGGAAGCCGGAGACCGCTTCTGAGGTCCCCGAGGCCGTGCTCGGGGAGCCCGAGGCCGCGCCCGCCGGGACCGGCCCCGTCCACGAGACCGAGGACGAACCCGGTGACGACCACGAGAACAGCCGCGCGGACGGCTACGAGGACGGTCACGCGGACGGCTACGCGGACAGCCGCGAGGACGATCCGGCGAACGACCCCGTACCCGCCGACGCCCCCCAGCAGGTCGCGGAAAACGACGAAAGCGACGAGAGCCCCGAGCACCACGAGAGCGCCGAGGACGACGACGACCACGAAGGCGCGAGAGACCACGAGGACGCCGGAGGCCACGAGGACGCCGGAGGCCACGAGGACGCCGGAGATCACGAGGACGCCGGAGCCCGCAGGGACGTGCGCCCTCCGGTGCGGAAGAGCCTGCACGCGCTGGTCGACGGCGTCTTCGCCAACGTGGAGGACAAGCGCTGGGCGGTGGCGCAGAACAGGCTGTTCAGCGACGCCCCGGCGACCGTGGAGGCGCTCGCCAAGCTCTTCGCGGTGCCCCCGGAGGTCATCGGCGACATCGAGGTCGACCTGCGCCGGGAGCTCGCCGAGTGGACCGCCTCCGACGAGGCCGCCCCGTACCGGGAGCACCTGGAGGAGGTGAAGGGGATCCTCGGCAAGGCCGCGCCCAGGGAGCGGCTGATCAACGCGGCCCCCTGGCACACCCTGGAGCTGCACTCCCTCGACGTACCGGCCTGGCAGTTCGTGCTCGCCGGCCTGCCCGAGTACCACCTGGTCGACGAGTGGCTGGTGGAGGGCGACATCACCGAGCTGCGCCACCGCACCCGCGACATGATCAGCGGCGCCAAGCCGCCGCTCACCATCAACAAGGCCCTCGACATGGTCTCCTCGCTGGGCATCCACCCCGAGGTGTCCAAGGAGTGGCTGGAGAACGTCCCGCAGCTCCGGATCCTCGGCGCGGGCGAGCGGCCTCCCCAGCGCTCGAACGGCGCCCCCTCCCTGACCGCGGAGAAACCCCACGACGGAAACGGCGGGGAACCCGGCCAGGAGCCGAGGAAGGCGCCGTTCCGCCCGCTGAAGGACGTCTCGCTGACCAGGCGCTGCTTCCGGCAGCCGGACGGCCGCTGGTGGCTGAGGATCGACGTCACCCGGGAGCACCTCGGGGGCGCCGAGTGCCCGCTGCCCAGCGGGTTCGCCGCCTACCTCGGGATGTCGCCCGGTGACGGCCGCACGGTCAGCAGCGCGGTCGGGGAGCTCGTCCTCAGCTGGCAGGACAGGCCCGTGCTGGAGTCGCTCATGACGCTCCTGGAGGACGTGGGCGCGAAGGAGGGCAGCCACCTGTTCCTCACCCTGTCGGACGAGGGCGTGCTGCGGGCCAGGCACCTGCCGGCGGCGGGCGAGGAGGTGGAGGCGACGGCGCGGGCACTGCGGCTCGTCGGCTACACCGCGACGGGCGGCACCCCCGAGCAGGCCGGGCGGGTCATCGCCACCCGGGTCGGCATGACGGGACCCGTGGCCGCCCCCGAGCTCCTCACCCGGCTGCGAGAACGCGGGGACCGCGATCTCCTGTCACTGTTGGCCTGACCCATGCCCCGCCTCGCCATCTCCCCGGACTTCCCCGTCGAACTCGGCGCCCTGGCCCAGCCGGTGCGCCGGGACGTCGTGGTCTCGGCGCGCCGGTTCCTGCAGAACGTGGCGGGCGCCCCGCACCCCGAGCGGGTCAGGGGGGCACGGGACCCGCGGGTGGCGACCCTGAGGCTGGCCGACCGGCACCGGGGCGTCGTGGTCAAGCAGCGGGACGTCTACTGGCTGCTGACCGTGCTGCCGGACGCGGAGGCGTGGGCGTACGCGCAGCGCTACCGGTTCGGCGTCAACACGGCGCTGGGCGTGGTCGAGATGTGGGACGCCGAGGCGCTGGACAAGGTGCGGCCCGCGGTGCGCAGGGCGGCCGAGGCGTCCGCGACGCGGCTGTTCTCCGACTTCTGCGACAGCGACCTGGCCGAGCTGGGGGTCGACGGCCGGTTCCTGCCGCTGGTCAGGCAGATCACCGACCAGCTCACCCTGGAGGCGCTCGAACCGCTGCTGCCCCCGACGCAGTACGAGCCGCTGGCGGCGCTCGCCAGGGGCGAGTCGATGGCCGGGGCCTGGCGGGAACTGGAGAACTGCCGCGCCGTCGCCGCCGACCCCGAGCCGATCAATCCCGAGGACTTCGGCGCCGCGCTCCTGCGCAGCCCGGACCGCGCCGTCTTCACCGACGACCCGCGCGAGCTGAACCGCGTGCTCGACGCGCCGGGCTGGTGCGTGTTCCTGTACCCGCCGCAGCACCGGCTGGCGTACTGGGAGTCCTACCAGCAGCCGACGCTGGTCACCGGCGGCGCGGGCACCGGCAAGACGCTCGTCGCGCTGCACAGGGCCGCCTACCTGGCCGGGCGCGCGGCCGGGCAGATCCTGCTCGTCACCTTCTCCCAGGGGCTGAGCGCCGAGCTCGCGGCCAGGCTCGACCAGCTGATCGAGGACGAGGTGATCCGCAAGCGGATCGAGGTCGGCAACGTGGACCGGCTGGCCCACCGCATCGTCGCCGAGGCCGAGGGCCGCCCGCCCGCCCTGGTCGGCGCCGCCGAGCTGACCGCGCTCTGGGAGGAGACCGAGAGCGGTCACAGCCCGGCGTTCCTGCTGCGCGAGTGGGAGCAGGTGATCCTCGCGCAGAATTTACAGACCCTGGACGAGTACCTGGAGGCCCCCCGGCCGGGCCGCAGCGTCGAGCTGGCGGCCGAGGACCGCACCTGCGTGTGGAAGGCCGTCGAGCACGTCACCGGGCAGCTGCGGGAACGTGGCAAGCGGACCCTGCTGCAGCTCGCCTCCGAGGCGTCGGTATTGCTCGGCCAGACGACGGGGGACCTGCTGGAGGAGACGGAGCCGGCGCGGGAGCCGTACCGGCACATCGTGGTGGACGAGGCGCAGGACCTGCACCCCGCGCAGTGGCGGCTGCTGCGGGCGGCGGTGCCGCACGCCCGCGACGACCTGTTCGTCGTGGGCGACCCGCACCAGCGCATCTTCGACACGCGGGTGACGCTCGGCGCCGTGGGGATCGACGCGATCCAGCAGCGCCTGCGGGTGTCGTACCGGCTCCCCCGGGAGATCCTTTCCTGGGGGGTGCGGTTACGCGGGGGCGGGCCCGCGGACGGGCTCGTCAAGGGTGTGCAGGAGCTTTACGGCTTCAGGGGCACCCGGCACGGGCTCCGGCCGATGGTCCGCGCCTACGATTCACCGCAGGATGAGCTGACGGGTCTGGTGGCACAGGTGGGACAGTGGGTGAATGAGGGTGTGACGCCCGAGGAGATAGCGGTGGCCGCCAGGACCGCCGGCCTCGTGCGTGACGCGCGGGCCGCTCTGCGTGATCTGGGGGTACGGGTGACGACGCTGCACGGCATGAAGGGGCTGGAGTTCCGGCGGGTCGCGGTGATCGGCGTGGCCGACGGGATCGTCCCCGACCCCGAAGCCCTCACCCCGGTCGGCGAGGACCCCGCGGCCAGGGCACACGATCTCCAGCGGGAGCGCGGCCTGCTCTACGTGGCCTGTACCCGGGCGAGGGAACTCCTCTACGTTTCTCATTACGGACGGGCAAGTCCCTTCCTTCCTACCTGACCACATAGTCTGAACTGCGGATATATTCCCCTTTGCCGGTTGGACCTCAATGAACCTCAGCCTGAGCGACATCGCGCCACCCTTGCGCTGGACCTCTCCCGGCCAGGTAGCGCCTATCGCGACCGACCCCCGCCTCCCCGAGGCGTGGTGGCAGGCGCTTCCGCTCGACACCGCCTGCTCGACCATCGGGACGTCCGAGGTCGCCGGTCGCCTGACCGACCTCGCCCTGGCGTGCTGGGGTCACCTGATGCTCGGTGACGTTCTCCCCCTGCTCAGGTTCGCCGACCCCGCCGCGAGCGTCCGCACGCCCGAGGGGCTCGGCCGCGAGGTGGTGCACAAGCTGTTCACCGGGGTGCTGGAGCGGCTCCTCGAACCGGTCACCGAGGAGAGCGTCGCCAGGATCCGCCCCTCCAGGCCCGACCGGCCGCTGCCCGAGCTGATCGACGAGGTCTTCGCCACGCTGGACGAGCGGCAGCGGGCCATCGCCAGGGACCGGCTGTACGCCTCCCAGCGGGCCACGCTCGACGATCTCGCCCAGCGGTTCTCGGTCACCAGGGAGCGCATCCGGCAGATCGAGCGCGACCTGCGCGACCACGTCGAGGCCTGGCTCGCCAAGGACGACGCGGCGCCGCTGATCGCCCACGTGTCGTGGCTGCGGGGCCGCCTGGGCTCCGCCGTGCCCGCCGACGACCTGGCCGCCGCCGTGCCGTGGCACCGCACCGACCTGGCCACCCTGGGCATCCCCTCCTGGCGGTTCGTACGGACCCTGCTGACCGGCTACGAGCAGGTGGACGGCTGGCTGGTCGCCGGGGGGGCCGACGAGCTCAGGGAGAAGACCCGGCAGCTGTTCACCGACGGGCCGCGCCCGCTGGACGAGGCCGTGACGCTGGCCAGCCAGCTCGGCATCCGCGAGGACGTGGCCGAGCGCTGGCTCATCGCGGTGCCCCAGCTGCGGGTGCTGGAGAACCACGTGGTCCCGTGGCCGCGCAGCGTCAACGACAAGGCCGAGGCCGTCCTCGCGGTGGCGGGCGGCCCGCTGACCCCCGAGGAGATCCAGGAGCGCATCGGCGAGGACTACAGCCTCGTCGGCATCCGCAACCAGCTCACCGCCGACGACCGCTTCCTGAGGGTCGACCGGAACAAGTACGGGCTGTCGCGCTGGGGCGGCGAGCAGTATTTGGGCATCCGGGAGATGATCGTCAGGGAGATCGAGCGGTCCAACGGCGAGGCGTCGGTCAACACGATCGTCACCAACCTCACCGGGCGCTACGACGTGAGCGAGAGCTCGGTCCGCGCGTACGCGGGCGGGCCCGGCTTCGAGCGCACGCAGCGCGGGTGGATCAGGGTGGCCGGGGCCGAGCAGGCCGACTACCAGCCGCGCCGGGACGTCTCGGAGACCCGGCGCTGCTTCCGCAGCCGCGACGGGCGCTGGTGGCACCGGGTGGACGTCAACGCCGAGCACCTGCGCGGCTCGGGGTCCCCGCTGCCGACCGGCTTCGCCGCGCACCTGGGCATGGCCCCCGGCGGCCAGCTGACCGCCTCCACCCCCTCGGGCGACGTGGTGATCAGCTGGCACAACCAGCCGACCATGGGGTCCATCCGCCCCGTCCTGATCGCCGCCAACGCCTCCGAGGGCGACCACGTCTTCCTCACGGTCTCCGACGGCGGCGAGCTGCTCACCCGCTACCTGCCCGCGGCCTCGCCGTCCCTGCCCGCGCTGAACCGGGCGCTGCACCTGATCGGCTACACGGCGCCGGTGGCGTCGGAGGCCGAGGGGGTCCGCCTGATCGGCGCCCGCATCGGCCTGTCGGAGGGGTGCACCCGCGAGGAGGTGATCGCCCGCCTGCGCGACCGGGGCGACCGCGAGATCCTCGCCTTCCTCGAAGGCTGACTCCTCGAAGGCTGACTCCTCGAAGGCTCAGAGGGCCGGGAAGACCGGGAAGGCCGGGGCGTCGTGCCCCGGACCTGGACCGCGTCCGTACGCGTTCGCACGCCCTGGGCCCGGGTCGCCACGAGATCAGGTCGTTGTGGGCTCGGGTCGCTGTGGGATCGGGCGTGATTGCGTAGGCTCGACACATGCTGAGCCTGTATGACACGCGGAATCGCCGGGTCGAGCGGATCGTTCCCGAGGGGAGCCGCTCCCTGCGGATGTACACCTGCGGCCCGACCGTCTACAGGTCGGCCCACGTGGGCAACATGCGGTCGTACCTGCTGGCGGACCTGATCAGGCGGGTCAGCGAGCGGCAGCGGGTCCGGGTGGTGGCCTGCCGCAACATCACCGACGTCGGGCACCTGGTGGACGACACCGAGATCGACCCCACGGGCGAGGACAAGGTGCTCGCCCAGGCGAGGGCCGAGGGCCGGAGCGTCCTGGAGGTCGCGCGGTTCTACGAGGACGCCTTCGTGGCCGACACGACCGCGCTGAACATCCGCCCGCCCGAGCACTCGCCCCGGGCGAGCGAGACGATCGACCTGATGGTCGAGATGATCGCCAAGCTGATCGAGAAGGGGCACGCGTACGCGGTGCCCGACGGGTCGGTCTTCTTCGACGCCGCCTCCTTCCCGACGTACGGGGAGATCTCCGGCAACCGGCTCGACCAGCTGAGGCCGGGGCACCGGATCGAGGCCGTCGACCCGCGCAAGCGGTTCCACGCCGACTGGGCGCTGTGGAAGCCCTCTGACCAGGGGCTGACCTGGGAGACCCCGTGGGGCCGCGGCTTCCCCGGCTGGCACATCGAGTGCTCGGCCATGTCGCTGCGGTTCCTCGGCGAGCACATCGACCTGCACACCGGCGGGATCGACCTGCGCTTCCCGCACCACGAGGACGAGCGCGCCCAGTCCGACGCCACCGCCGGGCACGAGGTGGTACGCCACTGGGTCCACGGCGAGCACCTGCTCTTCGACGGGCGCAAGATGTCGAAGTCCACCGGCAACGTGGTGCTGCTCAAGGACGTGGCGGAGGCGGGCCTCGACCCGCTGGCCGTGCGGCTCGCGCTGCTGGAGCACCGCCACCGCCAGCAGATGAACCTCACCTGGGACACCCTGCGGGCCGCCGACAAGACCCTGCGGCGCTGGCGCGGCCAGGTGGCCGAGTGGTCGGAGTCGCCGAGCGGCCCGATGCCCGCCGACCGGGTCTCCCGGATCGAGGCCGCCTTCGACGACGACCTCGACACCCCGCTGGCGCTGCGGCTCCTGCGCGAGCTGGAGCGCGACGGCTCGATCTCCCCCGGTTCCCGCTTCGAGGCGTTCCTGCACCTCGACCAGATCCTCGCCCTGGACCTCTCCCTCGACATCGGCAGGACGGTGAGGCCGAAGCCCCTGCCCGAGGGCGCCGCCGAGCTGCTGGAGCGGCGTTCGGGGGCCCGCGACGCCAAGGACTGGGCCGCCTCCGACCGCCTCCGCGACGAGCTAGCGGCCCTCGGCGTGAAGGTCGTCGACACCCCGGAGGGCCAGACCTGGTCCTGACGGCGGGAGCACGCCCGCCCTGCCACCCGGCTGACGCGGGCCCCGACAGTGCCGGCCGCCACCGGGCACACCCGCCGACAGACGACCTCGACACGCGTGATCCCCGCCTGCCACCGGGAAGGAGACGCTCCCGCCTGGCCGCACCGAAGCCCCGAGCGGCGACTGGAGCCCCGACCGGCGAACGGCCGGCACAGGTGAGGCAGCAGGCGAACGGCCGGCACGGGTGAGGCAGCAGGCGAACGGCCGGCACAGGTGGGGCAGCAGGCGAACGGCCGGCACAGGTGGGGCACGACAAGCTTTGGACAAGCCGGCGTGACTAGCGTGCACCGTAGCCAAGTCGGGAGTCGCCGTGTCCTCTTCGGTGTCAGCCGGTCCGCGCGTTCGTCTGGGCAGGAGAGCCGACGGCTCTTTCCAGATAACGTGCGCATTGTTGATCGCGCTGGGTGGCGCGCTGGCGGCCTTCGCCTTCAACGTGACCCATGCGGCGGGCTGGGTCGACCTGGAGGTTTACCGGGAGGGCGGGGCGGCGGTACTGCAGGGTGCGTCCCTCTACGACTTGAGCGTGGGCAGGTATTGGCTGCAGTTCACCTATTCGCCGTTCGCGGCGATGCTGTTCACGCCTCTCGCCCTGGTCGACATGGAGATCGCCGTCGCCCTCTGGGTGCTGGTCTCCATACTCGCCCTCGAGGCGGTGATATGGATTCTCGTCGGCCGCGTCTCGGTGAGAAACCGTGGTCGCCGGGCAACTCACACGTTGTTCATCGTTATCGCGGCACTTCCCCTGTATCCGATAGTGATAACGCTGTGGAACGGGCAGATAGGCATCATTCTGCTGCTGGCGACAGTCGTGGACCTGACGTACGGCAAAGAGAAGTGGCGTGGCGTGATAACGGGCATCGCGGCAGGCATCAAGCTCACCCCGCTGATATTCATCCCCTATCTTCTCGTCACGCGTCGCTTCCGGGCCGCCCTGATGGTCGGCCTCGGTTTTCTCGGCACGGTGGCCCTCGGGTTCCTGCTGCTGCCGGCCGATTCGCGTGATTACTGGGGTGGTACGTTCTTCGACACGCAACGGGTGGTCACCGCGCCGGAAACGGTCTTCTTCAACCAATCGATTCGCGGCATGCTCCTGCTCATGCCCGGCTCCTGGCCCACCACGCCCCTCTGGCTCGCCCTGTGCGCGGTGGTCGGCGCGGGCGGGATCCTGGTCGCCGCACGGACCGCGAAGAAGGCGGGCGAGCTCGCCGGAATCACCGTCTGCGCCATTGTGGGGCTGCTCGTCTCACCCGTTTCCTGGCCGCACCACTGGGTCTGGTGCGTACCGCTCCTGGTGCTCTGGGCATATCGCGCCCGGCGCGTGGACACCACGCTCGAGAAGGTGGGCGTGGGATTCCTGTGGTTCGTCTTTCTCCTGCCGGGATACATCACCCTGGCGACACTTCTCATGTATCCGTCCCGCGCCGGAACGTGGCTGACATTGCTGATGGGCAGTTACGTGTTCAGCGGATTGTCGACGCTGCTGGTGCTCGCGGTTCGTTTCGGCCGGAGCGATCGGCGGCGAAGAAAAAGCGGTTCGGGCGACGACTACGCGGCCTTCGACGGTCAGGGTCGCATGGCCTGACCTCGTCGCGAAACGGTGACCGTCGGGCCCCGGCTTCCAGGGGGCGGGCGGGGACGGACCCCGAGACCGGGAGGGGCGAAAGCAGCAGATCACTCGTAATGTCGGTCGCGACCGATAGCGTCCTGATCATGAGTGAGATCGTCGTCGCCGTACGACCCGGCACGATCGCCGACCTGGACGGGATCGTCGCCTGCAGTTCCGCGCTGTTCGCCGAGGACGCCGGGACCCGCGACCCGGCCCTGAACGTGAAGTGGCCCCAGGAGCACGGGCGGGCCCGCTTCGTGGACGCGCTGGACGACCCGGACCGCCTGGTGATGGTCGCCGAGGACGGTGGCCGGATCGTCGGCCACCTGACCGGGGCCCTGTCCGGGCCCACCGCGATGCGGCCGGTCACCGTGGCGACCCTGGGCAGCATGTACGTCGAGCCGTCCTACCGCGGTCAGGGGATCGGGGCCAGGCTCGTGGAGGAGTTCCGGCAGTGGGCCCGCCTGCACGGCGCCCGCTACGCCGGGGTGACCGCCTACGCGAGCAACGAGGCCGCCGTCCGCTTCTACCGGACCAACGGCTTCGCCGTCCAGTCAACGGTCCTGGAGACGGTGCTGTAAGCCCGAAGGAACGTGCCAGACCCTGGAGACCGGCGACGCGGGCGGGTGGTGCGCGGGGACCGGAGCGGTGTCGACGGGAAGCGGCGGGCAATAGGTGTTGAATTGCCGGGTGACATACATCGTGCCCACCGGGGCTCAACACACCATCGCGGCCGGCGGTTTCCAGGCCGTCATCACCGAACTCGGGGCGGGGCTCAGAAGCCTCGCCCTGGACGGCAGGCCGCTCGTCGTCGACTTCCCCGAGGACCAGCCCCCGCTCGGCGGGGCGGGGCTGCCGCTGCTTCCCTGGCCCAACCGGGTCGAGGACGGCCGCTACACCTTCGACGGCGAGGACCGGCAGCTCGCGCTGAGCGAGCCCAAGACCGGCAACGCGATCCACGGCTTCTCCCGGTCGTTCCCCTGGCGGGTCCTGTCCCACGAGGACGCCTCGATCCGGCTGGGGCTGCGGCTCTTCCCCCAGCTCGGCTACCCGCACGTCCTCGACCTCTCCATCCGGTACGCCCTGGACGCCGCCGGTCTGGAGATCGAGGTGAGCGCGGAGAACGTCGGCGCCGGCGACGCGCCGTACGGCTTCGGGGCCCACCCCTACCTGTCCGTCGGCACCCTCTGCGCCCTCGACGACGCCGTACTCGGGCTCCCCGCCGGCCAGTGGATCGCGGTGAACGAGCGGAAGATCCCCACCGGCCGCCACGACGTCGAGGGCACCGAGTACGACTTCAGGACCGCCCGCCCGATCGGCGGGACGGAGCTCGACACCGCGTTCACCGGCCTGGAGCGCGGCGCCGACGGGCGGGTGCGGGTCACGCTGGCCGCCCCGGACGGGACCGGGGTCGAGCTGTGGGCGGGCGAGGGCATCGAGTGGATCCAGCTCTACACCGGCGACACCCTGCCGGAGGGCCACCGCCGCCAGGGGCTCGCGGTGGAGCCGATGACCTGCCCGCCGAACGCCTTCCGCACCGGCGAGGACGTCATCCGGCTCGCCCCCGGCGACCGCGCCGTGCACCACTGGGGAATCGGCCCGATCTGACGACCGGCTCCCGGCCGCCGGAGCGGCCCGCGAAGACGCGGGGACTCTTTCGAGAGTGAGCATGAGCAAGAAGGCCCCTTGGCAGGGAGGGGCCCATCAGTGTCGTGGGAAGAGCGTGTCAGCGTCGCGTGAAGGCTCTCGGTCGCGTGAAGACCCTCAGCGTGAAGACCCTCAGGGGAGTTCCGTGGGGCTGACAGGGAGGGGTCCATCAGCGTCGCGTGAAGACCTTCAGTCGCGTGAAGACCCTCAGCGTGAAGACCCTCAGCGTGAAGATCCTCAGGAGAGTTCCGTGGGGCTGACGAGGATGCCGTCCTCGTCGCTGTAGAGCCAGGCGCCGGGGGTGAAGACGACCTCGCCGAAGGTGACCGGCACGTCGAGCTCGCCGACGCCCTCCTTGGCGCTCTTGGCCGGGTTCGAGCCGAGGGCCTTGACCCCCAGGTCCAGTCCGGCGAGGGCGGCCGTGTCACGGACGGCGCCGTTGACGACGACGCCGGACCAGCCGTACGAGACGGCGGAGGCGGCGATGACGTCGCCCATGAGGGCGGTGCGCAGGGATCCCGCGCCGTCCACGACCAGCACGCGGCCCTCGCCCGGGGTGGCCAGGACCCGCTTGACGAGAGCGTTGTCCTCCAGGCAGCGGACGGTCGCGACCGGCCCGGCGAACCGGGGGCTCGGGCCGTAGGAGCGGAACTGGGTCAGGCAGCTCGCGACCGCCGAGCCGTGGAGATCGACCAGGTCGGCCGTGGAAAGTCTCATGAGTGCATCTTCACAATTACCCCAGCGCGGACACCACGGGGGTGCTGCCACACTTGCGGGAGCATGTCGCCTAGGAGGTTTTTGTGAGGTTCCGCCCGTATGCCTGGATGCCCCGCCCGCTCACGTGGCTGGCGCGGGTGCTCACCGTGTTCCTGGTGCTCGGGCTGCTCGTCGCCGGAGCGGGCGTGTGGAGCGTGCGGGCGTCCTTCCCGCAGCTCGGAGGCGAGCTCAAGGTGAGCGGCTTAAAAGGAAAAGTCACCGTATATCGGGATAAGACGGGGATCCCGCACATCTACGCTGACTCCCCCGACGACCTGTTCCTGGCCCAGGGCTACGTGCACGCCCAGGACCGTTTCTTCGAGATGGACTTCCGCCGCCACGTGACCGCTGGGCGGCTGTCGGAGATGTTCGGCCCGGCGACGCTGACCGAGGACAGGGTCATCCGGACCATGGGCTGGCGGAAGGTGGCCGAGGCGGAGCTGCCCCTGCTCGACGAGCGGACCCGGCGCTACCTGGACGCCTACGCCGCCGGGGTGAACGCCTGGATGGCGCGGAACGACGGCTTCGCCGACAGGAGCCTGGAGTACGTGCTGCTGCGGGCGACCAGCCCGGACTACCGGCCCGAGCCGTGGACCCCGGTCGACTCGCTGGCCTGGCTCAAGGCGATGGCCTGGGACCTGCGCTCCAACATGTCCGACGAGATCGGCCGGGCGCTCGCGGCGAGCAAGCTGCCGCGCGGCCGGGTGGAGCAGCTCTGGCCCGGCTACCCGTACGAGACCCACCCGCCGATCGTCACCCGGGGTTCGGTCGGCGAGCGCGGGTTCGACCAGGCGCGGGAGCCGAAGAAGGTCGACAGCGAGCCGTCCGGGGTGGCCCCGGCCACCGTGGCGCTGACCCGGGCGGCCGAGGCGATGCGCGCGGTGCCGAGCCTGATGGGCGACCCGGCGGGCGGGCACGGCATCGGCTCGAACTCGTGGGTGGTCGGCGGCGCGCACACCGCGTCGGGCAAACCGCTGCTCTCCAACGACCCCCACCTGGGCCCCGGCATGCCCTCGGTCTGGTACCAGGCCGGGCTGCACTGCCGCGTCAAGAGCGCCGAGTGCCCGTTCGACGTCACCGGGTTCACCTTCTCCGGCGTGCCGGGGGTGGTCATCGGCCGCAACGACAAGATCGCCTGGGGCTTCACCAACCTGGGCCCGGACGTCGCCGACCTCTATCTGGAACGGGTCAAGGACGACTCGTACCTGTTCATGGGCGACTGGAAGCCGCTCACCACCAGGACCGAGACGATCAAGGTGGCCGGGGGCGCCGACGTACGGCTCAAGGTGCGCGACACCATGCACGGGCCGATCATCTCCGACGTCATGGAGAACGTGAAGGACACGCTCCCGGGCATGAAGGCGGTCTTCGAGGAGCAGGCCGACGCGGTCGCGCTCAAGTGGACGGCCCTGGAGCCGGGCAGGACCGCCGACGCGATCTTCGCGCTGAACACCGCGCAGGACTGGCAGCAGTTCAGGAGCGCGGCCTCCAGGTTCGAGGTGCCCGCGCAGAACCTGATCTACGCCGACACCGCGGGCAACATCGGCTACCAGGCCCCCGGGCGGATCCCGGTGCGGACCCGCGGCGACGGCACCTGGCCGGTGCCAGGCTGGACCGGCGAGTACGCCTGGCAGTCGACGATCCCCTTCAACGAGCTGCCCAGCCTCTACAACCCGCCGGAGGGCTACATCGTGACCGCGAACAACGCGGTCGTCGACCCTGCCCGCTACCCGTACACCCTCACCAAGGACTGGGCGTACGGCTACCGCTCCCAGCGCATCCTGGACCGCCTCCGCGAGGCGACGAAGGACGGCGGCAAGGTGGACGTGGCCGCGATGAGCGAGCTGCAGCAGGACAGCGACAACGGCCTCGCCCGGTTCCTGGTGCCCAAGCTGCTGGACGTCGAGATGGCCGGGCCCGCCAAGGACGCCCGCGAGCTGCTGCGCTCGTGGGACCGCGCGCAGGGCATGGAGTCGGGTCCCGCGATGTACTTCAACGCCGTCTGGCGGCACCTGCTCATCGAGACCTTCAACGACGATCTCCCCGAGGGCGCCAGGTCCCAGGGCGGCGACCGCTGGTTCGAGGTCGTCCGGGTCATGCTCGACCGGCCTGACGACGCGTTCTGGAACGACACGGCCACCCCGGGCGCCGAGACCCGCGACGACATGCTGCGGCGGGCGATGGCGCTGGCCTACGACGAGCTGAACGGCCTGCTCGGCCCGGACGTCAAGGACTGGCGCTGGGGTGACCTGCACTCCCTGGAGCTCGTCCACCAGACCTTCGGCACCTCGGGGATCGGCCCGGTCGAGTGGCTGTTCAACCGGGGGCCGTTCCCGGTGTCCGGCAGCGACGACGCGGTCAACGCCGCCGGGTGGGACGCGCAGGACGGCTACGCGGTGAGCTGGCTGCCGTCCATGCGGATGGTGGTGGACCTGGCGGACCTGGACAAATCCCGGTGGATCAACCTGACCGGCGCCTCCGGCCACGCGTTCCACGACAACTACTGGGACCAGGCGCCGCTGTGGGCGGGCGGCGAGACCACTCCCATGCTCGCCCGCCAGGAGTCCATCGCGAAGGCCGCCACCCACACCCTGACGCTCCACCCCTGACGGCGCGGGGTCTCCCGGGCCGCGACGTCCCGGGGCCCTCGCCACCCCGGCCTCCGCCCCGGGGCCGTTCTCAGGGCACGAGACGGTTTTCGGGGCACGAGACACCGGAGCGTCAGGGCGTGAGGACGTAAGGGCCCTGGTCTTCAGGTTGTCAGGTCGTGAGGACCCGGGACTCCCCGACGGCGAGGTCCCACAGGTCGGCGCGGTCCCGTCCGGCCTCCGCCCAGGCCACCCTGGCCTCCTCCACCGGCGCGAGGAGCGTCTCGCCGGACAGCACGAACGTGCCCCAGTGCATGGTCGCCATCCGGCGGGCCCCCACGTCCTGGCACGCCCGTACGGCCTGCGCGGGATCGACGTGCGCGGCCTTCATGAACCAGCGGGGCTCGAAGGCCCCCACCGGCATCAGGGCGAGGTCGACGCCGCCCGGGTAGCGGGCCCCGATCTGGGCGAAGCGCTCGCCGTACCCGGTGTCCCCGGCGAAGTAGATCGTCTGGTCGTCGGAGGCGATCACCCAGCCGCCCCAGAGGGTCTTGCAGGTGTCCCAGACCGACCGGCGGCTCCAATGGTGGGCCGGGACGAAGTCGAAGCGGACGCCCCCCACCCAGGTGCTCTCCCACCAGTCGAGCTCGGTGACGTCGCGGAACCCGCGCCGGGTGAACCAGGACCTGAGCCCCGCCGGTACGAGGACGGGCGTGCCGCGCGGCAGCCGCCGCACGGTCCGCGCGTCCAGGTGGTCGTAGTGGTTGTGGCTGATCACCACGGCGTCGATCCGGGGCAGGTCCGCCCACGCCACGCCGGGCGGGGTGAGCCGGGGCCGGTGGATACCGGCGATCTTCCTCGCCCAGACCGGGTCCGTGAGGATGGTGAGCCCGCCGATCTGCACCACGTACGTCGCGTGCCCCACCCAGGTGACGACCGCGTCGGTCCCCGTGGCGAGGGGAAGCCCGTCCCGGTGGACCGGGATGCGGTCCTCGTCCCCGACGCCGGGCCGGAGCGTGCCGTGCCAGGCGACCGCCAGCAGCTCCTGGAACGTCGGGACCGGCGAGGTCAGCCGGTCCTTGAAACCCCCCGGCCAGGACCTCGGCGGCAGGGGCTCGGGCCGTCCCGGCGGCGCCGGCCGTACGGGAGGCGCGGGCCGTGCGGAGGACGTGGACCGTGCGGAAGGCGCGGGCCGTGCGGAAGGCGCGGGCCGTGCGGGAGGCACCGGCCGCGCGGGAGATGCCATTCGCACGGGGGATGCCGTTCGCGCGGAGGGCACCAGGGTCGCGGATCGCCCGGGGAGTTCCGGAGGGCGGAGGGCCGCCTCGGGCCCGGAGGCCCCTCGATCGGCCGACTGGTCCCTGACCACCCGTCCGGCGGTCCGGCCCAGCCGCCTGAGCGCGCGCACCGGCCGCGTGGTGAAGCGAGCCGACCATCCGGGACGCCGTGCGGGCTCTTCGAGAAGGCCGCCGGGTTCCGCGGGCACGTGGGAGGCGATTTCTGGGTGGGACGTCTGTGACATGGGCGGCCCCCTTCGGTCATCAACAGCTCACCCCTTGTAGATCCCCCCACAGAGAGATTCATTCCTTTTGCGGCGGTCTAGTGTGAAACCACCAGGGAGATCTACGGGTGTAGTTGCCGTCCTCCAGGTTCGCCAGCCGCTCGAAGAGGTTCCACGAGGCCTGGTTGCCGCAGATCATCATGGAGACGACCACCGCGACGAGATAGAGCGGGAGCATCGGCAGGCCCACGCAGCACATGTACTGGGAGGCGTGCCGGTCCTCGTGCCTGAGCAGGGCCCCGGTGAGGAACCCCTCCGGGTGCTTGGTCAGCACCACGTTGCCCACGGTGAACGCCGAGGCGATCGGGAACCGGAAGCGGTAGCCGTACGCCAGGAGCAGCCCGTCGGGCCCGGCGGTCACCCTGGCACGGCCGACGCGCGCCAGGAGCAGGCCCAGTGGGGTGGACAGATTGGCGTAGTTGAGCGTCCGCCGTACCCGATGCAACCGCCGCATATCGGGATTGTGCGTCATCCTGGCGACCGGCGACAGTGGCTTTTTCCTGGTTTTTCGTCCCGTGAGGAGGTCGTCAGGGAGCGGCCGGGCCCGGCGGGACCTGCGGGCCGGACGGGCCCTGCTGGACGGGCGGTGCCTGCTGTACGGGCGGGGATTGTGGGACGGGCGGTGCCTGCGGGACGGGCGGTGTCTGCGGTGCCGAGCCGTATCCGTGCGGGGTGAGCAGCCACGACCCGGCCACGGTGGCCGACGGCGAGAGCAGGACCCCCATCGCGATCGCCGCCAGGCCCCCGTAGAGGTAGAGGTAGCCGGACAGGTCGTTCGCGATGACCAGGTCGCCCTCCGGCCGTCCGGCGGTCCAGATCACGGTGACCAGCGCCCAGCCCGCCGCGAACGCCAGGGGCGCCGCCTTGCCGCGCGTCGTCCGCCCGGCCCAGTAGGTCACCGCGAACAGCAGGGCGACGCAGCCGATGGCGGAGACCGGGACGGGCCTGACGTACCAGGAGTGCTGGAACCCGCCGAGGACGCCCAGCAGGAGCCCGAGCATGACGAGCACGGCGTTGGCCGCCACGGTGACGATCGTCTCCGAGGGTTCGCGCACGGCTGGCACCTGCTCCATCACAAGCACCGAGGCTAGTGGATCCCGGCGAAGAGGTCGTCCTCGCGGTCGTACGGCTCGCCGATCCCTCCCACCTCGACCGGCGCCCCGGGACCGGCGGGACCCGGCACGCCGGAGCGGAGGATGAAGTGCTCGACCCCGAGCACCTCCTGGCCGACGTTGTTGGACAGGGCGAACCAGGGCGGTCTCACACTGATCTGGGTGGCGTGCGCCCGCATCGCCTCGATCTTCCGGCCGATGTGGGCGCGGGCGTCGATCTCGGTGGTGACGTCCTTGTCCGGGCAGCCGAACGGCAGGTCGTCGACGGGCTCGGCGAGGAAGGGGGCGCCCCTCTCGCGCATCGCCTCCTCGGTCCGGTACATCACGGACCTGGGCACGGCGGTGTGGTAGAACTTCGCGACCCGCCACGGCCCGCCCTCGCCGGACACCGCACCGGCCCCCGGGCCGGACGACTCAGACGACTCAGACGGGCCGGACGGGCCTGACGGGTCGAACGGGTCGGACGGATCGGACAGGCCGGACGGGTCGAACGCCGGGTCGGCGGCCAGTTCGACCGCCCGCCGGGCGACGCGGTGGGCCTGGATGTGGTCGGGGTGGCCGTAGAAGCCGTTCTCGTCGTAGGTGACGAGCACCTGGGGCCGTACCTCACGGATGATCCTCGCGAGCTCGCCCGCCGCCTCGTCCAGGTCGGCCTGCCAGAAGGCGTTCGCCCGGTGGTTGGCGGCGACGCCCATCATTCCGGAGTCCCTCCAACGGCCGGGGCCGCCCAGGAACCGGTGGTCGGTGACGCCGAGCGCCGCGCAGGCCGCGGCGAGCTCCCCGACGCGGTACTCGCCCAGGGTGTCGTCGCGGTCGGCGGCCAGGTGGGCGAGCTCCGGGGGGATCACCTCGCCCTCCTCCCCCAGGGTGCAGGTCACCAGCGTGACGTGCGCGCCCTCGGCGGCGTACCTGGCCATGGTGGCTCCGCTGCCGATCGTCTCGTCGTCCGGATGGGCGTGCACGAGCATCAGGCGCCGATCAGTCATGCGTCCGAGGGTATCGATGCCGCGCATCGGACAGAGCGCCGCGTTCCCGGTCCGTCCGCACCTCGAAAACAAGACACTCGATGCGGAACTGGCAAGATGGCTCGTATGAGTGAGAGCTTCCCTCGCCTGCACGCCAGAACCCGTCGATTCACCCTCGGAGTGCCGCGCGGCTTCACGATCTCCCCGGGCGGTGACCGCGTCGTGTTCCTCCGGAGCAGGGGCGGCTTCGACCCGGTGACCTGCCTGTGGGAGTACGACGTCCTCAGCGGCGCGGAACGGCTGATCGTCGACCCGCGCGCCCTGGCGGCCGACGAGGAGGACCTGCCGCCCGAGGAGCGGGCGCGCCGCGAGCGGAGCCGGGAACAGGCCGGGGGCGTCGTCGCGTACAGCACCGACTCCGCGGTGACCGTCGCGGCGTTCGCGCTCTCCGGGGGCCTCTACGTCGTCGACCTGAAGACCGCCCTCGTACGGCGGCTGAAGACCGCCGGGCCGGTGATCGACCCCCGGATGTCCCCCACCGGCGTCCACGTCGGCTACGTGACCGGCGGCGCGTTCCACATCCAGGACCTGGAGGACGAGGTCGACCACGCGCTGGCCCGCCCGGAGTCCCCGGAGGTGACGTACGGCCTGGCCGAGTTCATCGCCGCCGAGGAGATGGACCGCATGCGGGGCTACTGGTGGTCCCCGTCCGGTGACGCGATCCTGGTCGAGCGGGCCGACGAGTCGCCGGTGCAGCGCTGGCACATCGCCGACCCGGCCAACCCGGCCCGGCCGGGCACCGAGCAGCGCTACCCCTCCGCGGGCACGGCCAACGCCGGGGTCGAGCTCTTCGTCCTCACCCTCGGCGGGGCCCGTGTCGCGGTGCCCTTCGACGACGAATACCTGGTCAACGCCGCCTGGGACGCCCACGGCCTGTCGATCGTCACCATGACCCGCGACCAGCGGACCATGCGGCTGCTCGACGTCGACCCGGCCACCGGCGCCTCCACGGTCGTACGCGAGGACACCGACCCCGCCTGGGTCGACATCGTCACCGGCGTCCCCGGTCACCTGTCCGACGGCAGCCTCGTCTGGGCCGCCACCTCGGAGGGCGGCCACCGCCTGATCGTCGGCGACGCCCCCGTCACGCCGCCCACCCTCCAGGTCCGCGAGATCCTCGACATCGACGGCGAGACCGTGCTCTTCCGGGCGAGCGGGGAGCCCACCGAGATCGCCGTCTGGGCCTACCGGCGGGGTCAGATCACCCTGGTCAGCCCGGCCGAGGGCGGCGTCTACAGCGGCCACACCGCGGGCGGCACCCTCGTGATCACCGGCCAGACCCTCGGCAGCGAGGGCTCGGCCACCCGCGTCCTGCACAACGGCACGCCCCGCGGGCACATCGCCTCGCACGCCGAACGCCCCAGCCTGGACCTGCGGGTCTCCCTGATCAGGGCGGGCGAGCGCGACCTGGCCACCGCCGTGCTCCTGCCCACCGGACACGTGCCCGGCTCCGCGAGACTGCCGGTCCTCATGGACCCGTACGGCGGGCCGCACGCCCAGCGCGTGCTGGCCGCGGCCGGGGCGTACCTGACCAGCCAGTGGTTCGCCGACCAGGGCTTCGCGGTGGTCGTGACCGACGGCCGGGGCACCCCGGGGCGCGGCCCCGAGTTCGAGCGGGCCGTCCTGCACGACCTGGCCACCCCGGTCCTGGACGACCAGGTCGACGCCCTGCACGGCGCCGCCGCGCGGTTCCCCGACGACCTGGACCTGTCGCGGGTCGCCATCCGGGGCTGGTCGTTCGGCGGCTACCTCGCCGCCCTGGCCGTGCTCCGCCGCCCCGACGTGTTCCACGCGGCCGTCGCCGGGGCCCCGGTGACCGACTGGCGCCTGTACGACACCTGCTACACCGAGCGCTACCTCGGCCACCCGGACGAGGGCCACTACGACGCCTCGTCCCTGTTCGCCGACGCGGAGAAGCTGGACCGTCCCCTCCTGCTGATCCACGGCCTGGCCGACGACAACGTGGTCGCCGCACACACCCTGCGCCTGTCCTCGGCCCTGCTGGCCGCGGGCCGCCCGCACAACGTGCTGCCGCTGTCGGGGGTCACCCACATGACCCCGCAGGAGGCCGTGGCGGAGAACCTGCTGCTGCTCCAGGTCGACTTCCTGAAGAAGGCGTTGTCCTGAGCCCGCTTCGCCCTGAGCCCGCTTCGTTCTGAGCCCGCTTCGTTCTGAGCCCGCTTCGTTCTGAGCCCGCTTCGTTCTGAGCCCGCTTCGTTCTGAGGCTGCTTCGGAAGGCCCTGTCCTGAGCCTTCGGAAGCAGCCTCCCTCGTCAGCGGGTCCCGTCCTGACCCGGCGGTGAGCCACCCGCCGGCCACCGTCGCCGAAGCCCTTCTCGGGCTTCGGGGGGGTGGCCCGGCTCGTCCCCCGGTGTACGTCGCGTCAGTGGCCCTGGCCGGGAGGGTAGGGAGCGGTGTAGCCCTGCTGGAGGTTGTACGCCTGCGGGGCGGTGTAGCCCTGGGGGGCGTACCCCTGCTGAGGGTCGTAGCCCTGCTGAGGGTTGTGGCCCTGAGGGTAGGGCTGCTGGGCCGGGGGCTGCGGGTGAGCCTGTGGAGGGCGAGCGGTCCGGCGCTCGGCGGCGCCGCAGGCGGCTCCGGCGATCATCAGCCCGATGCCCCCCAGCGCGAAGACCTGTGCCCGTTGCATGTTCTCGGGATCGTTCTCGCTTGTTACAAGCATCAAAGCGATGAACAGCACCATGCAGCCAAAGGTGAGATAGAGGATGCGGCCTATACCCATGGGGCGAGAGTGTAGCTTCCTGCTCTGACGGACTTTTGCCCCCGAAGCGGCTCTAAATACCAGGGCACCACCGCGAGACATACCAGGGCACACCACCGCGAGACGACACCTCGCCCGGCGCATCGCCCGGTCGGCGCCGGATGCGTCTCCCTCCTTCGTTGCGGACGGCCCGCTATACCGAATCCATCCCTTGTCCGGGTTTCCGCGACGCGACGACCGTACTATCAATCCCCAAACCATCGTGAATGGTGTAAAAACAGCGACGTTCTCCGTCTTCCAGACGATGAACGCACCGGCACGAATTCACGTTCGGCAAAGGCACGGTTCTCAAGGGCACGGTTCACGGGGAAGCGCCACGGGGTCACGGGGTCACGGGGTCAGGGCGCTCCTCGTCACCGTGGCCCTCGTCGTCTCCACGGGAGGATCAACCACTGATGATGGTCACTCGCACAAGAATCGTCGCAGGCCTCGCGGGCCTCGTCATGGCAGCCGGGACAACGGTGGGCGCGGCGGCGCCCGCGGGAGCGGCGGTGGCCGGTGTCACACCGTCCTTCGACGTGGTGGCGCTGGGCGACTCCTACGCGTCCGGCACCGGCGCCGGGGACTACGAGCCCGGCACCGAGGGAACCTGCTACCGCAGCCGCAACTCCGCCTCGACGATCCTCGTCGAGGAGCTCCGGCGGCGCGGCACGACCGTGAGGTTCACCAACGTCACGTGCAGCGGCGCGGCCGTCCAGGATCTGCGGCAGCCGTTCAAGGGGGAGCCCCCGCAACTCGGCGCGCTCCGCAGGGACACCGATCTGGTGACGCTGAACATCGGCGGCAACGACATCGACTTCGCCGGGTACGGCGGCGTGTGCGTCCAGGCTGACTGCACCGGCGCGCCCACCACGGCGATCCTCGACCGCCTGCCCGCCCTGAAGCGGTCCCTGAGCGGCCTCCTCACCGAGATCAAGCGCCGCAGCCCCCGCGCCCGGATCGTCCTGACCGGGTACGGCAGGGCCGTCACCCGTGGCCAGAACGCCACCGGCGTACCGCTCGACCCGATCTGCGACGCCGGTGTCCTCACCCCCGAGGAGCGCGTGGCGGGGGCGAAGGTCTCCGGCGCGCTGGACGCGACCCTGTCCCGGACCGCGCGGGCCGCCAGGGCACGCGGGATCGACGTCCGGTTCGTCGGCCCGCACCTGAACTCGACGACCCTGCGCCCCGAATTCGCCGGGCACTCGCTGTGCGAGTCGACCACCCCGTTCTATCGAGGGTTCGACGCCCTCGCCCCCGGCCAGGAGGGCGACGTCGCGGTACTGCACCTCAGCAGGCAGGGCCACGCCGCCCTCGCCACCCTCATCCAGCGCAAGGTCCCGATCCTCACCGCCCGCTGACCCGCGTCCCGAAAAACGGGCAGAGCATAGGACCCCGCGAGCGGCCCCTGGTTGCGCACCACCGCTCGCGGGGAGTCGGACGCGACGGCACGGAGTCGGCGTTCTCCTTGCCGTCACGCTGCTACAGCGGGTCCACCGGCTCGGCGTAGTGCCCACCGAGCCGTCCGGCGATCCGGCCCGCGGCCCGTACCAGGTCGTCCACCGGAACGTGTTCGGCGGGCTCGTCCTGATGAACGGCACCCCAGCAGAAGACGGTCCCGGCACGGTCGGCCCACACGGTCAGCTCAGCACTCACCACGAGGCGAGGCTGTCCCTCGTCGTACGAGATCGCCGGGTAGATCCGGTGGGTGTGCAGCTCGGTCCGCAGACGCTGGAGAGCGACGACAGCGGCGGACCGCCAGGTGGCCGCGTTCAGCCGGTCACCCACCGGTGTGCCGTGGGAAGGGATCACAACCGGCTCCCTTCCGTACGTGGGATTGGTTCGCGGTCCCCTTGAGCGCGAGCCCGCATCCGCTCGGCGGGCGGCACCGCGTCGGCGTCAGCGCGGGACGACATGCTCGGCCAGCATCACGTCGGCCAGCAACGGCAGTTCACCGCCCAGCAACGTGACGACGGGACGGGCCCGCAGAGTCGCGTAGTGCCCGGCGAGCCGTTCGGCGGCCAGGCCCGGTTCCGTCTCGGAGAAGGGCAGAAGACCACTGGAGTGGCCGCGCTCAGGGCCGGTCCACCAGAACCTCTCACCATCGGTGTAGGCCATCAGCCCGTAGTAGACCGACACCACGGCCTTGCCGGAGCGAAGCTCATGGACGTCAGCCGAGATGCCGTGAACATCGTTCAGCAGGGCGGCCAGTTCCGCAGCACGACACAGCGCGGAGAGCCGCCCTCCGGATCGAGCATCACCGCTGCGGCCGTCACTCTGCTTCTCGGCCAGTGGCTTGACGGCAGCCGAGGGAACAGCACACACCCGGGAAGCACCACGTCTTCCTACGGGAGCGCCACTCCGCCCCAATCCCGCACTCCAGCGGATCCGGATGGCTCTGACCTTGACCATGGTTCAGGACTCGCTTCCTGCTCAAGGTGCCGTCCCGGTGTGCGATGCCGTGGCGGGCTCCATTGTTTGTCTGGCGACGAAAAACACCGACCGGCGTGTCACGTCCGCGAGTAACGTTTTCAATACCAGGGGTCATGGTCCAGGGGTTGGCTGTCCGCTGCTGTCCGCAGTGCCTGTGGACAGCAGCGGACAGTGAGGGGAGCGGAAGCATGAGCACGGAGACATTCGGCAGCGCGTTACGTCGACTGCGCGGAAATTTGTCAACGCGGGATGTGGCTCGCCTCGCGAACGTTGGCAAGAGTTACATCTCGGCCCTGGAGAATGATGACCAGCGACTGCCGAGCCACCAGATAATAGCCTCTCTCGACTCGGCCCTTAAAGCCAACGGCGAACTACTGGCTTTCACAGAAAAGGAAAGGGGTGCACGGCAAACCGAAGCGCTCGACCTCGGAGAAAGAACAACGGAGGATGTGTCCGACGTTCTCCGCCGGATACACAAAATGAATAAGGCGGTCGCCCCGGAGGTCATTCGTCAATTACGGGGCAATCTCCAGCGCATCGTGTCCCGATACGAAAGGTTTGACCACTCGGATCTCGTTCCCGCTCTCCTCGATCAGCGATCTTGGCTCGATGAGCTTATTGGAGAATGCAATCATCCGAGGGAGCGTCAGCAATTATTTGAAATCGCGAGCGGAACGTCCGGCCTGCTCGGGTACATAGCTGTCGGTCGCGGAAAGTTTCCCCTGGCACGAGCGTATTGCGCTGAGGCGTTCCAGCTCGGCGACTTCGCCCAGGATTCCAACCTGCAGGCGTGGGCACGGGGTCTGCAAAGCTTCTGCGAATACTACGCTCAAGATTACGATGAGGCGCTCCGTTTGGCCATGGACGGTCTCGGTCATGCAAAGTTCGGACCACAAAGCGTGAGACTTACCGTGAACTGCATGGCTCGCGCAATGGGAAAGCTTGGAGATGTAGAGGGTGTTCATCGCGCCGTTGGCGAAGCGTACGAGCTGATGTCACGCAATGACGTACCCCCCGGACTCCCTTCCAGTATCACATTCGAATGCTACAGCGCAGCCCAGACGGCAAGTAACGCAGCAACCGCCTATGTCTCCCTTGAAATCCCGGAGAAGGTCCAGAAGTATGTCGATTTGGCCCTACCCGACATCAACAGCTCAGATTCGCCTTGGAGTCGTTCTCTCGTCATGATAGATTCCGCTGTTTCGATGATCATATCGAAAGAAGCAGATATGGAACGCGCATCGGCTCTCGTTCTTGACGCGCTGAGCATCTCGGCGAACCGCCCGATAATCTCGATTCAGCAGCGCGCCATGGAGTTCATCCGGGATGCTAGTCAACGATGGGGCGAGGTACGACAGGTCGCTGAGATTCGCCAAGCCGTATCCACGCGGGAGATCCGTTGATGAACGAGGCGTACAGTGAGGCATCTCCCAGCGCCGGAAAACTGGACGAACGCTTCCTGACGCTCCGGCGACTTACCAACCACTGGGCGCGCCCCGCCACCCCACGCGCCTACTACTGGTATCTGGAGTTTGAGAATTCGCCGACCCTGATATCCATGGTGAAGGACTGCCAAAAGGCAATTTCTTTTCCATACTATGACTTGACACCCCCGAGCGGCCTGCATCTTACACTCGACCGCATCGCATTCGAAGATGACATCTCGCCAAATCAGCTGAGATCCATCGAAGCTGCCGCCGTACGCGCCTGCGAGGAAACAGCGCCGTTCACTGTCACCATCGGCCACCTGGGCGGCACTCCTGGAGCGATAGGATTTAGCGCTTCACCCACGGATACAGTGAGGAACCTGCGCGACACTCTTCGCGAGGCGACTCTTTCTGTTTATTCAAACGCGCCCGTCAAAGGAGCCGAGTTTCACTCGCACGTGGCAATAGCATATTGCAACACCGACGGCGTTCCCGCCAATCAAGTTGTCGCGGCAGTTGAAAGAATGAATGCTCTCCCCAGCGTCGATGTCACCGTCAGGCAAACTTCACTTGTTGTCCTTGAACGACGCCCAGGCGCATATGTGTGGCAGACGGTTTCCCGTATAGCGCTCTCAGGTGGTTCCTAGCGCTCTCCCACGACCACGCGCGTATTCCCAGTTCGAGTAGGTTTTCATCTCACAGTAAGAGAAGCACTGTTTGGACGATGAGGTGTTGTTCATGGCCGGTCTCCGAGAGCAGGCCCGGATTTTCATGTCCGCAGTCGGCGAGGAGAACGTGTGAGCCCCTTACCGGAACGCATGGTCAACCGCTGGCAGAGGCGTCGGATGCTGCCCCCGGGACAGGGACAGCTCTACTGGCATGTCATGCTCCGGGATCATCCCGAGGTGCGTGCCATCGTGCGGGAGGCTCACGAACGGCTTGAGGGGATCCCCGGCCTGGATTTTGTCCCGTCTGAATTTCTTCACCTGACCACGCTCATCGCGGGGTTCTCCCACGAGATCATCGGCGACCAGATGGACGTGATGGTGCGGGAGGCTGCGAAGCTGCTCGCGCGGATATCGCCGATCACCGTGACCTTGGGTCGCGTGCTGTACCACCCCGAAGCCATCGTGCTGGAGGCACGGCCCGCCGAGCGCCTCCTCCCGATGCTCGAAGCGGTACGGGCGGCGACCTACGCGGCTACCGGTCAAGACGGTGTGCTCGCCCATGAGCCGTGGACGCCCCATGTCACGGTGGCGTACAGCTCAGCGAACGGGCCGTCGGCTCCGATCATCACGGCGTTGGGGCGACGGTTGCCGGACCGCGAGGTCACCATAGGCGGCATCAGTCTCGTCGTTCAGGACGGCCCGGAGACCTCGTGGGACTGGCGCCCCGTCGCCGAGGTGCCGTTCGGCACGGGTCTCCATCAGACCTCGCCCGGGTAGGCGGAGGGCCACCGACCTGGCCTCAGCCGGTGACCCCCGGAAACCGGCTTCCCCACCACGAGGCAGTCGCATCGTTACCTCTGCTACAGGACATGTCCTTCGGGGACAGGAGACCTTACGAGGAGACGTCGTCTCACCGGGACGTGCCGTGCCAGCTGCTCCACAGGGCCGCGTACGAGCCCCCCGCCGCGACCAGCTCGTCATGGGAGCCGAGTTCGCTGATGCGGCCGTCCTCGACCACCGCGACGCGGTCGGCGTCGTGGGCCGTGTAGAGGCGGTGGGCGATGGCGATGACCGTACGGCCGTCGAGGACGGCGGCGAGTGAGCGCTCCAGGTGGCGGGCGGCCCGGGGGTCGATCAGCGAGGTGGCCTCGTCGAGGACGAGGGTGTGCGGATCGGCGAGGACCAGCCGGGCCAGGGCGAGCTGCTGCGCCTGGGCGGCGGGGACGGGCTCGCCTCCGGAGCCGACGACCGTGTCGAGCCCGTCGGGCAGGGTCTCGACCCACTCCCAGGCGTTGACGGCCTCCAGCACCTCGCGGACCCGGGCGTCGTCGGCGTCGGGCCGGGCGATGAGCACGTTGTCGCGTACGGTGCCCCGGAAGATGTGGTGCTCCTGGGTCACCAGGGCGACATGGCCGCGCAGGTCGTCCAGGGGCAGCTCGACCAGCGGGGTGCCGCCGACCGTGACCGTGCCGGTGCGGGGGCCGTGGACGCCCGCGAGCAGGCGCCCCAGCGTGGACTTTCCGGCCCCCGACGGGCCGACCATGGCGAGCCGCTCGCCCGGCCTCACCGTGAGGTCGATGCCGTGCAGCACGTCGTGGCCCTCGCGGTAGGCGTAGCGGACGCCCTCGGCCCTCAGCTCGCTGCCCTGGGGGACGGTGGAGCCGGTCTCGCGGTCGTCGGGCACCTCGGCGACGCCCAGCAGGCGGGCCATGGAGGCGCCGCCGACCTGGAGCTCGTCGATCCACATGAGCAGCCGGTCGAGCGGGTCGATGAGCTGCTGGACGTAGAGCGTGGCGGCGGTGACCTGCTCCAGCGAGACCCAGCCCCGGATGTAGAAGAGGCCGCCGATGACCAGCGTCGCCACGATCGGGATCACGTAGCCGAGCTCGACCGAGGGGAACCAGACCGTGCGCAGCCCCAGCGTGTAGCGCTCGGCCGCCCACGACTCGGCGATGTCGGCGTCGGTGCGCCGGTGGCGCCGCCGCTGCAGGCCCAGGGCCTCCACGGCGCGGGCGCCGTTGACCGTCTCGGCCAGGCCGTCGGTCATGTCGGCGTACGCCGCGCTCTCGCGCAGGTAGCCGTCTCTGGCCCGCTTGAGGTACCAGCGGGTGGAGATCCACAGGATGGGGACGGCGAGCAGCGAGGGCAGCGCGAGCAGCGGCCCGACCAGCAGCAGCGCGCCGACGGTGATCACGCAGGTGACCAGCGCGATCAGCGTCTCGGGCACGGCGTGCCGCACCGTGCGCGACAGCGAGTCGACGTCGCGCGAGGTCCGCGAGATCAGGTCGCCGGACCCGGCGCGCTCGACCGTGGACAGCGGCAGGCCGAGCACCCGCCCGACGAACTCCTCGCGCAGCTCGGCGAGGACCTTCTCGCCAAGCCTGGAGGAGGCGTAGACGGCGAACCTGACCAGCACCGCCTGGGCGACCACGAAGCCGCCGATGGCGAGCGAGACCTGGGTGACGTCGATCCCGGAGCCGTCGTGGACGCCCTGGACGAGGCCGCCGAGCAGCCACGGCACCGCCAGGCCCGCGACGGCGGCCAGGGCGTGCAGGAGCAGGGCCACGGTCAGGTCGCGGGGGTACTTCAGGGTGAGCCTGCGGGCGTACGCCCGGACCTGCGCCTGGTCGGCGACGGGCAGGATCTGCCTGCTCATGACTCCTCCCCCCTGGTGACGACGGCGGTGTAACCCGGGTGGGCGGCGAGCAGCTCCCGGTGCGTGCCCTCGGCGCGCACGACGCCTCCCTCGACGTAGACGACATGGTCGGTGCGGTCGAGCACCAGCGGGCTGGTCGTGCAGACCAGCGTGGTCTTGCCGGCGCGCGCCTTGGCGAGCCGGTCGGCGATGCGCGCCTCGCTGTGGGCGTCGACCGCGCTGGTGGGCTCGATGAGGATGAGCACCTCCGGGTCGAGGGTGAGCGCCCTGGCGAGCCGGAGCCGCTGCTGCTGGCCTCCGGAGAACTCCCGGCCCGCCTCGGCGACGCGCCCGTCGAGACCGCCCGGCAGCGCCTCGACGATGTCCTCGGCGCACGCGGCGCTCAGCGCCTGGCCGAGCTCCTCGGCGGTGGCCCGGCCGGTGACGTCGAGCTCGTCCCTGAGCACCCCGGCGAACAGCTTGGCGTCGTTGTCGGCGACGAGGATCCGGCGGCGCACCTCGGAGAGCGGCAGGGTCGCGAGCGCCACGTCTCCGAAGTCGACGTCGCCCTCGCCGTAGCGGCCGAGCCGGTCGGCGATGGCCGCCGCCTCCTCGGGGAGGGCCGCCGCGACGGCGGTGAGCATGCCGGGGCGCACGGCGACCCCGGAGGCCACGTCGCGCAGCAGGCCGCCCTCGGAGCGGCCGGTGCCGCCCTCGACCTCGGGCTTGAGCGAGAGGATGCGCACCACCCTGCGGGCGGCGACGTGCCCCTTGGTCAGCTTGTCGGCGGCCTCGGTGAGGGTGCGTACGGGGGCGATCAGGAAGGCGGCGTAGCCGTAGAAGGCGACGAGCTGACCTGCGCTGATCTCGCCGCGCATCGCGAAGGTCGCGCCGAGCCAGGTCACCGCGGTGATCAGCAGCCCCGGCAGCAGGACCTGCGCGCCCTCCAGCATGGACTCGACGGAGGCCACCCGCACGCCCGCGTGCCGCACCCGCTGGGACTCGGTGCCGTAGCGGTCGGCGAAGACCCGCTCGCCGCCGATGCCGCGCAGCACCCGCAGGCCGGTGACGATGTCGGCGGCGCGGGTGGAGAGGTCGCCCTGCAGGTCGCGGTGGGCGTTCTGGCGGCGGTGCAGCGGCCTGAGCAGGGGTGCGACGGCGACCGCCATGAGCGGCAGGCCCACCAGGACCGTCAGGCCCAGCGGCGGCGAGCTGCTCATCAGGATGACGGTCACGACGACGATGGCGACGATCGCGCCGACGCCCCGGATCAGGATGTCGATCGCGTTGCCGATGTGGGCGATGTCGGAGTTGCCGACGCTGACCACCTCGCCGGTGGACATGCGCTTGGGCAGGGTCGCGCCCAGCCTGGTCGACTGCCTCGCGGTGACCTGGACGGTCCGGTAGGCGGCGGCGAGCCAGTTGTAGACGGCCATCCGGTGGCGCAGGATGCCCGTGACGGCCTGCGTGATCCCCAGGGCGAGCACCACCCCGCCCCAGGTGGTCAGGGACGAGACGTCCCTGGCCGTGATGGCGTCGATCCCCTCGCCCATGGCGTACGGCACGAGTGCCATCGCGAGCCACCACAGGACGGCGTAGACGATGCCGAGGAGCAGCGGGCCCCTCTGCATGCGGGCCACCCACCGCAGGTAGCTGACCGGGCTGCGGGCATCGGGAACGCCGGGGTCGGCGGTGGGTAAGGAGCGCATGTCTCAGCAAGGGTTACAAACTCCGCCCTGACCAGGCAAATCATTTTCGGCCCTCCGGCGTGTCGCCGTCAATTGGAGTTGACAAGCGGCTCGCGTCAACCTAAATTGACACCATGAGCGATACGGCGCAGCTGGCATCCGACGCCGGTAGCCGCGATCCGGCCGTGGGCCTGAGGGCCGTGCGGGCACTGCGGACGCTGGTCGACCGGCTGGAGGCCCTCCAGGTGGAGAACGCACGCGAGCAGGGCTGGTCCTGGCAGGAGATAGCGCACTGCCTGGAGGTCACCCGGCAGGCGGTGCACAAGAAGTACGCGGGCGGCAGAGGTCTGTTGAGACGGGAGAGATAGCGATGTTCGAACGGTTCCACCGTGAGGCCCGCCAGGCGGTGACCCTCGCGCAGGAGAACGCCCACAGACTGCGGCACGACATCATCGGCACCGAGCACATCCTGCTCGGCCTGCTCGACCAGCCGGAGAGCCTGTCGGCGCGGGTGCTGGGCCGTCACGGTCTCGACCACGACGGCGCCTACCGGTCGGTCGTCCGCCTCACCCCGCAGAAGCCGGGCGACGCGCTCGACGCCGAGGCGCTGGAGTCGATCGGCATCGACCTCTCGGCCATCAGGGAGAAGGTCGAGGCGGCCTTCGGGCCCGGCGCCCTGGACCGCAGGCCCCGCACCGACCGGCGGGGCCGCGTGCTCGGCGGCTTCCACATCCCCTTCAGCCCCCGGGCGAAGAAGACCCTGGAGCTGTCCCTGCGCGAGGCCGTCAACCTCAAGCACAACTACATCGGCGACGGCCACCTCCTCCTGGGCCTCATGCGCGAGGGCGAGGGGCTGGGCAGCAAGGTGCTGGCCGACGCGGGCCTCGACTTCACGAGGCTGCGCCAGGAGGTCGTCACCGAGCTGGGGTGACGGCGAGACGCGTCCCGCCCGCGTCCTCGCCTCCCCTCACTCCGGCGGTTTCCTGCGCTCCGGAGGCTCCCCGGCCTCCGGTGACCGCCCACGCCCCGGTGATTCCCGGCCTCCGGTTACCGCCCACGCCCCGGTGACTCCTTGCGCTCCGGTGGCTTCCCGCCCTCCGGCCGCGGGGTCACCGGTCCGCGCCGGTGACGGTCAGCACGATCTTGCCGGTGGTACGGCCGGACTCGCCGTGTTCGTGCGCCCTGGCCGCCTGCTCCAGCGGGAAGACGGCGTCGATCTCGACGCGGAGCCGTCCGGCCTCCACGAGCCCCGCGATGGCCCGCATGCCCGCGTGGTCGGGTTCGACGAGCGCGAACACGGAGCGGACCCCGAACCTCGCGGCCTCCTCCGCGGGCGGCACGTCGGCCGGCGAGGAGAGCGACACCAGGATCCCTCCCCGGCGCAGCACCGGCAGGGAGCGCGGCCCGTAGTCGCCGCCGACGGCGTCGAGGACCACGTCGACGTCGCGGACCCTCGCGGCGAAGTCGTCGCGGGTGTGGTCGATCACCTCGTCGGCGCCGAGGCCCAGCAGGAACGGGTGCTTGGCCGCCCGTGCCGTGCCGATCACGTACGCGCCGAGCGACTTGGCGATCTGCACGGCCAGATGGCCGACCCCGCCCGCCGCGGCGTGGACCAGCACCCGCTGCCCGGCCCGCAGGCCGGCCACCTCGGTCAGGCACTGCCACGCGGTCAGCCCGGCCAGCGGCAGGGCGGCGGCGCGCACGTGGTCGATCGAGACGGGCTTGCGGGCGAAGTGCCTGGCCGGGGCGGCGACGTACTCCGCGTAGGCGCCCGCCTGGTGCGGGAAGCGAGGCATGCCGAACACCTCGTCACCCGGCCGGAAGAGCGTCACGCCGAGCCCGACGGCCGCCACCGTCCCGGAGACGTCGTACCCCAGCACGACCGGATCGCCCCACAGGCCCAGGCCGCCGTGGGCGCGGGCCTTCCAGTCGGTCGGGTTGACGCCCGCGGCGTGCACCCGGACCAGGATCTCTCCCGCCCCGGCGCTCGGGCGGTCCGTCTCGATCTCGGCGAGCACCTCGGGGCCGCCCCAGGACCGCGGGCTCATCGCGCGCATCCGCGCGGAGGCCGGTGCGCTCTCGTCCACGCTCAAGCCACTGCCCGCGCTCTCGTCCAGACTCAAGCCGTCGCCCGCGCTCACTGGCGCGCTCTCGTCCAGACTCAAGTTGTCGCCCACACCCACCGATGCGCTCTCGTCCACGCTCAAGCCGTCGTCCACACCCACCGGCGCGCTCTCCCCCATGTTCAGCCGTCCTCTTCTCGTCCCATGGCGCACCGTGTCGTGCGGCCGGGCACCAGACTGCGCGAGGAAAGAACCGGCCGGTACCGGCCCGATGGCCATCATGTGACAGGATCTGGCCATGCACAGCGTGCACAGCGTCGTCGTCCTGGCCCTGGAGGGGGTCATCCCGTTCGAGCTGGGCACTCCCGCGCGCATCTTCGGCAGCGCCGAGGGGCCGGACGGCGAGCCGCTCTACGAGGTGATCGCCTGCACCCTGGACGGCGCCCCGGTGAACAGCGACGCCGGTTTCTCCATCGCCGTCGAGCACGACGCGAGCGCTCTGGCCACGGCGGACACGCTGGTGATCCCGCCCTCCTCCGCGCTCGGCGCCGTCCGCGAGCACGGGTGCCTGCCCGAGCGGCTGGCGGAGGCCCTCGCGCTCGTCCGGCCGGGCACCCGGATCGTGGCGATCTGCACGGCCTCGTACGTACTGGCGGCCGCGGGGCTCCTCGACGGCCGGTCCGCCACCACGCACTGGAGGGAGGCCGAGCACTTCCAGCGGGCCTTCCCCCGGGTGAGGGTCGAACGGAACGTGCTGTTCGTGGACGGCGGCGACGTCCTCACCTCGGCGGGGGTCGCGGCGGGAGTGGACCTGTGCCTGCACCTGGTACGCCGCGACCACGGCAGCGCGGTGGCGAGCCAGGTGGCCCGCCGCTGCGTCGTCCCGCCCTGGCGCGACGGGGATCAGGCCCAGGTCGTCGAACACCCCGTCCCCGGGCCGTCCTCGGCCACCACCGCCCCCACCCGCGCCTGGGCGCTGGAACGGCTGCACCGGCCGCTGCCGCTGCCGGAGCTCGCCGCCCACGCCCGGACGAGCGTGCGCACCTTCACCAGGCGCTTCCGCGCCGAGGTCGGCGTGACGCCCGGCAGCTGGCTGACCGCCCAGCGCGTGGAGCTGGCCAGGCGGTTGCTGGAGACCAGCGACCTGCCGATCGACCACGTCGCCCAGCGGGCCGGGTTCGGTACGGCCAACTCGCTCCGCCAGCATCTGCGCTCGACGCTCGGCACCTCACCCGCGGCCTACCGGCGCGCCTTCCACGCGGCGGGCGCTCCCGCCCGTGGCGTGAATGACGTCGGCGTGAATGACGTTGGCGCGGACGACGCTCCCGCCCGCCGCGCGGACGGCGCCCCGCCCGTGGCGTGAGGGACGTCGACCCGGACGAACGCCCCCGCCCACCGCGCGCAGGGCGGGAAGGGCGCGGGAAGGGCGCGGGAAGGGCGGGGAACGCCGATCCGGGCGCTGCCGCTACTTGGCGGCTCGCAGGTAGTCGTGGTTCATCTGGGCGATGGTGTCCAGCGGGATGCCCTTGGGGCAGACCGCCGTGCACTCGCCGGTGTTGGTGCAGCCGCCGAAGCCCTCCGCGTCCATCTGCTCGACCATGGCCAGTGCGCGGGAGTCGCGCTCGGGCTGGCCCTGCGGCAGCAGGCCCAGGTGAGTGATCTTGGCGGCGGTGAAGAGGGAGGCCGAGCCGTTCGGGCAGGCGGCGACGCAGGCGCCGCAGCCGATGCAGGTGGCCGCGTCGAACGCCGAGTCGGCGTCGGCCTTCTTCACCGGGACGCTGTGCGCGTCGGGGGCCGAACCAGCCGGGACGGAGACGAATCCGCCCGCCTGGATGATGCGGTCGAACGCCGAGCGGTCCACGACCAGGTCCTTCACCACCGGGAAGGGCGCGGCGCGCCACGGCTCGATGGTGATGACCGCGTTGTCCTCGAAGTGCCGCATGTGCAGCTGGCAGGTGGTGGTCGCCACCTGCTCGCCGTGCGCGACACCGTTGATGACCATGCCGCACATGCCGCAGATGCCCTCGCGGCAGTCGTGGTCGAAGGCGACCGGGTCGTCGCCCTCCAGGATGAGCCGCTCGTTGAGGACGTCGAGCATCTCCAGGAAGGACATGTCCGGGGACACGTCCTCGACCCGGTAGGTGACCATGCGGCCCTTGTCCTCGGGACCCCGCTGCCGCCAGACCTTGAGTGTGAGATTCATACCCATGGTTCGCTTACCGCTCCTCATTCGCTGCGCGGATCGCTCGTTCCTCGCGAGCCACTTCGCTCACTACGTCGGGTGCGCTCACTTGTAGCTCCGCTGGCTCATCTTGACGTACTCGTAGTCGAGATCTTCCTTGTGCAGGATCGGGCCCTGCTCCCCGTACTCCCAGGCGGCGACGTAGGCGAAGTGCTCGTCGTCGCGCAGGGCCTCGCCGTCGGCGTCCTGCGACTCGGCGCGGAAGTGGCCGCCGCACGACTCGGTGCGGTGCAGCGCGTCGATACACATCAGCTCGGCCAGGTCGAAGAAGTCGGCCACCCGCCCGGCCCGCTCCAGCGCCTGGTTGAGCTCCCCGGCCTCGCCGGAGACCTTCACGTTGCGCCAGAACTCCTCGCGCAGCTCGGGGATCCGCTCCAGGGCCTTGCGCAGCGACTCCTCGGTGCGCTCCATGCCGCAGTAGTCCCACATGAGCTTGCCCAGCTCGCGGTGGTAGGAGTCGGCGGTGCGGTCGCCGTCGTTCGACAGCAGCCTGGCGATCTTCTCGCGCACCGCGACCTCGGCCTCGGCCACGGCCTCCTCGTCGACCTCGCCGTACGGGCCGTTCGCGAGGTAGTCGCCGATCGTGGTCGGCAGCACGAAGTAGCCGTCGGCCAGGCCCTGCAT
This sequence comes from Streptosporangium sp. NPDC002524, assembly GCF_040295985.1. Taxonomy (NCBI): domain Bacteria; kingdom Bacillati; phylum Actinomycetota; class Actinomycetes; order Streptosporangiales; family Streptosporangiaceae; genus Streptosporangium; species Streptosporangium sp. NPDC002524. Next base: position 132,878 of record NZ_JBEOWK010000015.1, on the reverse strand, counting down.
CAGCGCGGACGCGCCGAGGCGGTTGGCGCCGTGGTCGGAGAAGTTGGCCTCGCCGATCACGAACAGGCCGGGGATCGTGGACTGCAGGTCGTAGTCCACCCACAGGCCGCCCATCGTGTAGTGGACGGCCGGGTAGATGCGCATCGGCTGGGCGTAGGGGTCCTCGCCGGTGATGCGCTCGTACATCTCGAAGAGGTTGCCGTACTTCTTCTCCACCGCGTCGCGGCCCAGGCGGCGGATCGCGTCGGCGAAGTCGAGGTAGACGCCCAGCCCGCCGGGGCCGACGCCGCGCCCCTCGTCGCAGACGTTCTTGGCGGCGCGGGAGGCGATGTCGCGCGGGACCAGGTTGCCGAACGCCGGGTAGATGCGCTCCAGGTAGTAGTCGCGCTCCTCCTCGGGGATCTCCGAGGCCGGGCGGGCGTCTCCCCGCTCCAGCGGCACCCACACGCGGCCGTCGTTGCGCAGCGACTCCGACATCAGGGTCAGCTTCGACTGGTAGTCGCCGCTGACCGGGATGCAGGTCGGGTGGATCTGGGTGTAGCAGGGGTTGGCGAACATCGCGCCGCGCCGGTGCGCCCGCCAGATCGCCGTGGTGTTGCAGCCCTTGGCGTTGGTCGACAGGAAGAACACGTTGCCGTACCCGCCACTGGCCAGCACGACCGCGTCGGCCAGGTGCCGCTCGATCTCGCCGGTGACCATGTCGCGGACGATGACGCCGCGCGCCCGGCCGTCGGAGACGATCAGGTCGAGCATCTCGTGCCGGGTGTGCATCTCGACGGTCCCGGCCGCGATCTGCCGCTCCAGCGCCTGGTACGCGCCGAGCAGCAGCTGCTGGCCCGTCTGGCCCCTGGCGTAGAAGGTACGGGAGACCTGCGCGCCGCCGAAGGAACGGGTGTCGAGCAGGCCGCCGTACTCGCGGGCGAAGGGCACGCCCTGCGCCACGGCCTGGTCGATGATGTTCACGCTGACCTGGGCGAGCCGGTAGACGTTGGACTCGCGGGCGCGGAAGTCGCCGCCCTTGACCGTGTCGTAGAACAGCCGGTAGATCGAGTCGCCGTCGCCCCGGTAGTTCTTGGCCGCGTTGATGCCGCCCTGGGCCGCGATGGAGTGCGCGCGCCGGGGCGTGTCCTGGTAGCAGAAGGACTTGACGTTGTAGCCCAGCTCGCCGAGGGTCGCGGCGGCCGAGCCGCCCGCCAGCCCCGTGCCCACGACGATAACGTTGAGCTTGCGCTTGTTGGCCGGGTTGACCAGCTTGGCGCCGAACTTGCGCTTCTCCCAGCGATCCTCGATCGGGCCCTCGGGGGCCTTGGTGTCGCGGATCGGCGTGCCCTCTGTGTATCCCGTGGTCATGACCCGCTCACCGCTCCTCGCTCACCACGCGGAAAATCCGCTCCTCGCTCACCACGCGGAAGATCCGCTCCTCGTTCACCACGCGGAAGATCCGCTTCTCGTACGCCGCCGTCGTGTCCGTCGCGCCCGTCACGCCGGGCCCCGCTCACTTGATCACTCCGAGGACGACCGCGGCCGGGACCGCGAGGAAGCCGACGACCAGCAGCGCCGACAGGCCCGTGGCGGCGGCCCTCAGCGCGCGGTAGCTGCGGCGGCCCGCCAGGCCGAGCGTCTGGAAGGCGCTCCACAGGCCGTGGCGCAGGTGCAGGCCGACCATGACGACCGCGAGCACGTAGAACAGGGTGACCCACCAGCGGGACGGCGCGAAGCCCTCGACCAGGCGCTCGTACGGGGTGGAGGCCGCGCCCGCCGGGTTGGCCACGCCGAACGTCAGGTCCAGCAGGTGGTAGACCACGAACAGCACGATGACGACGCCGCCGTAGCGCATGGTGTGGACCGCGTAGCCGTCCGCCCGGGACTTCCGCCTGGCCGCGTACTTGACCGGACGGGCCTTGCGCGCCCGCCGGGCCAGGGAGATCGCCGCCCACATGTGCAGCCCGACCGCGACGACCAGCCCGATCTCGACGACGGTCAGCAGGACGCGGTGCGGGAGGATCGGCTCCCCCATGGTCCGCAGGAAGGCCGCGTAGGAGTTGAAGGACTCCGCGCCGAAGAAGCTCTTGAGGTTTCCCGCCATGTGGCCGACAAGGAAGAGCACCATCAGGGCACCCGTGACGGCCATCACGGCCTTCTTGCCGTTGGAGGAGCTCAGGAAGCCGCCCCGCCGCGTGGGCCGTTTCGGCTTCACGGGGGCGTCCGCCGGGGGTTTCACCGGCGCGGTGGCGGATCCGCGCTCAATCGTGGCAGTCACGTTTGTCACGCTAGGTAGGAGGATTTACCGGCGTCCAAGTCATCGTGGATGTGGTTTCCATAGCCTGTGGCTATTAACTCTGCGCTCCTGCGACTTGGGGGACCGCGGCCCCGGCGCGGTGCGAGCAATCTCACAGCCTTCCGATGCCAGCCTCACATCGTCTCGCACCCCACCGCCCGCCCCGGATCCGAGACCGGACGGCCCCTGCGCTACGGCCCCCGGACATCCAAGATCCTCAGCACCCGGGACTCGATCCGCCCGGCCCCTCGGTGCCCGGGACTCCGTCCACCCGGATCCTCGGTGCCTGGGACTTAGTCCGCCCGGACTCAGCACCCGGGACTCCGTCCGCCCGGATCCTCGGCGCCCAGGACCCCGTCCGCCCGGCGACGCGCACCCCGGCGACGCGCGTACCGGTGAGCCTCGCGCGAAGGAGCCTCTACGCTAGGGAAACGTGCAGCTCCAGCAACTCGCCTACTTCGTGGCGGTCGCCGAGGCCCGGCACTTCACCCAGGCCGCCGAGGGGATGCGCGTCGCCCAGCCCTCGCTGAGCAAGCAGATCAAGGCCCTGGAGGCCGAGCTCGGCGCGCCGCTGTTCAGCCGCGCCCGGGGCAACGTCACGCTGACCCCGGCGGGCGAGGCGCTGCTGCCGCTGGCCCGCAGGATGCTGGCCGACGCCGAGACCGCCAGGAGCGAGGTCGGCGAGCTCGCGGGCCTGCGCAGGGGGCGGGTCAGGCTGGGCGCGACCCCCTCGCTCTGCGCCGGGCTGCTCGCCGACGCGCTGGCCAGGTTCCACCACGCCTACCCCGGCATCGAGCTGTTCGTGGAGGAGGGCGGCTCCCGCGACCTGGTCCGTACCCTCGCCCGCGGCCAGCTCGACCTGGCGCTGATCATCATGCCGCTGCACAGCGACGACCCCGCCCTCGTCACCGAGGAGATCCTGCGGGAGAACCTCGTCGTCGCCTCCCCGTCGGCCGATCACGCCCGCCGGCCGTACGTGCGCATCGAGGAGTTGCGGCGGCGGCCGATGGTGATGTTCCGGCGCGGGTACGACCTGCGGGAGGCGACGCTCAGCGCGTGCAGGCAGGCCGGGTTCGAGCCCAGGTTCGCGGTGGAGGGCGGCGAGATGGACGCCGTGCTGCGCTTCGTGGAGGCCGGGCTGGGGATCGCGCTGGTCCCCTCGATGGTGCTGGACGGCCGCCCGGGACTGGCCGGGACGCCGCTGGCGCCCCCCGGGCTGCGCCGCACCATAGCCATCGCGCACCGCAAGGACGTCCAGCCCACCCGCGCCGCCCAGGCCTTCCGCTCGACCCTGCTCCTCTTCCTCACCGAGGCCGCCCGCGACGGCAGCCTCCCCCAGGGCCTCGACCTGATCACCGAGACCTGATCACCGAGACCCGATCATCAAGACCTGACAACCGAGAGCCGATCACCGAGAGCTGATCACCGAGACCTGGCAGACAAAGACGGATAAAAAAGGGCAAAAATAGCGGAAACCGTCACCGTGACGCGGGCGCCCGCCACGCGTGACGCCCAGAGCCCGCGGGCCGGATGCCGGGCAACGCCTGCGTACGCCCAGAAGGGCCGGAGCCGGGAGTTCGCGGGCCGTACGGCCGGGGCTGGTGGCCGTTGGACGCCCGACGGGCGGACCGGTGTCCGGTGGCCGCCGTGGCGCGTTCCCGACGTGCGGCGGGTCACGATATCGGCCACGTGGATCACAGGAACTGATCAACACCCTCTAAGTCCCGGTGTCACACTATTCTACGTAGCGTCGACAGGTTCTCCCGATCCCACGAAGAGGCGTCAGTGACCGCCCCCGCCAATGAAACGCTCACGCTCCTCCTCATCGAGGACGACGCGGGCGACGCCTTCCTCGTGGAGGAGCTGCTCAGCGAGGCGGACAACCCACCCAAGATCATTTGGGTGCGCAGCATGGCCGAGAGCCGGGAGCGTCTCACCGAGGACGTGCAGTGCGTGCTCGTCGACCTCTCCCTGCCCGACGCGTCCGGCCTGGAGGCGCTGGAGCAGGTGCTCTCGATGGCGCCGCACGCCGCCGTGCTCGTGCTGACCGGCCTGAACGACACCCACGTCGGCGTGGAGGCCGTCGCCGCCGGGGCCCAGGACTTCCTGGTCAAGCAGGACGTGGAGGCCCGCCTGCTGGCGCGGGCGATCCGTTACTCGATAGAGCGCAAGCGCGCCGACCTGGCCCAGCGCAGGCTGGTCGAGGCCGAGCTGCTCACCAAGGAGAACTCCCGCCTCGAACGCGGGCTGCTGCCGGTCCCGCTGCTGGCCCCGGGGGTCCTGGAGCATCAGGCCCGCTACCTGCCGGGACGCAGGCGCGCCCTGCTCGCCGGTGACTTCTGGGACACCGTGCAGAGCCCCGACGGCGCCGTCCACGTGGTGGTCGGAGACGTGTGCGGGCACGGCCCCGACGAGGCCGCGCTGGGCGTGGCGCTCAGGATCGCCTGGCGGACCCTGGTCCTGGCCGGGCACACCGGCAACGAGCTGCTCTCCACCCTGGAGGCGGTGCTCCGCCTGGAGCGCAAGTCCGCGGAGATCTTCACCACCCTGTGCATCGTCACGATCGACCCCGCGCTCAGCGCGGCGCGGATGCACGTGGTCGGCCACCCGCCGCCGCTGCTGATCCGCGACGGCGTGATCGGCGTGGTGCCCGGCACCCCCTCCGGCCCCCCGCTGGGGATCTTCCAGGACGTCCGGTGGTCGGCGATCGACGTCCCGCTCGGCGCCGACTGGTCGCTGCTCCTCTACACCGACGGCCTGATCGAGGCCACCGTGGGCGGCGGGCCCGACCTGCTCGGCACCGAGGGCCTGCTCAGGCTCGTCCAGGAGCAGGGCGGGATCGAGCTCGACCGGCTCATCGAACGCGTCATCGAGCTGAACCGCGACGCGCTCAGCGACGACCTGGCGACCGTGCTCATCTCCCGGAGCGAAAACCGATGACCGGCCGCACGGACCACCCGGACCACCTGGATCCCTCGGAGCGCTCGGGCCACGGTCCCAGCCCCCGCCCCCTGCCCGCGTTCACCCCCTCGAAGGGGTTCGGGAACCTTCCGGTGGGGCGCTGGTTCACGCTCGCCGGGGTGGGCATCGCGCTGGTCTTCATGATCTCCGCCGTCGTCACGATCAAGTCGATCGAGGAGACCCGGGAGGCGAGGGAGACGCTGGTCGACGTCGTCGACCCGGCCGCGCTGCGCCTCCTGGAGATCTCCAACGCGCTGACCTCGCAGGAGAGCGCGGTGCGGACGTACGGCAGGACCAACGAGGAAGCCTCCCTGCGGGACTACCGGAACGCGGTCGCCGCGGAGGAAAGCGCGGTGGGCACGCTCGTCGCGCTGCTCCCCCGGATCCCGGAGCGGCAGGCGGTCAGTGCCGAGGTGGCCCGGCTGAAGGCCGCGGGAGAGGCCTGGCGGCGCGACTACGCCGAGACGGTCATCGCCGCCGTGCCGACCCTGAAGAACGACGCCTCCCGGCAGAACGCCAACATCAACGCCACCCGGTTCAACGACGTCCGCCAGTCCCTCACCGGTCTCCAGAACCACCTGAACCGGCTGCACGAGGCCGGTGTCGTCCGGCTCGACCTCGGCTGGCAGGCCCTCTACGCCGCGCTCATCGGCGTGGCCTCGGCGCTGGCCGTGGCCGGGATCGTCGCGGTGCTCATCGTGCGCTACGCCGTGCTCCGCCCGCTGGCCGAGCTGAACCAGCAGGTGCGCGCGGTCGCCCAGGGGGATTTCGACCACAAGCTCAGGGTGGAGCGCCCGGCCGAGCTGTCCGAGCTGTCGGGCCACGTCGACGCGATGCGCCGCCGCATCCTCGCCGAGTGGCGCCGGTCCTCGGAGACGCAGCGCAAGCTGGAGAACCAGGCGGCGGAGCTGAAGCGCTCCAACGGCGAGCTGGAGCAGTTCGCCTACGTGGCCAGCCACGACCTGCAGGAGCCGCTGCGCAAGGTGGCGAGTTTCACCCAGATGCTGGAGCAGCGCTACGGCGACCAGCTCGACGAGCGCGCCAAGCAGTACATCGCCTTCTCCGTCGACGGCGCCAAGCGCATGCAGATGCTGATCAACGACCTGCTCGACTTCTCCCGGGTCGGCAGGATGGGCGGCGAGCGCAGCAGGATCGACGCCACCCTGCCGCTCAAGGCCGCGCTGAACAACCTCGGCGCGACCATCGAGGACACCGAGGCGACGGTGACCCACGACGAGCTGCCCGAGGTGTACGGCAACCGGGCGCAGCTCACCCAGCTCTTCCAGAACCTCGTCGGCAACGCGATCAAGTTCCACTCGCAGGAGCCGCCGGTGATCCACATCGGGGTGCGGCGCGCCGGGGAGATGTGGGAGTTCTCCTGCACCGACAACGGCATCGGCATCGACAGCAAGTACACCGACCGCATCTTCCTGATCTTCCAGCGCCTGCACGGGCGGGACGTCTACGCGGGCACGGGCATCGGGCTGGCGCTCTGCAAGAAGATCGTCGAGTACCACGGCGGCCGCATCTGGGTGGACAACGGAGACGGCACCGAAGCCGTCGGGAACGGCCAAGGGACCGAGCCCACCGGGAACGGCGAGGGCACCGAGCCCACCGCGAACGGCGACGGCACCGGACCCGCCGCGAACGTCGGAGGGACCGTCACATCGGGCACGACCTTCCGCTGGACCCTTCCGACGGGAGACGCGGCCGACGACCTCCCCTCGGCGAAGGGAGGGGATTCCCACGGTCACCCGTGAGAGTTCCCGCTCCACCGCCGGTTCCCGCTGGAAGAGAACTCCTTCGAGGCCCCGTACCGGCCGCGCGGGCGTCCCACCTCGCCACCGGTCCGGCGGCGGGGGTGCCGCAGGTCACTCACGCGGTGACGTGTCCGGCGCCACCGCCGGACACGTCACACTCATATGCCTCTCACTCATACGCCTCGATCATGCGGTGCCCCGGTTGCCGTCACCGCATGACACCTCACCGAATCGCGCGGCACCGTGCCGCTTCTTCCCGGCCCGGAGGCCGGGGTCTTCACGCTGGAGGAACCGATGAACGACCTGCGCTGGATCGACGTGCTCCTGGTCGAGGACGACCCGGGCGACGTCCTGCTGACGCGGGAGGCGTTCGAGCTCAACAAGGTCCGCAACAAGCTGCACGTGGTCAACGACGGCGAGCAGGCCATGGCCTTCCTGCGCAAGGAGGGCGAGTACGCCGACGTGCCCCGGCCCGACCTGATCCTGCTCGACCTCAACCTGCCCCGCAAGGACGGCCGTGAGGTGCTCCAGGACATAAAGGCCGACGAGAAGCTCCGCGGGATCCCGGTGGTCGTGCTGACCACGTCGGAGTCCGAGGAGGACATCCTGCGCAGCTACAACCTGCACGCCAACGCCTACGTCTCCAAGCCGGTCGACTTCGATCAGTTCATCAGCGTGGTCCGGCGGATCGACGACTTCTTCGTGACCGTCGTCAAGCTGCCCAACTCCGGCCAGCACTACTGACGGCCCGCGGGGGCCGGAAAAACAGGGGTTGCCCATCCGCCCCATCCGTGCCTGCGGCCCCCCGAGACCTCCCTGTGATCGTCCACCTCGTGAGACGGCGCAGGCGAGGGGGTCCTGCCAAGCGAACGTGACAGGAATCACACCGGGTCAGTGAAATTGTGAGAGACCCCTTGCACACAACCCCTAGACGTCGTCGTAACGTATCCCCCACCAACATGCGCGCGCACGTGTGAGCCGGCGCGACGATGCCCCGGACGCGCGGCACAACTGAAACAACCCGGACCCCTGGGCGAGCGGGGTCCGCGGGAGGTGGAGAGGTCTCGATGACCCAGACAACGGCCGAGAGCCCGGCCAGAAGGCAACGTGCGCAGATCAAGGAGCGCACTCTGCGAACCGACCAGTGGTGGCGCTATCCGCTGGTCACTTTCCTCATTTTCACGGCATTCCTCGTCTACGCCACGTGGGCGATCTTTGATACAAACTACTTCGTATCGCCGTATCACGCGCCGTTCGCGTCGCCCTGTCTGGCGACGAGCTGCCCGCCGGACGCGCGGCTGTTCGGCCTCGCGCCCTTCGGCGACTGGTACACCCTGCCTCCCGGCCTGCTGATCCTCGGCCTGCCCGCGGGGTTCCGCTTCACGTGTTACTACTACCGCAAGGCCTACTACCGGGGGTTCTGGCTCTCGCCCCCGGCCTGCGGGGTGAACGAGCCGCACAAGAAGTACTCCGGTGAGTCGCGGTTCCCGCTGATCCTGCAGAACATCCACCGCTACTTCTTCTACGCGGCGATCGTCGTCGGCCTCATCCTCGCCTACGACGCGGTGAAGGCGCTGATCGAGAAGCCCGCCGGTCTGGGCACCTGGATCCTGATCGTCAACGCGGTCCTGATCAACCTGTACACACTGTCGTGCCACTCCTGCCGGCACATCACGGCCGGGCGCCTGAACCACTTCTCCAAGCACCCGATCCGCTACCGGGCCTGGGGCTTCGTCTCCAAGCTCAACGCCAGGCACTCGCAGCTCGCGCTGATCTCCATGTTCTCCGTCATGGGCGCCGACCTGTACGTGCGCCTGGTCGCCAAGGGCATCATCGCCTTCTCGTTCGCATAAGGATCTCCAGTGGAAATCGAGCGTCACGAATACGACGTCGTCGTCATCGGCGCCGGCGGTGCGGGTCTGCGGGCGGCCATCGAGGCCCGCCAGCAGGGCAAGCGGACGGCGATCGTCTGCAAGTCGTTGTTCGGCAAGGCGCACACGGTCATGGCCGAGGGCGGCGCGGCGGCCGCCATGGGCAACGTCAACAGCGACGACAACTGGATGGTGCACTTCCGCGACACCATGCGCGGCGGCAAGTTCCTCAACAACTGGAGGATGGCCGAGCTGCACGCCAAGGAGGCCCCCGACCGGGTCTGGGAGCTGGAGGCGTGGGGCGCGCTGTTCGACCGCACCAAGGACGGCAAGATCAGCCAGCGTAACTTCGGCGGGCACGAGTACCCGCGGCTGGCCCACGTCGGCGACCGCACCGGCCTGGAGCTGATCCGCACCCTGCAGCAGCGGGTGGTCGCGCTCCAGCAGGAGGACGAGAGGCTCCACGGCGACGCCGAGGCGTACATCAAGGTCTTCCAGGAGTGCACGGTCACCCGCCTGCTCAAGGAGGACGGGCCCGGCGAGAGCGGGGCGATCTCCGGGGCCTTCGGCTACTGGCGGGAGAACGGCAAGCTCATCCTGTTCGACGCCCCCGCGATCGTGCTGGCCACCGGCGGCATCGGCAAGTCGTACGTGGTCACGTCCAACTCGTGGGAGTACACCGGCGACGGCCACGCGCTCGCCCTGCTCGCCGGCGCGAAGCTGATCAACATGGAGTTCATCCAGTTCCATCCGACCGGGATGGTCTGGCCGCCCTCGGTGCGGGGCATCCTCGTCACCGAGTCCGTCCGGGGCGACGGCGGGGTGCTGCGAAACTCCGAGGGCAAGCGCTTCATGTTCGACTACATCCCCGAAGTCTTCAAGGACAAGTACGCCACCACCGAGGAGGAGGGCGACCGCTGGTACACCGACCAGGCCAACAACCGCCGCCCTCCGGAGCTGCTCCCCCGCGACGAGGTCGCGCGGGCCATCAACTCCGAGGTGAAGGCGGGCCGCGGATCACCCCAGGGCGGCGTCTATCTCGACGTCTCCACCCGCCTCCCGGCCGCCGAGATCATCAAGCGGCTGCCGTCGATGCACCACCAGTTCAAGGAGCTGGCGGACGTCGACATCACCAAGGAGGCGATGCAGGTCGGCCCGACCTGCCACTACATCATGGGCGGCGTCGAGGTCGACGCCGACACCGGCGCGGCGGGCGTGCCCGGCCTGTTCGCGGCCGGTGAGGTCTCCGGCGGCATGCACGGCTCCAACCGGCTGGGCGGCAACTCGCTGTCGGACCTGCTGGTGTTCGGCCGCCGCGCGGGAGCGGGAGCGGCCTCGTACGTGGACGGCCTGGCGGCCCGGCCGAAGATCTCCGAGGAGACCGTGGCCGAGGCGAGCGCGGAGGCGCTGGCCCCGCTGGAGCGCGCGGGCGAGAACCCGTACGAGGTCCACCACGAGCTGCAGCGGACGATGAACGAGCTGGTCGGCATCATCCGCAAGGCCGAGGAGGTCTCCGAGGCGCTGGAGGCGGTGGAGAAGCTCAAGGAGCGGGCCCAGGGCGTCGGCGCGGCCGGCAGCCGCATCTACAACCCGGGCTGGCACCTCGCCCTCGACCTGCGCAACATGCTCCTGGTCTCGGAGTGCGTGGCGAAGGCGGCGCTGCTGCGCCAGGAGAGCCGCGGCGGTCACACGCGCGACGACTTCCCCGGCATGTCCCCCGAGTGGCGGACCAAGATCCTGCTCTGCGCCCTCACCCCGGACGGTTCCGGTGTCACGGTGCGGGAGCAGGTGCAGCCGACGATGCGGGACGACCTCATCGAGCTGTTCGACCGCGACGAGCTGAAGAAGTACATCACCGAGGAAGAGCTGGCCGCCTTTGACGCGCTGGCCAAGGAGTAACCATGAGTTACAAGGCGAAGTTCCGCGTATGGCGGGGCGAGGGCGGCGAGGGCAAGCTCGAGGACTTCACGGTCGAGGTGAACGAGGGCGAGGTCGTCCTCGACATCATCCACCGGCTGCAGGCCACCCAGGCCCCCGACCTGGCCGTCCGCTGGAACTGCAAGGCGGGCAAGTGCGGCTCCTGCTCGATGGAGATCAACGGCAGGCCGAAGCTCGGGTGCATGACCCGGATGTCCACCTTCACCGAGGAGGAGACGATCACCGTGACGCCCATGCGGACGTTCCCGGTGATCAAGGACCTGGTCACGGACGTGTCTTTCAACTACCAGAAGGCCAGGGAGATCCCGTCCTTCACCCCTCCGGCCGACGTGAAGCCGGGCGAGTACCGCATGCAGCAGATCGACGTCGAGCGGTCCCAGGAGTTCCGCAAGTGCATCGAGTGCTTCATGTGCAACAACGTCTGTCACGTCATCCGTGACCACGAGGAGAACAAGACCAACTTCGCCGGTCCGCGCTTCCTGATGCGGATCGCCGAGCTGGACATGCACCCGTACGACGTGGCCGACCGCAAGGACTCCGCCCAGGAGGAGCACGGTCTCGGCTACTGCAACATCACCAAGTGCTGCACCGAGGTCTGCCCCGAGCACATCAAGATCACCGACAACGCGCTGATCCCGATGAAGGAGCGCGTCGTCGACCGGAAGTACGATCCGCTGGTCTGGCTGGGCAACAAGATCTTCAAGCGCTCCAGCTCGAAGACCTGAGCCTTCTCACCTCTCACGGCGGCGCCGCCCACGGGCTCTCCCGGGGGCGGCGCCGCCGTGTTTCCCCTTTGTTTCCTCGCGTCTTCGTTCCTTCGTGTGGCCGTTCCTTCGTGTGGCCGTTTCCGCCGTCGCCGTTCTCTCGTACGTGCCGTCGCTCCCTCGTGGCGTCCGTCGTTCCCTCGCGTCGCCGCTCTCAGTTACGCCACAGCCGCTGCGTCTGCTTCCGCATGATCTCGTTGGCGCGGACGGCGAAGTCGTGGATGATCACCAGCTCCGCGTCGCCGTAGCTCTCGACGAGGTCGGCGTAGGCCCGGTTGACGTCCGCCAGGATCTCCTGCAGCGCGCGGTAGGGCCCCTCGCGCAGCAGTTCGACGAGGACGCGGCGCCGGTCGACGGCGGCCCGGCCGCGGTGCACGTACCCCGCCTTCTGCAGGCGGTCCACGACCGCGGTGATGGCGCCGCCGCGCGTCAGCCCTATCCGTACGGCGAGGTCGTGCGGAGTGAGGGGGCCCTCCCTGTCGAGGACGGCCAGGCAGTTGAAGTCGGTCACGTTGAGTCCGGCCCGACCGGCCACGCCGACGTGGAGCAGCACCGCTCGCATGGCCGTCAGGCTTCCCTGGTCGGACATAGCCATGATCATCTCTATGCGGCTTTCCCGCTCCGTCGACATGGCGGTCCCCTCTTCCTACCCTCTCTAGGACAGAGAGGCCCCAGAGAAGAAGAGGCTCGCCGTCCTGGTGCGAGAAGGGTAGATGATCTTTCCGGAAGAAGTCATGCCCGCGCCCTCTGCCCAAACCGGCCCACCTGTATCACGCCGACACTGGATCGTTCCCGACCTCGTCGGCCTGCTCGGCACCGCCACCGGAACCACGATCGCCGGGGCCGCCGTCCTCGCCCCGGTCTCCGCCGGGAACGGGTGATCTCGCGGGCCTGCCCGGCACGGCGACCGCGACGACGCGCTCGTACGACGTAGGTGTCCTCGTGCTGTCCGCGACGCTGAGACTCTGGCGCGGCGCTGAGGCCCTCGCTTTCCGTTCCGTCACGGCCGGGGCCCGGGAGATCACTCTCCAGGACGGTCAGGGTCAGGTGGAACGGCGGAAGAGGCCGCGCTTCTTCTTGCCGGTGTCCTGGCCGGGGAGCGGGTAGACCGCCGTCGGGGTCGGCTCCGCGGAAGGCCGCTCACCGGAGCCCGTCTCGCCGGGGCCCTGGGCGGGGTCGCCCTGCGACTCGGGCCCTGAGGGCTTCCCCTCCGTCGCGGGACGCTCCGATCCGCTCCGGTCGCCCTGCGGTTCCCGGCCGAACGGCGTGGAGCCCTCCTGGGGACCGCCCTGGAGGGGCCGATCCGCCGAGGGACCCTGACCGAGGTCGGAAGCGGGACCGGTGGGACCGAACGACCGGAAGTCGTCGCGCAGGCCGTCGCCCCCCACGTTGCCCCGGGCAGGCTCCTGCGGGAACGGCGCCCCCGGGAACTCCGGAGGCCCCTGCGGAAGGCGCCCCTCGCCGGGCTCGGGACCGGACCCCGGGGTGCTCTGGAAGGCGGCGGGCGAGCCGTCCTGGACCGCCGGGCCGTAGGGCGCCTGCCCGGGCCGCCCCGGCTGCACGTGGCCGGTCCGCGGGTCGTACGGGTCACCGTGGCCGGCGACCGGCTGCTGCTGCTCGTAGCCGGGCGCGGGCAGGTACGCCGTCGTCTGGTCGTAGCCCTGGGGATACTGCTCGGGCGTGTAGCCCTCCGGGTAGACCGGGGCGTACATCTGCATGGGCACGAAGCTGATGATCGGCGCGTAGGCCGTACCGCCCTGGTAGGGGCCGGGGCCGTAGCCGGGGCCTCCGGGGTAGGCCATCGGGTCCATCGGGTCGCGGCCCATCCCGCGCGGACCGGCCCGGCGGACGGCCGCGGCGTGCGCCAGGCGGCGCAGCCTGCCCTCGAAGATCAGCACGGCGAACAGCACCAGCAGCACCAGGATCAGCGCCGGGATGCCGAGCTGGCGGCTCAGCGTGGCCCCGTCGAACTCGGAACCCGCGTTGCGGATCTCGTACACGGAGGAACCGGAGGCGCTCTCGTCGAGCGTCGCGGTGTCGGACGGTGTCGGCTGGACCGCGGGAAGCTGGTTCGGGTCGGGGGTGGTCGCCGGGAACTGGGGCTCGTTGTTCTCCGGCAGGCCGGTGTCGGCGGGCGGGGTCACCGGGGGCGGGGTGGTCTGGACCTGCGGGGGTGGCTGCACGACCGCCGTCTCCTGCGCGGGCGGAGGCGGCGGCGGGGTCGAGGACGTCTTGGGAGGCTTGGCCTTCGGCGACGCCGGGACCGTGATCGTCGTGGTCACGGTCTTCTGCGGCACGGCCGTCTCCCCGGAGCCACCGCCACCGCCCTGGGGGTCCTCGGTGACCGTGACCGTGACGATCGGCGTGGGCTCCTCCTCGCAGGGGCCCGCCGGGTCGACGTCACATCCCTCGATCTGCGTGGGGTTGACGGCCATCACCCTGACGGTCGCGCCGGCCGCGGAGGATCCGGTGAGCGGTGCCAGGGCGAGCAGGGCGACGCCGCTGAGTCCCAAGGACATCACAACGGCGGAGACAGCCGCCCTGTGCCGTACTCGCGTCACCGGTGCCCTCCGCGCAATCAACCCTGAACACGTCAAAGAAATACTAGTTGGGCAAAAGTAACAGTAAACCGCGTTTTACAAAACGTGTCGTGACCGGCGACGGCGCTGGATCCTCCGCTGCAGCCACAGGAGACCGAGGAGGGTCCCCACCCCCGCTCCCACCGCGGGGAGACCCGTGACCCCTGTCAGCAGGGGGCTTGACTCCGCGACCGGCTGGACCTGTCCGTTCGGGCCGTCGAGGTCCTGCGGGAGGGGCGCGCCCTGCGGGCGTGGGTCCTGCAGCGGCACCTGCGCGGCGGGGAAGGCGCCCGCCTGCGGCAGCTGGAGGCCGTTCACGAGGCCGGGCATCTGGCCTGCCCCCGCCATCCCCATCGAGGCCGGCGGCATCCCGGGACCCTGCGCGCCCGGAATCCCCGCGCCCGGCAGCTGCGGCCCGCCCGGAGGCATGCCCGGCGCCGGTGCCCCGCCCGGAGGCATGCCCGGCTGGCCCGCTCCCGGCTGGGGCACTCCCGGCTGGGCGGGAGGCAGGGGCGCGCCCATCGGCCCGCCCGCTCCTGCCTGCGGCATAGCGGGCTGTCCCATGCCCGGCGCCATCCCCGGCTGCCCGATCCCCGGATAACCGGGCATCATCGGCCGGCCCACGCCCTGTCCGGGCACGGCGGGCTGCCGGACGACTCCCGGATAACCGGGAACCATCGGCCCGACCACCGGCCGGCGCGCTCCGGGACGACCGGCCTTCCGCCCGCCTCCCGGCTGGACCGGCCCCAGCGCCTGCAGGCCCGCCTGCCCCGGAACCGGCTGCGGCACTCCAGGCATCCCAGGCGTCCCGGGCACTCCAGGCATCCCGGGCAGGCCGGTCATCGGCAGGCCGACTCCCGGCTGGGCGACTCCCGGCTGGCCGGGACCCGCGTGCCGGAGAGCGGACCGGCCCTTCTGCCCGCGCGCACCGGGCCGGCCGGCCGCGTGCCGTTGCTCGCGCGCCTTCCGTCCGGCCGCCTTGTGACCCGCCTGCGACTCCACGGCCGAGTGGTTCCTACCGTTCTGTCCCTGGAGGGCGAGAGGTGCGGGCACTCCCGCCGGCGGTACGGCGACCTGTCCCTGACCGGGCACACCGGCACCGGCCCCGGGCGCGATGCCAGGAGCCGCGACACCGTCGGGAAGCATCGTCCCCCCTGGGAGCCGGGCCCCCTCCGGCGGAAGACCGGGGGTGACCGGACCAGCGGGACGGCCGGGAGCCGATGCCGCGCCCGGCCCCCGAGCGGGGGCGGGGACGGTGGCCGCGCCCGGCACCCGGACGGGGGCGGGGGCCACCGGAGCGGCGGCGGTCGAACCGGCCTCCTGACGCCCGCCCTGCGCGGTGATCCGCGTCTCGTGCGAGTCCGCCGGGCCTCCCGTCGCTCCCGCGTCCCCGGGAAGCGCCTGCCCGGGGACCGCCTGTCCGGGGACCGTCTGTCCGGGGATCGTCTGTCCGGGGACCGTCTGTCCTGGGATCGTCTGCCCGGGAGGCACCCGTCCAGGAAGCCCCTGTCCAGGAAGTGCCCGCCCGGGAAGGGCGCCCGATCGCGGGCTCCCCTGCGCGGCGGCCCTCGGCGGCACCCGCGGCCCGGCGGGCAGCGCGGAGGTCGCCGGGACCGGAAGCGCGGCGGCGCCGTTCGCCTCCGTACCCGCGGCGCCCGGCCTCGCGGGCGGCGGGACGAACGCCTTTCCGAGAAGATCGAGCAGGAACGCCGACGTGCGTTCCTCGGCCCTCCGCGCCTCTGCGGCCTCCACGGCCTCCGGGCTGCCCGGTGCGGCTAGAGGGGCACCCCCGGCCTCCCCGGCCGTCTGGGGAACCCTGAGGACCATGCTGGCGGCACCTGGCGCCCCCACCGCGCGGTCGATCGCGGACCTGTCCTCCCGCGCGGCGCGGGCGTGCTCCAGCGTCTCCAGCCCCCCGGCGACACCCCCGCCCGGCCGCATCGCCGCGTCGGAACTTCTGATCGTGCTCTGGGCCTGCTGCCTCACCGTCTCACCGTCGGGCCCGCTCATCCGGGCCAGGGCGGTCACCGTGACGTCCCGCGGGTGCCGCGGCACGGCGAGCAGCACGTCGACGGAGCCGCCCTGGGCGGGCAGGGCGCCGATCACGCACACCCCCGCCCCCTTGGGCACGGGCGCCGAGGACCTGGTCTCCTCAGGGCACTCGATGCCCGCGAGAGCCTCGGCGGGGGTCGTCAGGACCGCCAGCCGCGCGTCGGCGCCCGGCCCTTGCAGGCGGATGCGGAAGCGGATCGCCCGGCCGGCACGGCTTCCCGGCGCCGACGCGATCGCCCGGCCGGCACGGCTTCCCGGCGCCCACGTGATCGTCCGATCGGCACGGCTTCCCGGCGCCCACGTGCCGGAGTCGGCGGCGGCCGCCAGGTCGAGCGGCGGCGCGGCCTGCCCGTCCATCTGGACGGCGTACACCCCCGAGGCTCCGAGGACGAGCACCCCCGCTCCAACAGCGGACACTAACCCAGCATTTCGCCACCATACGGTCACCGCATATCTCCGTTCCCCGGGTACGGACACGCGACATCGCCACGTCCAGTAGCAGTTATGTCACGTTGCGGAGTCGATCAATCCTTATTGAACCGACCTTGCCCATCGTTGAGACGACCTTGTACCGCCCGGACGATTGGAAGGTCCGCGGGGAGCCACGCGACGTCGTAGAGCTCGTCCGCGCCCAGCCAGCGCAGATCCAGGTGCTCCCTCGCCTCGGGCTTGCCCTGGGCGACCACCGCGAGCCAGACCCGCAGGACGTAACCGCCGGCGAGCGCCCAGTCGCCGCCGACGCGCTCGCCCACCTCGATCAGTACGCCGAGCTCCTCCTGGCACTCCCTGACGAGTGCCGTGTGCTCGTCCTCGCCTGGATCGACCTTCCCCCCGGGAAGCTCCCACCCTCCGGCCAGCTCGGGAGGGTCGGCACGCTGGGCGGCGAGCAGTTTCCCGTCACCGTCGACGATGGCTGCGCCCACAACGACCTTTTCCATGGCTCCCGATTCTGTCAGCCCTGCTCCCGCGATTTGAGTTGCGCGAGGATCTGGGGATGTTGCAACGGCCGGGTGAATCCCACGATCCCGGTGCGCTCCCGGTAGGTGGTGACCTTGATCGGCCCGCACAACCGGCATCTCGCTTCGACCATCTTGCCCGGAGAGACCACCATTCCCACGTGCCCGGGACGGTCTGGGCCGGTTCCTGGCCCGGAGTTGAAGAAGACGAGGTCCCCCGCCTGCTCCTCCCCCTCGGGAATCTCGACGCCGAACGGCCACTGGCCGAACGTGGTGCGCGGGATGGTCAGGCCGACGCTCCGGTAGGCCATGTAGATGATCCCCGAGCAGTCGTAACCGGCGGGCCCCGTGCCTCCCCAGATGTAGGGCTTGCCGCGCTGGGCCAGCGCGTACTCGAGGATCGCGGCCACCGTGCTCGTCGGCGCCGCCTCCAGCATGGGCTCGTCGCAGCTGTCGTCCGCCTCGGGCGGGGTGGTGACCTCGCCGTCCTTGGCGTACTTCCCGGCGATCTCCATGACCTGGTCGACGTACCACCAGGCGCGGTTGTAGACGAACAGCGAACGCCGCACGTCCTCCGGCGCGCCGTTCCGCTTCAGCATCTTCGCCGCGCCTAGGATGGCGTCCGCCG
The DNA here is from genome assembly GCF_040295985.1 of Streptosporangium sp. NPDC002524. NCBI lineage: Bacteria > Bacillati > Actinomycetota > Actinomycetes > Streptosporangiales > Streptosporangiaceae > Streptosporangium > Streptosporangium sp. NPDC002524. The sequence goes on along the minus strand of NZ_JBEOWK010000015.1, from coordinate 115,091 downwards.
GGTTGTACACGTCGGCCCAGCCGTCTCCGTCGCCGTCGGAGGCGTAGCCGTTGAACGTGGACGGGATCTTGATCTTGGCCTTGCCGCCCCACGTGCTGATGAGAAACTGCATCGGCCCGGCGGCGCCCGCGTAGTTGGTGCCGCTCCGCACGCCGGGGAGTGTGGAACGGCCGTGGTTGGTCTCGCGCTTGCCGACCCCGGCGAGCACGTTCCACTGCACGCCGACCTTCTTGCCGTGCTCGCGGTACAACTTCAGATAGTTCTCGGGGATGTCGGACGTCGCGGTCTCCGACTGGTCCTCCGCCGCCTGCGCGTCCTCGCCGCACTCGGGCTGCGACTCCCCGGTGATCGACGGGAATGACGGGAACCCGCTGATCATCATCATCGGCGCCATGATCAGCGTGATCAGGCAGAGCGCGGCGACCCCGAGGATCAGCGCGAGCCGGAGGTGCTTGTTGTCCCTCATCCGCCCTCCCCTCCCGTCCGCGCCCGCCGATGCGCGGTCTCGCCGCCCGTCCGATCCCGCCCGTACGTGATCTCGCCGTTCGTCCCGGCGCGGCCGTGCGCGATCCTGTCACGCCGAGACGCGCTCCCGCCGCCCATCCGCTCCCGTCCGCACGCGGTCCCGTCACGCCGGTACGCCGTCCCGCCGCGTGTCCGCTCCCACCGACGCGTGATCCCGCTCGTCCGGCGACGTGTGATCCCGCTCGTCGTCCGCGCCCGCCGATGCGCGGTCCCGACGCCCGTCCACTCCCGGTCGTACGCGGTGCCGCCGGTCATCCGGTAGCGCCGGTCTCGGAGGGCTGGTCGTCCCCCTCCTGGCCGGAGTCGGCGGGCTGGAGATCGTGGACCCGCCACTCGGCGCCGACCTGGATGAGCGTGACGGCGTACTCCGCGGTCCGCTCGTTCACCCCGCTCCTCGCCGTGACGTTCTGGGTGCCGACGACCACGAAGACCACCGAGGCGCTGTCGATCTGCCGGATCCCCTTCACCCGCGCCGCCCCGACGGAGACGACCTCGTCGGCCCTGTTCGCCTCGACGGTGCCCGGTGAGGTGACGGTCCGCAGCAGCGCCCCCGAGAACTCCTCCGTGACGTATCCCTTGAGGCGGTCGCCGTAGACCGCCGGGTCCTCGTCGTAGCTGAACGTGCCGTACTCGGCGGTGAACCGCTGCGCGTAGTCGGCGGCCGCGGCCAGCTCCTGCTTGGTCATCGGCAGGTAGGTGTAGACGTCGAAGGGCGCGTCGCTCGCCGTCGCCGCCGGGCGCGCCGGCTCGGGGGCCGGCTCCTGCCCCGACGCCACCGTACGGGTGACGCCGGCCGGCTCCGACCCGGTCCCCGGACCCTGCCCGGTGTCCGACCACATCGTCACGTAGATGCCGACCGCGGCGATTACCACGACCAGCACCGCGAAGACGACCCCCCGCCGGCTGCCTGCCTCGACCATCGTCAGTCCTTGTCGCGGTTGGACGGGCGCAGCCAGAACGGCGGCGGCTCACCGGCCTCCCCGCCGCGCTCCGCCCGCCTGGTGATCCAGAGCGGGGGCGCCTCGGACGACCTGCCCCCGGAGTCCCGGTTACGAGAGCCGCCGGAGCCCCGCGAGGAGCCGCCGCCGAAGATGCTCCCGCCGGAACCGCCCGAGCCACCGGAGCCGCCGGAGCCGCCGGAACCCGAGGAACCCCGCGAGGACCCGCCGTTACGCGATCCCGAGCCCGAGCCGCCCCGCGAGGAGCCGGAGCCCGAGGAGCCCCGGGAGGAGCCACCGCCGCCGAAGATGCTCGTGCCCGAGCGACCGCCACCGCCGGAGGACCCCGAGGATCCCGAGGACCTGCCCGGAGAGGGCGCCGAGGGCCTGACCGAGGGGGAACCGGACGACCTGCCCGCCGAGGAGGACCCGCCGCCCGAGGAGGACCGGCCCCCCGAGCCGCCCTGCGGGGCCCAGCCGCCGGAACGGCCGCCGAACCAGCCGCCCGAACCACCCGAGCCACCCGAAGCGGAACCGGACCCTCCCGAGCCGCGCCCGGAGGAGCCTCCGGACCTGGTCGGGGGCGCGCCGCCTCCCGTACCGGCTCCGGAGAGGTTGAGCGGCGGCGCCGCGCCGGGGCGGGCCGCCGTGACCGGCCTGCCGGTGCCCCTGCGCCGACCGGTCGCCTGGGAGTCGGTGTCGAGCGGCGCCGGTTGCGCGCCGACCGGGACCCGGCTGCCCGACGGTGTGGTCGGCGTGGCGCCGCCGTCCTCGCCGCGGACCCTGCCCTGGGCGACCGCCGCCGCGGCGGCGCCGACGGAGGCCCCGCCGGCCATCGCGGCCGCCTGCAGCATCGGCTCGGCCTTGCGCATGCCCCACCGGCCCGCCCGCGCCGCCGCGACCGGCGGTAGCACGGACGCGGCCCGCTGCAGGGTCGGCGCGGTCGCCGCGTCGCCGAGCATCCGGGTGGTGAGCGTGTGCCCGTCCATGGACGAGAACAGGTGCTGGAACGGCCGCCGGTAGAAGAACACCGCGATCGTCAGGATCGCCATGAACATGACCTGCATGCCCCACGGCATCGCCGTGGAGATGATCAGGGCATAGCCGTACACGAGCACGCCGAGGACGAGGGCGAGCACGGCCTGTCTGAGCAGGGTGCCGATCAGCATCTCCACCCAGCGCATGGCGATGATCCGCCCGGACCCCGGATGGACGCCGATCAGCAGGAAGACCGGCGCGAGGATCAGCAACAGCAGGAACCCGACCTTGAGGACCAGCAGCGAGACCGCCACCAGGAAGATCAGCAGCCCCGCGACCACCGCGGCCATGAAGGCGCCGATCGCGACCCCCAGGCGGCTCGTCCAGTCCTTGCCCTGGAAAAGGGGGAACATCGGCGTGTTCTGCAGCTTGTCGGCGATCTCCGTCTCGTATCGTGCCTGGTGGGAGTTCGCCTCCGGCATCTGCTCGGCCTTCATCTCGGCCGCGTCGATCGTCTGGATCTCCAGCAGTTTGGCGCCGAACACCTTGATGATGGGGGCGTCGGCGTCGGCCGTGCCGAACTGGCCCATCAGCCACGGCTTGCAGACCAGGGTGGACCAGAGGGCGTCGGAGTTCTGCTCGACGCCGGGCACGCCGCTCTGGCCGTACCCACCGGCCTCGACCTGCGGGTTGGCGTCGCCCTTGGCCGGCAGGCAGGAGGTCCCGCCCGCGCCGGGCAGCCCGGAGAAGGCGGAGTTGACCACCTCGCCGGTCTTGTCGGTGACGACCTTGCCCAGCCCCGTGAGGTCGCCGGGACGGCTGAAGAACCAGACCGCCACGGTGACCGCGAGGACCATCCAGATGACGCCCTCGGCGGTGGTGGTGGCGCGCTTGCGGATCAGCCCGTACCAGGCCAGCCAGATGGCGCCGAGGATCACCAGCGGCCGCAGGTACGGCCAGTACATGGCGTCGGCGAGCCGGACCACCATGTCGTCGACGACGTTCTTGATCGACTCCAGCGGGCCCTCGGTGGCCGCCGCCTGGTAGGTCGTGATGGTCAGCCGGTCGAGCGCCTTCGCCCACAGGAAGACCGTGTTGGCCATCGCGTTGCCCATCACCGCCGCGATGTCGTCGCAGCCGAGCAGGTGGGTGTGCCAGAACTGGCCGCTCATGCCGTACGTCGCGTAGTTGCCCTGGACCGCCGGGGCCTGCGCGGGGGCCTGCGCCGCCGGGGCGCCCGGCTGAGCTCCCGGCTGGGCTCCCGGCTGGGCGGAGTCGGGGAGCGGCGGCTGGATCAGGCCGTCGACGCCTCCGGCGACCATGTCTGGAGACAGGTCGGGTGACATGTCGCAGGGAGCCGCGGCGACGGCCGTGGACGTGTCGTCGGGGAACGCCAGCGGCAGCGCGAGGAAGGCGACCAGCGCCACCAGCCCGATGGCGGCCCGCCTGCCCAGCCGCGCCCTGCGGGAACCCCTCTTACGAGGGCCTCCCGCCTCGCGAGGCCCCTTCGGCTCCTCAAGTCCCTTGAAACCTGCGAAGCCCCTGAGCCCCTTGAAACTCACGAGTCCCTTGAAGCCCTCGAAGCCCTTGAAGGACCGTCTCTCACGAGAGCCCTCAAGCCCCTTGCGGGAGCCTTTCATGACCGCACCTCCAGCGCCGCAGCCCCCGGCCTACCGACTCTGTCGCCCCCAGGAAGATCATGCACTTTCTCGTCGGGTTTGTCGTGGGTCGGATTCGTGTCCAGCCAGCGCAGCAGCTCGTCCGAGATCAGGTCCACCCCGATACGGCCCGCGCGACCGTCCAGATCCCGGAAGACGCATTCGCCGTTGCCGAGCGAGCGCAGCACCGCCTTGTGCTCCTCCGACGGCTCGACCCCGAGCAGGGCCATCACGTGCTCCACCTCGACCCGTTCCGTGGAGCGGAACGCGAAGACCGACGACAGGCAGTTGGTCACCTGCTCGCTCAGCAGGTCCCCGGCGTTCTGCGAGACCAGGACCAGCGCCGTGTTGCGGGAGCGGCCCATCCGGCTCACCTCGGGCACCAGCTTCGCGCCCTCGGGGGTGGAGGTGATCGCCCACGCCTCGTCCAGGAAGATCGCCTTCGGCGTCCGCCGGTCCAGGCCGTTCATCAGACCCCGCGCGAACTGCGCGACGAGGTAGAGCAGCGCCACCGACAGCCTCTGCTCGTACGAGTAGTCGTCGCGGCCGGTGGAGGCGTCGGGCAGCGTGAGGCCGCCCAGGGTGAAGACCGTGGTCCAGCCCTCGGTGTCGATCTGGTCGCCGCCCGACGGGTCGAAGCAGAGCCTGGCCAGATGCATGTCCGACATGGAGCGGAGCACCGCGCCCAGGTTCTTGGAGGCGGCGTCCTCGGTCCGCTCCAGGTAGTCGACGACCTTGCCCAGCGACGGGTCCTCGGCGTTGGACACCGCCGCGACCGCCTGGATCATCGCCGACTCGCGTTCCTCCGACATGCGAGGCAGCAGCAGCCGCAGGGTCTCGGTGGCCATCGTCTTCTTCGCCGCGAGGTCGTCGCCGAACGAGAACGGGTCCAGCAGGCCGGGGGCCGCCGAGCCCAGCGGGATGATCCGTGCCTTCCTGCCCCGCTTGCGCAGCAGCTGCACCAGCGAGTCGGCGTCGCCCTTGGGGTCGATGACCGCGACCGTCACCCCGCGCAGCGCCATCTGGTAGATCATCAGCAGCGCCAGCGTGGTCTTGCCGCCGCCGGGCTCGCCGGTGATGGCGATGGCCGTCGGCCGGTTGCGCGTCGCCGCCACCAGCGGGTCGAAGTGCACAATGCTCCGGGCCCGGCCCAGGGTCTCCCCGACGTACGGGCCCATCCAGCCCGAGGCGCTCTCGTCGACCCGGTCGCCCAGGTCGACGGTGGCGGTGGCCATGCCGCCCGCGATGGTGCGCAGCGGCTGCCGCTGCGCGTAGGCGTTGACCCGGACCCGCTCCCCCGGCAGCGTCTCGCAGAACAGCGAGAACTGGTCGCCGGTGGAGTTGACGATGTCGATGCCCATGTCGCGGTAGTGCTCCACGACCGCCTCGACCCGCTGCACGCAGATCTCCTCGGTCGGGGCCGACACGATGAGGCGGTGCCAGCCGTACACGAACGGCAGGCGCTCCTTGGTGATGCCGTGCTCCAGCATCCGGGCCGCGTCGATCTGCTCGGCGAGGGCGAGCGGCGCCTCCGCGCCCGCCTCGCGGATGTGGATGTCCATGTCGCGGGCGTGGGCGAGCTTGCGCGCCACGTCCTTGCTCGCCTTGATCGGCGGGATCAGCCGCATCCTCGAACTGATCTCCACGGGGAAGGGCAGCTGGTCGGCGAAGTGCATCCAGGGCTCGCCGTCGGGGAAGGGCATGAGGTCGGGGAAGCGGGCGAAGGACATGTGCGCCACGTAGGAGTCGCCCTGCGGCTGCTCGATGCGCAGCAGCGCCCTGCCGTTGTGGATCTGCCCCTCGACGAGGGACTCGATCTCCCCCTGCCCCCACCGGCGCTTGGGGCTCGCCGAGGCCGGGGGGTCGCCGAGGGAGCCGGTCGTGGCGTGCTGGAAGAGCCAGGCGAGCTCGACGGAGGTGGCGTGCCTGGCGTACAGCGCGCTGGCGGACAGCGCCCTGCCCAGCCGCTCCGCCTGCTCGGACCACTTGGCGATCTCCGCCTTGGGGACGTGGTCGTCCTCGATGCCCAGGGCCTTCTCGCTGCGCTGGTAGAAGCCGAAGAGCTGCGAGAGGACCCCGGTGCCCAGCTGCCGCCCGCGCGTGCCGAGCCGTACGCCGAGGTAGACCTCCTTGGTCCAGAAGTCCTTGGCCCAGACGTGGCGGTACATGTCCTCCAGGTAGTCGCGCCAGCCCGGCCCCTCGTCGGAGGTGGAGTTCAGGGCCATCGCCCACTCGGCGGCGGGGTAGGTGCGGTGCGCGACGCGGAGGTGGACCTCGGCGTCGGGCATGCGGATGGCGGCCAGCGCGATCGTGATGTTGGTGGCCAGCGCCTCCCGCTCCTCGGGAGTGATGAACTCGTAGCTCACGGTGGGAAGCCTGAAGTAGGCCCAGACCGACGAGTCGGTCAGCAGGATCCGATCGTCGAAGTATCGGACGGCCAGGCGGCTGCGCGTCCGGGAGGCGCGGCTCACAGCCCCTCCCCCGCCGCTCGCGCGGTTTCGTGACCCCTGTGGTCTGCGCGACCCTCGTGGCCTCCGGACCCCTCGCCGGCCCGGATCCCACGACGTCCACCCGCCCGGACCTCGCCGATCCTCTCGAAACAACCCGCATCGACCCGGTCCGGCCCGCTCGTACGGACCTCGTACGACCCGCTCGTACGGATTTCGTACGGCCCGTTCACCCACGCCCGGTCCAACCCGCTCACCCGGACGCCGGCCTGCCCGCTCACCACCTGCACCTCGTCTCGCCCGCTCACCACATCTCCTCGCGCCCGGGGGATCACTGGGCTAGTTCCTCCTCGCTGGGTCGACCCGCCTGAACCGTTCCGAAGCCCGCCACGACGACACCGGCCAGGGCGAGGTACGCCCGGCGGCCCGGTGCCCTCAGGTGGGACGGTTCCACCCGATCGGCCCTGCCGGGAGCGAGGGCGTCCTCCCAGGGGACCCGGACGATCGCCCGGCACCTGCCCCGCGCGACCGCCTCCGCCTGCTCCACGTCGGCCATGCTGCGGCGGCTCACCCCGTTGACGACCATGACCGCCCGGTGGCGCAGGTCGGCGCAGCCGTGCCCGTCGAGCCACTCGTAGGTCATGGCCACCGCGTCCGGCCCGTCCTCGCTGGCCGGGACGACGAGGACGAGCTGGTCGGCGTAGGGGAGGACCCGCGCGGCCAGGGCCGCCGCCGGGTCCACGACGATCGTCTTGTAGTGCCGGTCGAGCATGTCCATCGTCTGGCCGAGCCGCCGGTCGGAGAAGAGCGTGCGGTCGGACAGGCGCTGCTCGGCACCGGCGTCGCTGTCTCCGGCGAGGACCTCCAGCCCCGAGGCGCAGCGGCTGGTGTAGGCGCGCATGCCGAGGTATCCCTGGACGTTGTCGAGCCCGGAGAGCAGGGAGCTCAGTGTCTCGGGCGACTCGCCCTGGATCCGGCTGGACAGGGCGTGCGAGCCGGTGCTGGCGTCGACCGCGAGAATCCGGTCCTCCCGGTAACGGGCGAGGGTGTGGCCGAGCATGAGCGCGGTCGTGGTCTGCCCGGCGCCGCCGGTGCATCCCAGGACCACCACCCGGCGGCTGCCGCTGAACACCGCCCTGGCCCGCGCCTCGTCGATCTCCGAGCCGTCCGTACGGCCACCGCCGCCGGGTCCGATCACCACCTGGGCGAGCCGTCGCCAGCCGCCCGAGGAGTCACGGCCGACCACCGACTCCACCCGGCGTACCCTGGTCTCGGCCTCACCGCGCGAGGGACCGGTCACCGGTACGGCGGGGGTGACCGGATCCGCCGTGGCCGATCCCGACGGGACCGCGCGGATCGACATGCCGCTTCCCTGGACTCCGGGTGCCGAGGGGGCGCCGGGCCCTCCCCGCTCGCCCGCGTTCCTCTCCGGCGGCCACGCCTGCGACGTGCCGGCCGAACGCCCGATCGGCGCGGGCTGCCCCTTGCGGTGCTGGCGCCGCGCGCTCTCCTCGTCGTGTTCGTCCTGCCGTGGGAGCTCGTCCTGCCGTGGGAGCCCGGCCGCCTCCGCTGTGCGGCGCCCGATCGGCGCCGGTCCGACGAACCTCGGCACGAAGGACGGCACGTCCGGGGCCGCAGGCTTTTGGGCGGGGTCGGGCACGACGGCCGGCCGCTCGGCGGGCGCCTCCACCCAGGGTGCTTCCACCCGGGGCCGCTCCACCCGGGGCGGCTCGGGAACCGAGGGCGGCGGCACGGCCGGTGCCTCCGGCCGCTGCCTGGCGGGAGCCTTCGGGGCGGGGGCGGCGGTCTCGGAAGACTCAGAAGACGCGGAAGACTCAGAAGACGCGGGAGCCTCGGAAGACGCTGCGGGCGCGATCACCGTGGGGGGCGCCACCGGCACGGACGGCACGATCGGCACGGACGGCACGGACGGCACGGACGGCACGGACGGCACGGACGGCACGTGAGGCACGGTCGACGCGGGAGACACGGACGGCACGTGAGGCACGGCCGGTGCCGGGGGCGTGTCCGCCACGGCCGGGGCGGTGGCGGCGCGCTGGGCCTCGGCGGAGGCCGCGAGCCTGCGCAGGCGCCGCAGCGCCTCGGTGCCGATGGGAGCGCCCGGGGCCGCAGGGGCCGCGGTCGCGCCGGACGCGGCCGGAGCCTCGTCGCTCGAATCGCCCGCGTGCCCCTCGGCGGCGGATCCGGCCGCCGGAGCGTGGTCCTCCCGCTCCTCGAACCGTCCGGCGGAGCGCTCGACGGAGCGCTCGACGGAGGGTCGCGAGCCCGTGCCCACGACCGGCGTACCGGACACGGATCCGGCGGGCGCGGCGGGCTCGAAGGCGGAGGCGGGTTCGGAGGCGGCGAGCTCGGAGGCGGCCACCGGCTCGGCGGGATCGGCGGCCGGGGTCGCGGCGGGCACCGAGAAGGACGACACGACGGGCCGGGGCGCGCGCGGCGCGGAAGGCACGGAGGACGGAGAGGTCGCGGAAGACACAGAGGGCGCGGGGGGCATCGGGAGAACGGCGGGAACGACGGGAACGATGACCGAGGGCCTCTCGACGGCCCGGGGAGCCTCGACGGCCCGAGACGCCTCGACGGCCGAGGCCTGGCCGAGAGCCGGGGCGGCGCCCTGGCGGGGCGCGTGGACCTCGGCCCAGGCGACGCGCTCGCGGGCCACCGGAGCAGTGGCGGCGGCCGCCGCGGCGGCGGCCACGGCGGGACGCACCTCGCGCGAACGGGCGGCGGCGCGCTTGGACTGGGCGTGCCTGGCCTTGCGCGACGCCTTGACCTTCACGGTCGCGCGCTGCGGCGCGGCCCGCCAGATCCGGCCGTTCAGCGTGACCTCGGCGGGCTCGGAGAGGGGGGCCATCCGGCACCAGGTGCGCGGCTCCCCCACGTAGCGGACCTGCGACTGGAGCAGCTCGGTGAGCCTCTTGCTCTCGATCACCGGCCGGGTGGAGAGCCAGGTGACGACACCGGGCGGCACCAGGTAGAGGACGTGCCAGGGGGCGGCGAAGGGCAGGCCGAGAAGATAGAGCAGCAGCGACCACGGGGCCAGCACTCCCACGAACCCACCGATCCAGACGATCGGGAGCGGCATCGGCAGCCGTAGGTCGTACAGCTTGTAGAGCCGCTTCTCGATCCTCCAGATATTGGTGTACGTGGGCAGATCCACGTGATCCTCCTCTCCGCCTCTCCTTGTTTGACCGTTCGAAGCCGGTCTCAACCCCCCGAGATGCCCAGCGCGCCCGCGATCGCCTTGGCAGTCACCTCGATGATGTTCGGAACGTAGAAGATCACTCCGATGGCGATCGCCAGGATGATGAACTGGACGAATCGCGTGATCTCACGGGTGAAGAGGAAGAAGAGGGCCACCACCGAGACGATGACCAGGAAGAGCGGTGCGAAGAAGCTGCGGAGGAAGTCAGCGAGGCCCTCGGTGTTGACACCCGCCGGAGGAGCCGTGGGCTGAGCGAGCTCTATCGCGCTCAGCAACATTGTCTTGAGAATCACTTCTTGTCCTCCGTACTCACGATCGTGCCCGCCGGGTGGGGACGGGCCCGCGGCGCGTAGGCGCGGGAACCCGGACCGGCGACTCATCGATCAAGGGGGGTCTGCTCACCGTGGACCGGCACCATTCGATCATGCGCTACCCCGCCACAGATCGGTATGCGCCGCGGATGTCCTTGACGAACCACTTATCGCCCTGTTTGACCATGGTGAGCAAGTAGGACTGTTCCAGCTTGCCTCCTGTTTGGCCGGGGTCGGCGGGCTCCGGCTCGTCGGACGGGGGCGCCTTCGACGGCACACCCCACGTGACCGTCGCGGTCACCTCGCGGGCGGTCCCCCCCGCGACGGGGACGGCGAGGTCCTTGAGCTGCAGGAAGGTGAACGCGCCGCCGAACCCCTGCAGCGTGACTCCGGCGTCGGCATACTGCTGCAGCGCGGTGGTGTCGCCCGCGTACGCCCTGAAGAAGTCCTCCAGCGTGGTGCGCAGCTCCTGCTCGGCGGCGCGGTCGCGCTCGGGCGCGGCCTTGGGCGGCAGGTCGGCCGCCCTCGGCGCGGGCAGGATGGCCGGACGCCCGGCGACGACGAACCTCTTCGAGGCCCGGTCGTGGTAGACGGGCACCGAAAGGAGCTGGCGGCGGTTCTCCGACTGGTAGGCGACGGTGACGACGGCGTTGTCGGTGTCGACGACCTCGATCCCGTACGGTTGCACCGCTCCAGCGACCATGTTGCCGAAACCGTCCCAGCCGAACTGCGCCTCGGCGCCCTCGGGCAGGTAGGGGGCGAGTCTCGACTCCCGCTCCGCGAGGCGGGCGCCGTCGAAGTTCAGATAGACCCCGGCGAACTGGGCCGCGAAGGCGGAGGCCTGGACCCTGGGGAAGCCGTCGTCCGGCGCGGCCACCGCGCCCGAGGGGGTGTTCTGCTGGGTGAAGCGCTCGAAGGGCGCGCGGACCCCGTTCACCACGATGACGATGATCAGCGCCCAGAGCACGGCACGGCCGGTCCAGATCAGCCAGCGACCGCCTCCACCGGACCAGCGTCCGCGTGACCCGCCCCGGCCGCGCGCCGGAGCGCGATCGAGATCGGAATCGTCGGGAAAGTCCGGGTATGCCGACAGCTCAGGGTCGCCAGCGATCCGGGGATCACGCTGGACCGTCGACCTTCGAGCCATCACGCCTCCGCTCGCGTCAATCCTTGACCGGCACGGGGTCGTATCGCCGCCGATCCCATTGGCCATGGTGACGCACTTACTCTAGCCGCCCAGCCGATTCTTCCAGGAAAGCCACGCCTATGCTGCAGGCATCGCGATGACTGAGCAAACCGGGTCTGGATCGCCGACGAGGCCGCCGATGCCGCCGATGACCCGCGAAAAGCGCATTACCCCTGGCCAGCGCGTGGGCTGATTACTCAAACGCCACCCATTGCTAACTGGACGGCCCCCGGACTGTCGCGACCTGCGCATTTAACACTAAATACGTCACCCAGGGTGACAACCCCTTGAAATGGACTTTCTTCCCCCGGCCAGACTGAGCCCCGCCAGGGGTCCCGCCCACCGTGACGTGGGCGGCGAGCCGGAACCACGGGTGGCCGTCCCACTACCCCAGGAGTCCAGCGAGACATCCGGTCCTGGAACGCAGTCCGGTGTTCAGCCGAGGAACGGCTGGTCGAGAGCCTCGTCCAGAGCGTGGCCGATGCGCAACCGCTGTGTGGGGTGCATGTCGAGCGCATCAAGCTCCGCGGGAGACACCCACCGCACTTCGCTCGCCTCGTCCGTGGCGTGAGCGGTACCGGACACCGGCCGGGCTCGCGGGCAGACGTTGAACCGCCGGCGAACCTCGCCGTCGCTGTAGGCGATCACGTGCCGCGGATCACTGTGGATGCCGACCAGGCCGATGATCTCCACGGTCACACCGGTCTCCTCGCGGACTTCGCGGGTCACGGCGTCGGCGATGCTCTCGCCCAGATCCATCACTCCGCCGGGCAGCGCCCACAGCCCGCCGTCGCGTCGGCGGTGCGGAGGAACGCGGCCCGAGTCGTCGATCACCACCGCCGAACCACCGGGCGCGACGGAGTTCGGCGCGGGGACGCCGTCCCGGTGAGCCGTTCGGATCGGCGGGGGTGCCGCCATCCTCGACCTGGCGGGAAGGCCCCGCTCGTGGTCGGCGCGCTAGACGTTGAAGCGGAACTCCACCACGTCGCCGTCGCGCATGACGTAGTCCTTGCCCTCGATGCGGGCCTTGCCCGCCTGGCGGGCGGAGGCGATGGAGCCGGCCTCCACGAGCTCGTCGAAGGAGACGATCTCGGCCTTGATGAAGCCGCGCTGGAAGTCGGTGTGGATGACCCCGGCCGCCTCGGGGGCGGTGGCGCCCTTGCGGATCGTCCAGGCCCTGGTCTCCTTGGGACCGGCGGTCAGGTAGGTCTGCAGCCCCAGGGTCTCGAAGCCCACCCTGGCCAGCTGGGTCAGGCCCGACTCCTCCTGGCCGACGGACTGCAGGAGCTCCAGCGCCTCGGCGTCGTCGAGCTCGACGAGCTCCGACTCGATCTTCGCGTCGAGGAAGACGGCCTCGGCCGGTGCGACGAGCGCCGAGAGCTTGGCCCGGAGGTCGGCGTCCACCAGCTCGTCGGCGTCGAGGTTGAAGACGTACAGGAACGGCTTCGCCGTGAGCAGGTGCAGCTCGCGCAGGTCCTTCGGGTCGATGCCCGCGCCCTTGGCCCCGGCGTACAGGGTGGTGCCGCCGTCGAGGAGCTTGAACGCCGCCTCCGCCGCGTCGAGCGCGGCCTTGCGGTCCTTGTTGGTCCTGGACTCCTTCTGCAGGCGGGGGATCGCCTTCTCCAGCGTCTGCAGGTCGGCGAGGATCAGCTCGGTGTTGATCGTCTCGATGTCGCGCCCGGGGGCGACGCCGCCGTCCACGTGGGTCACGTCGGGGTCGTCGAAGACCCGGATGACCTGGCAGATCGCGTCGGTGTCACGGATGTTGGCGAGGAACTGGTTGCCTCGCCCCTGTCCCTCCGAGGCGCCGCGGACCAGACCGGCGATGTCGACGAACTCGACCTTCGCCGGCAGGATCTTGGCGGATCCGAAGATCTCGGCCAGCTTCTCAAGACGCGGGTCGGGAACGCCGACGATGCCCACGTTGGGCTCGATGGTGGCGAACGGGTAGTTCGCCGCCAGGGCGTTGGCGGTCTTCGTCAGCGCGTTGAAAAGCGTTGACTTGCCGACGTTGGGCAATCCGACGATGCCGATGCTCAGGCTCACGTGAGCCGAGTTTACGCGGAATGACCCACTGCTACCCGCCACGGTCAGGTCACAGGTACGAGTCGCGCGGTGCGAACGGGGCCGGTTCCGGTCCGGGAGCGTGCCCGTTCCGGGAGCGGGCCGGCTCCAGGGGCGCCGGTTCCGGGAGCGTGACCGCCTCGAGGAGCGTCGGTTCCGGGAGCGTGATCGCCTCGAAAAGCGTGGGCTTCGGGAGCGTGATCGCCTCGAAAAGCGTGGGCTTCGGGAGCGTGACCGCTTCGAGGAGCGGGGCTTCGGGAGCGTGTCGGCGCGCCAGGAGTGGACGGGCCTGGGATCATGCCGGGGTGGATGTCATGGCGCTCTCCTTCCAGCTCGCGGTGGGCCTCGCCGCGGGACTCGCGATCGGGTTCCTGCTGGGCCGGGCGCGCGCCTCCTCGGGAGCCGCCGACGTCGTCGCGCGCCTGGCCGACGCCGAGGCCCGCGCGAAGATCGCCGAGGAGAAGGTCGTCTACATCGAGGGACAGCTCTCCGAACGGTTCCAGGCCCTGTCCAGCCGGGCCCTCGACGTCAACAACCTGCGGTTCCTGGAGCTGGCGGAGACGAGGCTCGCCGCCAACCGGGCCGAGGCGGCCGGTGAGCTGGAGCAGCGCAAGCAGGCCGTCGAGCACCTGATCGAGCCGCTCAAGGACACCCTGGCCCGCGTCGAGACGCAGCTGCGCGACACCCAGACGGGCCAGCGGGCCGCCCACGCCGAGCTGGCCAAGCACATCGACGTCGTCCGCGAGAGCAACGAGCAGCTCCGCGCCCAGACGAGCTCGCTGGTACGAGCCCTGCAGCGGCCCGAGGCCAGGGGCCGTTGGGGGGAGCTCCAGCTCCGCAGGGTCGCCGAGATCGCCGGGATGCAGCGGTTCTGCGACTTCGACGAGCAGGTGAGCGTCACCACGCCGGACGGTGTCCTGCGTCCCGACATGATCGTGCGGCTGGCCGGCGGCAAGAACATCGTGGTCGACTCCAAGGTGTCGCTGTCCGCCTACCTGGAGGCCGCCGAGTCGGCCGACCCCGACCACCAGTCGGTCCGGCTCGACGCCCACGCCCGGCACGTACGCGACCACGTCGACCGGCTCGCCTCCAAGCCCTACTGGCAGGCGTTCAGCCCGGCGCCGGAGTTCATGGTGCTGTTCATCCCCGGCGAGGCGTTCCTCGCCCCGGCGCTGGAACGCGACCCCGCCCTGCTGGAGTACGCCATGCGCCGCCGGGTCCACATCGCCACCCCCACCACGCTGATCACCATGCTCCGCACCGCGCAGTACGCCTGGCAGCAGGCCGCGCTCGGCGAGAACGCGCGGGCGATCTTCGAGGTCGGCAAGGAGCTGTACGAGCGGCTGAGCAGCATGGGGCGCAACGTCGACGCCCTGGGACGCTCGCTGAGCCGGGCCGTGGAGTCGTACAACAGGACGGTCGGCTCGCTGGAGACCCGGGTGCTGGTGAGCGCCCGCAAGCTGAACGATCTGGGGCTGGTCGAGACCGACCTGGAGACCCCGCAGGCGGTCGAGGACCTGCCCCGCGCCCTGACCTCGCCGGAACTACTCGGGCAAGAGGAGCCAAGCTCACCTCTCGTATCCCGCTTGAACGGTAGGTTGGCCAACGACCTGCCCTAGAAACTGTTCCCTGAAGGCTCCGACGGCCGGACACTGGAAGCGGCGCGGTCGACGACGCGGGGGTCCCGCGAGGCATGGGTCGAGGGGGCGAGTGGTGAACGAGCGAGGCGGCGTGCAGCCGGCCGGCGGGGTGATCGCATGAGTGAGCTTGACCGGGCCGCGGGCATCCGGCTGACCGTCCGGGGCGCGCTGGCCTTCGTACTGGCGTCCACGCTGGCAGGCAGCGTGCTGCAGGCGCTGCTGGGAGTGGCGGCGCTGACCGGGGCGGCGTTCGTGGCCGGTTGCGTGGCCGCCGCGGCGCTCGTGAACCGCCGGGACCTGCTGTCGCTGGTGGTGTCCCCGCCCCTGGTCTTCTTCGTGACCACCACGTTCATCGAGGCGGTCCGCTCCCTGTTCGCGGCCACCCCCGTCCAGGCCTTCGGCCTGGGCATGTACACGGCGCTGTCGCAGGGAGCCCCGTGGCTGTTCGGCGGCTCGTTCCTGGTGCTGGTCATCGCCTGGCGCCGTGGCCTGACCCGCTGCGTCCGCGAGCTGCGCGAGGAGCTCAGGGCGACCAAGGCCTCGGTCCCCCGCCCGAGGAGCGGAGGCGACGGCGACGGCACCGCCTTCGCCCCCGAGCCGGAGGGATACTTCGAGCCCAAGGTGTACGGCACCCCGCGCGAGGGCCAGTAGCGGCCGGATCTCACCTGTGACGGGATCCCCGGGCCCACGGATGGGTTCTCGAGGGGGATCCGCTGGGGGAGGCGTCTGATGACGGGTGATGACGGGGTCCCTCGGGTGAGGGTCTCCCGAGGGAGGCACCTGACGACGGGTGTCCCTCGGGTAGGGGTCTCCCGAGAGGGCGCCTGATGACGAGGTCCCTCAGGGGAGGGGACCTTCCGAGGGAGGCGCCCGGTCTCGGGGCGGCGTGGCCGGGCTCAGACCGTGGCGCGCAGGTCCTTGCGCAGCTCGTGCGGGAGCGCGAAGCGCACGCTCTCGTGGACGGACTCGATCTCCTCGACGTCCCCGAAGCCGTTGCGCGCCAGGCGGGCCAGGACCTCGGCGACGAGCTCCTCGGGCACAGAGGCGCCACTCGTCACGCCGACCGTGGTGACGCCGTCGAACCAGGCGTCGTCGATGAGCGAGGCGTCGTCGACCAGGTAGGAGGCGTCGGCCCCGTGGTCGAGGGCGACCTCGACCAGCCGCTTGGAGTTGGAGGAGTTCTCCGAGCCGACGACGATGACCAGCTGGGCCTGCGCGGCGATCTCCTTGACCGCGACCTGGCGGTTCTGGGTGGCGTAGCAGATGTCGTCGCTCGGGGGGTCGATCAGATTGGGGAAGCGTTCCTTGAGCCGGGTGACCGTCTCGGTCGTCTCGTCCACCGACAGCGTGGTCTGCGACAACCAGACCAGCCGCTCGGGATCCTTGACCCGCACGGTGTCGACCGAGTGCAGGCCGTCGACGAGCTGGACGTGGTCGGGCGCCTCGCCCGCGGTGCCCTCGACCTCCTCGTGGCCCTCGTGGCCGATGAGGAGGATGTCGTAGTCCTGGGAGGCGAAGCGCTTGGCCTCGTTGTGCACCTTGGTCACCAGGGGGCAGGTGGCGTCGATCGTCCTGAGACCGCGCAGGGCGGCCTCCTGGTGGACCGCCGGGGAGACCCCGTGGGCGGAGAAGACGACGATGGCGCCCTCGGGCACCTCCTCGGTCTCCTCGACGAAGATCGCCCCGCGTTGCTCCAGCGTCTTGACCACATGGGTGTTGTGGACGATCTGCTTACGGACGTAGATCGGGGCGCCGTACTGCTCCAGCGCCTTCTCCACGGCCTGGACCGCGCGATCGACCCCGGCGCAGTAACCACGGG
Source organism: Streptosporangium sp. NPDC002524 (assembly GCF_040295985.1). Taxonomy (NCBI): domain Bacteria; kingdom Bacillati; phylum Actinomycetota; class Actinomycetes; order Streptosporangiales; family Streptosporangiaceae; genus Streptosporangium; species Streptosporangium sp. NPDC002524. The sequence continues at coordinate 98,302 of NZ_JBEOWK010000015.1, read as the reverse complement.
GCTTCGCCACTAGTACGCGTCGGGTCGCGGGGGTGTCTGAGGTCATGCTCTTATGCTACGTGGACACGTCCGCGAGACAGCCCATACGTCCCACGAGCTCATGCGGCACAAGTCTTGCCACACTAGCCTTCTCGATACAGACCTCCCAGGGAGACGATATGTCAGTCCCCGACATGATTCGCAATGTCACACAAAAGGCAAAAGACCTGCCGCTGCACATGTTGCAGAGCGCGCTGAGCGGGGTCGGCCAGGCTCTGCTCCTCGGCGACCGCGTCCGGACCAGGTTCAGGGGCGGCTCCGGCCAGGGCGAGGCCGACACGCCCTTCGGGAAGGCCGGCGACACGCCCGCGGAGACCGGTGAGAAGGCCACGGACCAGGCGGGGCAGCCCACCCGCCGCGAGCCCGTCATCTTCGCGCCGCGCCCGGAGAAGGCCGCGAGCAGGCCCGCCGCCGAGAGCAACGGGACCAAGACCACTCCCGACCCTGTCATCTTCAGCCCCACCAAGCCCGACACCGCGACGCCCTCCACTCCCGAGGTGAAGGCTCCCGAGGCCAGCGCCGAGGCTGTCGACGCCCCGGCCGCCACCGCCGGAAGCACCGAGGCGCCCGCCGCTCCGGAGTCCGAGACCACCACGGCGAAGCCCGCCGAGACCAAGGCCGAGGCCGTCGCCGCTGAGACCTCCACCACCGCGAAGGCTCCCGCCGACGTGGAAGCTCCCACCGCCTCGGAGGCTGAGGCGGGGACGGGGGCGAAGGCCGTGAAGGCTTCCGGCGCCGTGGAGACCGAAACCCCGGCCGTCGCGGAGGCCCCGGCCGACACGAAGGCGAAGGCCACGCAGGCCCCTTCCACCCCGAAGACGGAGACCGAGAAGGCCCCGGCCACCGCCGAAGCCGCCGAAGCCGTCGAAGCCAAGGTCACGGAAGCCAAGGTCGCGGAGGCCCCGGCCGCCGAACCCACTGACTCCACGAAGGCCACCGAGGCCCCGGAGGTCAAGGAGACCGAGGAGGCCGTCAAGGAGGCCGCGGAGGCCACTGCTCCCGAGGTCAAGACCCCCGCCAGGAAGCCCAGGGCCACCCGCGCCAAGGCTCCCGCCGCGAAGCCGGAGGCGGCGAAGCCCGAGGCCACCGAGGCCCAGGCCGCCGAGTCTCAGACCGCGGAGTCCCAGGCCGCAGAGGCGGGCGCGGTCGCCGAGGCCCCCGCCAAGAAGCCCAGGGCCACCCGGGCCAAGGCCCCGGCCGCCGGGAAGGCCCCGGCCGCCGGGACCGCCACACCCGAGACCTCCACGCCCGAGACCGTGGCCTCCGAGACCGTGGCCTCCGAAGCCACGGGTTCCAAGACGGTGAAGTCCAGGGCCGCGAAGTCCAAGACCGCGGAGTCCGAGACCACCACGCCCGAGACCACCGCGTCCAAGACCACCACCTCCGAAGCCGCCGCGTCCGAGACCGCCAAGCCCGCTCCGAAGCCCAGGGCGACCAGGACCCGTAAGACCACCAAGGCCGCCACCACGGAGAACGTGACCGAAAGCGCGGCCGGGAGCGAGGAGGGCGGCGCCCTGACGAGCGCCGCGGCGAACGGCACGGCGAACGCCCCCGTGGAGGCCGTGCTGGAGACCCCCTCCGCGGTGAAGGTCGAGGTGACGAAGATCGAGACCGCGAAGCCCGAGGGCTCGGACGCCGCGGTGGTCGAGGTGACGGAGACCAGGGCCGCGGCTCCCGAGGCGGCCGGGCTCTCCGAGGTGACGGCCGCCACGGCGACCGGCGCCTCCTCGGGGACGGCCTCCGCGCTCACCGAGCCGCTGCCCGGTTACGCGGACCTGACGGTCGCGTCCCTGCGGGCGCGGATGCGGGGCAGGACGGCCGGGCAGATCCTGGAGCTGATCACCTACGAGCGGGCCACCGGCAACCGCGAGGCCGTCGTGCGGATGTACGAGAACCGCCTGGCCAAGCTGGAGGCCGCGGAATAGTCACGCCCGGCGCGTAGGCTCCCGGCCATGAGCTCGAAGACCACCCCTGAGCAGCCCCTCCCGGTCCGCACGGTGTTGCAGATGGTCGGCGGCTGGATCGGCAAGCTCGGCACCGTCTGGGTCGAGGGGCAGATCACCGAGCTGACCGCCCGCGGCGGCACGGTGTTCCTCACCCTGCGCGACCCGGTGGCCAACGTGTCGGCGCGGGTCACCTGCCCGCGCGGCGTGTACGAGGCGACCCTCCCCAGGCCGGTCGACGGCGCCAGGATCGTGGCCCATCTGAAGCCCGACTTCTGGGTCAACAAGGGCTCCTTCGCGTTCACCGCGCTGGAACTGCGGCCCGTCGGGGTCGGCGAGCTGCTGGCGCGGCTGGAACGGCTGCGCCAGTTGCTCGCGTCCGAGGGGCTCTTCGGTGTCGACAGGAAGCGGCGGCTGCCGTTCCTGCCGGGCACGGTCGGGCTGATCTGCGGTCGCGACTCGGCCGCCGAGCGCGACGTGCTGGAGAACTCGCGGCGCCGCTGGCCCGCCGTGCGGTTCAAGGTCGAGCCGGTGGCCGTGCAGGGGCCGTACGCGGTCGGCGAGGTCACCGAGGCGCTGCGCAAGTTCGACGCGGACGGCGAGGTCGACGTCATCGTGGTCGCGCGAGGCGGCGGGTCGATGGAGGACCTGCTGCCCTTCTCCGACGAGGCCCTCGTCCGGGCGGTCGCGGCGTGCCGCACACCCGTGGTCAGCGCGATCGGCCACGAGCAGGACAACCCGCTGCTCGACCTCGTCGCCGACGTGCGCGCGTCCACGCCGACGGACGCGGCGAAGAAGGTGGTCCCGGACGTCGGCGAGCAGATGACGCTGATCCGCCAGCTCCGCGACCGGGGCCGCAGGGTGGCGGGCGGCTGGCTCGACCGCGAGACGGCCTGGCTGGCGGCGGCCCGCTCCCGGCCCTCCCTCGCCGACCCGGTGCGCGAGGTCGAGCGCAGGGCCGAGCAGGCCGAGCAGCTCAGGGACCGGGCGAGACGCTCCCTCACCGCCTCCCTGGACCGCGCCCAGGATTCGCTGGAGCACCTGCGCGCCCGCCTGGTCTCGCTGTCCCCGGCCGCCACGCTGGAGCGCGGCTACGCGATCGTGCAGCGCCCCTCGGGCGATGTCGTACGCCTCGCGAGCGAGGTCTCCCCCGGCGACGAGCTGACGGTGCGCTTCCCCGACGACCGGGTGACGGTCAGGAGCGAGGCCGCCACGTGAGCGAGGGATAGCCGTCGTCGACGAAGCCGAGCTGCCGGTAGAGGGGCTCGGCGTCGGAGGTGGCGTGCAGGTCGACCCTGCGGACCCCGCTGTCGCGGTACCAGTCCAGGAGGGCGCCCATGATGGCCCGGCCGTGTCCCCGGCGCCGGTGGAGGGGGTCGGTGGCCATGCCCTGGACGTAGCCGTAGCGGCCATCGGGAAGGCTGGGCCCGGGGAAGCGGTCGAAGATGAGGCCGATCCCGCACGCCGCCAGCCCCCGCCCGGGGGCGTCCACCACGTAGACGGCCGTGTCGGAGCTGCCCAGCCGCTCCTCCAGGCTCTCCGCGTAGGCCCCCTGCCACTCCTCCTCGACCGGATAGCTGCCGTCCTGGGCCATCCGGTCGGCCAGGACCTCACGGAGACGCACCAGCTCGGGGATGTCCTCCGGGGTCGCGTCGCGAACGCTCATCCGAGCATCCTCCCAGCCCCGCGCCACGGTGGAGCGACCGGGGAGGCACCCGCGGATCACCTCCGGCCGGGACGCGGACGGTACGGCGAGGCGCCGGGTGGATGTCACGGGCCGAAGATCCCCGGGGCACGTTCTAAGGTGGGGTGCGTGGCCGATGAGAAGACACCGTCGTACGAGCAGGCGCGCGAGGAGCTGACCGAGGTGGTCCGCAGTCTTGAGGCGGGCGGGCTCACCCTGGAACAGTCGATCGAGCTCTGGGAGCGCGGCGAGAGGCTGGCCGCGGTCTGCGAGGAGTGGCTCCAGGGGGCCAGGGTGAAGCTCGCGGCGGCCATGGCGCAGCGGCGGCAGCCCGACCCGGCCGGAGACGCCCCCTTCTGAACGATCCGGCGGCGGCCCGGCAGCCTGAACGGTCCGGCAGCGGCCTGGCAGCGGCCCGGCCGGCGGACCTCAGGAGGTGACCTTCGGCTGCTGCTTGAGGGATCCGGCCAGGGCCGACAGCTCGTCCCACGGGGCGGTGCCGGTGACGACGATCGTGACGTCCGGCAGGAACCGTACGAGGGAGCGCTGGTCCTTGTCCTCGCGGAGGCGCTGCTCCCATGTCACGCCGTCGATCTGGACGGTGCCGGTGACCGTGGAGGTGTTGGAGAGCCGGTTGGCGAACCCGGCCGCGGGCTTCTCGTTGCTCTGGGCGAGCATCGCGTGGAAGCGCTTGGCCGTGGCGAAACCGAGCCGCCAGGTCGTGACGCCGTTGGTGTTCGTGTTCCGGGAGCTGTTCGGGACCCATCCGGCGGCGACGGGCTCGGGGGCCCACACCTGGAAGGGCGCCGTACGGCGCAGGTCGGCCAGGGCGATCGAGTAGTCGACCCTGGGGATGTGCTCGGTCCTGCTCTGCGGCGTGACCAGCAGAAATAGGCCGACGGCGCCCAGACAGACCGCCATCGCGAACACGTAGCCGTAGAAGCCCTGAGTGAACTTTTGCACGACTGCCGACACTATCCGTTCGGGAGGGCGGTCCGGCCTCAGGGGCCGCGGATCCGGGCGATCCTCAGAGGTGGCGGATCCGAGCGGTCCTCGGAAACCGTGGATCCGGGCGCTCCTCGGAGGTGGCGGATCCGAGCGGTCCTCGGAGACCGTGGATCCGGGCGATCCTCGGAGGTGACGGATCCGGGCGATTTCAGGGGCGGCGGATCTGGGCGATGATGGTGAGCACGTCCTCGGCCAGGGCCCGGGAGGCGTCCTCGTCGTCGGACAGGGCGACCTCGGAGACCGCGGCGGCGAGCGCGCCGGTGAGGACCACGACCAGCGCCCCCTCGTCGCCCTCGAACAGGGCCGCGTTGCGGTTGGCCCACTGCCGGAGCCGGTCGCGCATGATCAGCTCGAACCCGGGCGGCCCGTCTCCGCGCAGGAACAGCGCGGAGATCTCCCGTTCGGCGAGGCAGCCCTCCAGGTAGGCGCGGGCCCCCGCGATGAACAGCCGCATCGGGTCGCTCTCGCCGTCGGCCCGGGAATCCTGGACCGCCTGCTTGGTCCGCTGGGTCTGACGGGTCTGGAACTCCTCGAACAGGGTGAGGTAGAGGTCGGCCTTGCCGGAGAAGTGGTGGTAAAGACTTCCGACACTCGCTCCCGCGCGGGCGACCACGTCGGTGACCCCGGTCTCGGCGAAACCGCTCGTGACGAAGATCTCCCTCGCGGCGGACAGGAGCGCGACGCGCGTGGCGGCACCCCGCTCGGAGGTCCGCGCACCCACGCCTTTCACCAGTCGTTCCGTGTCGCTGCTCATGGTGGGCACATTATCCTCCGCCGACCGGTCAGAGGGGTGCCAACTACGATCGTTGCATTAACCACGAGAGGGGTTTCCCACCATGTCCGATGAGACGTCCGTTCCCGACGCCCTCGCCGCGGGAGAGCACGCACCCGATCGCAACCTCGCCATGGAGCTGGTCAGGGTCACGGAGGCGGCCGCGATGGCCGGTGCCCGCTGGGTCGGGCGAGGTGACAAGAACGGTGCCGACGGCGCCGCGGTCAACGCCATGCGCCAGCTGATCAACACGGTGTCCATGAGCGGCGTGGTGGTGATCGGCGAGGGTGAGAAGGACAACGCGCCGATGCTCTACAACGGCGAGCACGTGGGCGACGGCAGCGGCGCGGCGTGCGACGTGGCCGTGGACCCGATCGACGGCACCCGGCTCACCGCGCTCGGCATGCCCAACGGCATCTCGGTGATCGCGGTCAGCGAGCGCGGCTCGATGTACGACCCGTCGGCCGTCTTCTACATGGACAAGCTGGTCACCGGCCCCGAGGCCGCCTCCTCGGTGGACATCAACGCCCCGGTGGCCGACAACATCGCCGCGGTGGCCCGCGCCAAGGGCGGCGAGCCCTCGGACGTGACCGTGGTCGTCCTCGACCGCCCCCGCCACGAGAAGATCATCCGGGAGATCCGGGACACCGGCGCCCGGATCAGGCTCATCACCGACGGCGACGTGGCCGGTGCGATCATGGCGGCCCGGGTGGGTACGGGCGTCGACCTGATGCTCGGCGTCGGCGGCACCCCGGAGGGCATCATCGCCGCGTGCGCGCTCAAGTGCCTGGGCGGCGTCATCCAGGGCAGGCTCTGGCCGCAGGACGACGCCGAGCGCCGCCGGGCACTGGACGCGGGCCTCGACCTCGACGCCACGCTGAGCACCGACGACCTGGTCAGGTCCGACGACGTGTTCTTCGCGGCCACCGGGATCACCGACGGCGAGCTGATGCAGGGCGTCCGCTACCGCGCGGGGAGGGCCATCACCAACTCCCTGGTCATGCGCGGCCGTTCCGGGACGATACGGAAGATCGAGAGCGAGCATCAGCTCTGGAAGCTCCGGGCCTACAGCGCGATCAACTTCGACAGCGCCAGCTGAGGACCGCGGGCCGTCAGCTGGGGACTGCGGGGCCGGCCGCTGAGGACCGGGGGCCGGCCGCTGACCCGGAGACGGCGTCAGCGGCGGAACCAGGAGCGGCGCGGGCGCTTGGGGGACTTGGCGACGATGCTCCCGAACGTGACGACGCCGGTGATCTCGATGACCGGCCCGTCGGGCGAGGCCGGGACCTGGTTCCTCTTCCCGCCCATGAACGCCGAGGCGGGCATCTCGATCCGCACGCCCTCGGGGACGATCAGGGTGAGGGTGCCGCCCATCACGGTGACGTGCAGGGTCACGTGGCTGGACTGGAGCAGCGCGTCACGCAGGTCGAGCTTGACGTTGGCGCAGATCGCGGTGGCCGTGAACCGGGTCGGCACGACCCAGCGGCCCGAACGCTCCTCGGAATTGAAGAACGCCGCCACCGGGCGGACGTCGGTGCGGAGCGGCTGCGCCTCGGGCGGCAGCAGGTCGGCGGTGAGCGCGGAGAGCTCTCCCAGCGTGCGGGCGCGGTAGAGGGCCTCGACGCGCTCGTCGTGCTCCTCGTGGTCGAGGCGCCCGTCGGCGAGCGCGTCGCCCAGCACGGCGGCCACCCTCTCGCGGTCGGTGTCCCCGGCCCTCAGGTCGGCGGGACGTGGCTCGGGGGCGTGGCGGCGGACGGCTGGGGAACGGGGACTCTCCACCCTTCGACCATAATCCCTGCCGGGGCTCCGTCAGCGGCACGGGAGCAACGGCATGTCCCGGAGGTCCGGACCCCACGTCGCGACGCGACAGCCACGGCACGTCCCCGAGGTTCGAACCCCCGGCGGCGGCACGAGAGCGTAGGCACGTCCCGGAGGTCCGGGCCCGCGGCACCGTGAGCCAGTCCCGCCCCGCCTCGCCCCACCTCGCCCCGCCGCTGGCCGTGCCGGTGGAACCGGCGGGTGACCGGCCATTGACCCGTGAGTAACCCGCCCATAACCTGGCGGAACTTGAATCTCCCTCATGTTCCCCGGAGGTCGTCATGCCGACCCCACGTGACCGGCAGGCGCGCGTGGCGACCTGGGCGGCCTTCTTCGTCCAGGGCCTCTGCTTCGCCACCCTGCTCACCCATGTGGTCGACCTCCAGCACAGGTTCGGGCTCAGCGACGGCGACCTCACCCTGGTCCTGCTGCTCGTACCGGTGATCGCCGGGGTCGGCAGCGCGGTCGCGGGTCTCCTGGCGAGCCGGTACGGCAGCGCCCCGGTCCTGCGGATCTCCCAGGTCGGCGTCTGCACCGCGGTGATCCTGTCGGGCTGGAACGACCAGCTCGCCGGCCTGTACGCGCTCAGCGCCGTGTTCGGCCTCTTCGTCGGCGCGGTGGACGCGGCGATGAACATGCAGGCGGTCGCGGTCGAACGCCGGTACGGCATGAGCGTGCTGACCGGCTTCCACGCCGTGTGGAGCGTCGGCTCGATGCTGGGGGCCGGGTTCAACTCCGTCTTCAGCGAGCTCGGCGTGGAGCTTCGCTGGTCCTTCTCCGTCCCGGTGCTGATCGGCGCGACGATCTCGGTGACCATGCTTCCCCGCCTCTACGGGCGGGAGGAGGAGAGGTCCGCCGAACAGGCCGCGCACGTGGCGGCCCGGGTGCCGTGGCGGCCGATCATCCCGCTCTGCCTGGCGATGGCTTTCCTGTACGTCGGCGACGCGGCGGTCTCCAACTACAGCACCGTCTACATGGAGAAGGCGCTGGCGGCGAGCGGCTGGCTGGTGCCGTTCGCCTACTTCGTCTACCAGGCGACCATGCTCCTGGCCCGGGTCCCCGGCGACCTCGCCGTCCGCAGGTACGGCCCGGCGCCGGTGGTCCGGGCGGGCGCGGTGATCGCGGCCGTGGGGACGCTGGGGGTCGTCGTCGCGCCCGGGATCGCGGTGGCCGTCGTGTCGTTCGGCCTGATCGGCATCGGCCTGTCCGTCATCGCCCCGCAGTCGTTCTCGGCCGCGGGCCGGCTGGGCGCCGGGGCCGAGACCGCGATCGCGCGGGTCAACCTGTTCAACTACGTCGGCTTCCTCGTCGGCGCCGCCGTGGTCGGGACGCTCAACGACACGGTGGACATCCGGGTGGCGTTCGTGCCCGCCGTCGTCCTGGTGGCCCTGATCGTGTTCCTCGCCAGGGGCTTCCAGCCGGACCCGGAACCCGCCGCGAAGCCGTAGCCCCGGGAGAACCTCACAGACACTCGCGGGCGCTGGCGCGCGAGGACCTCACAGGCACCCGCGGCCACAACCGCACGAGAACCTCAAAGGCACCCACGGCCACAACCGCACAAGGACCTCAAAGGTACCCACGGCCACAATCGCGCGAGGACCGCACAGGGAGGACCTCACAGGTAGGTGCGCTGGTCCCGTTTGGCCTGTTCGTAGGCGGCGCGGGCCCGGCGGGCCTCCGGCAGCCCCGACACCTCCGCCACCGGGACGTCCCACCAGGCCGTGGTCCGGGGACCGGGACCCGGGACCGTCTCGACGTACACGACGGTGGTGCCGACGGCCTCCCTCGCCTTGGTGAGCGCGACCCGCAGGGACTCGGGGCCGTCGGCGCGGATCACGTCGGCGCCCAGGCTGGCCGCGTTGGCGGCCAGGTCGACCGGGAGGAGGGCGCCGTCCAGCGCGCCCCCGGCCCCGCGCATCCGGTAGGCGGTGCCCAGGCGTCCCGCGCCGACCGCCTCCGACAGGCCGCCGATGGAGGCGAAGCCGCGGTTGTCGACCAGCACCACGACGAGTTTGAGGCCCTCCTGCACGGCGGTGGCGATCTCCTGGGCCATCATCAGGTAGGACCCGTCGCCGACCAGCACGAACACCTCGCGCTCCGGCGCGGCCAGCTTCACCCCGAGCCCTCCGGCGATCTCGTAGCCCATGCAGGAGTAGCCGTACTCGACGTGGTAGGACTTCGGGTCGCTCGCCCGCCACAGCTTGTGCAGGTCGCCGGGCATCGACCCGGCCGCGTTGACCACCACGTCCGAGGGCCGGGCCACCTCGTTGACCATGCCGAGCACCACCGGCTGGGTGAGCGCGTCCCCGGTCGTCAGCAGGGAGACCTGCTCCTGCCACTCGTGGGTCAGGCGCGTCGCCCTCGCGGTCCAGCCGGGGTCGGCGCTCCAGTCGCCGAGGTCCAGGGCGCGCAGCGCCTCGCGGGCGTCGGCGACGAGCGTCTCGCCGGAGTGCTTGGCGGCGTCGAAGGCCGCGACGTTGACGTTGAGGAACGCGGCCTCGCCGAAGAGCGTGCGGGAGGCGGTGGTGAAGTCGGTGTAGCGGGTGCCGACCCCGATGACCAGGTCGGCGTCGCGGGCCAGGTCGTTGGCGGCGGCGGTGCCGGTGTGCCCGATCGCGCCGACCGCGCAGGGGTGGTCGTACGGCAGCGTCCCCTTGCCCGCCTGGGTCTCCCCCACCGGGACGCCGTGGTCGGCGGCGAACGCGGCCAGCGTCTCCCACGCCTCGCTGTAGACCACCCCGCCCCCCGCCACGATCAGCGGCCGCCGCGACCGCCTCACCAGCGCCGCCGCCCGCGCCAGCGCGGCGGGCTCGGGGACGGGACGCGCCACGTGCCACACCCGGCGGGCGAACAGCTCCTCCGGCCAGTCGTACGCCTCCGCCTGCACGTCCTGCGGCAGCGCCAGGGTGACCGCGCCCGTCTCGGCCGGGTCGGCGAGCACGCGCATCGCGGCGGGGAGGGCCGCGAGGAGCTGCTCGGGCCGGTTGATCCTGTCGAAGAACCGGGAGACGGGGCGCAGCGCGTCGTTGACGGTCACGTCGGGGAAGCGGGGGTCCTCCAGCTGCTGCAGGACCGGGTCGGCGGCGCGGGTGGCGAAGACGTCGCCGGGCAGCAGCAGCACCGGGATCCGGTTGATCGTGGCCAGCGCCGCCCCGGTGACCATGTTGGTGGCGCCGGGGCCGATCGAGGAGGTGCAGGCGAGGGTGGACAGCCGGTTTCGGGCCCGCGCGTAGCCGACGGCGGTGTGCACCATGGCCTGCTCGTTGCGCGCCAGGTAGTACGGGAGGTCGCCGTCCGTGCCCGCGCCCCGCTCGGCGAGGGCCTGCCCGATCCCGGCGACGTTGCCGTGGCCGAAGATGCCCAGGCATCCGGCCACCAGCCGGTGTTCGACGCCGTCGCGCTCCGACCACTGGTTCGCGAGGAACCGCAGGAGCGCCTGTGCCACGGTGAGTCTCATCGCAACTCCTCACAGGGCCCGACAGGGCCCTACAGGGCCTTCGTCATCGGGAGCCTCGGGTCGATCTGCTGCTGTGCCCACGAGGAGCGGATCCAGGCGTGCCGGGGGTCGTCGCAGAAGGCCATCGACCGTTCGGGCGCGGGCCCGGCCAGCACGTTCAGGTAATAGAGGTCGTAGCCGGGGGCCGCCATCGACGGGCCGTGGTAGCCGTGCGGGACGAGCACCACGTCGCCCCCCGAGACCTCGGCCAGGGTGTCGTGGGTGCCGTACACCCGCTGGTAGCCGGGGCCGCCCTCGAAGTAGTAGATCTCCTCCAGCACGGCCTCGTGCTCGGAGGCCGTGTCGTGCTTGTGCGGCGGGTACGACGACCAGTTGCCGCCGGGGGTGAGCACCTCCACCGCGACGAGTTTGTCGCAGTCGAAGGCGCCGGGGGCGCAGAAGTTGTTGACCTGGCGGCTCGCCGAGCCTGTCCCGCGCACCTCGACGGGGACGGCCTCGGCGGGGCCGTACCGCACGGGGAGGCGCCTGGTCGCGCGGGCGGCGGGGAGGGCGAAGCGGCCCTCGCCGGTGATCCGCGCGGTCGCGCCGACGGGCAGGTACGCGAAGTCGGTGACCGCGTGGAAGACCGAGGTCCTGCCGTCCAGCGCGAGCCGCTCCCCGTCGCACTCGACCACGCACTCGCCCGACAGCGGCAGGACCAGCATCTCCTCGTCGCCGGTGCCGAACTCCACGCCCTCACCGGACAGGCAGAGCACGCGGAGTCCGGCGTACGTCCACCCGGCCGCCTCCGGGGTGATCGACAGCGCCCACGGCGCCCGCGCGGTGCTTCCCGCGGGGATGAAGGTCATGACCGCTCCTTCCCTGCGCCGCCACCCCGGCCCGCCGGTCTCCCGTCCGTTCCCTCACGGGTGAGGCTCCGGCCCGGTCTCCCGTCCGTTCCCTTACGGATGCGGCTCTGGCCCGGTCTCCCGTCCGCTCCTTCACGGGTGCGGCCCCGGCCCGGTCTCGCGTTCACGGCACCGTTCATGTCACCTCCAGCATCGCCGCGGCGGTGTCGACGGCCGCGGCCACGTCGTCATCGGAGGGATACAGCAACGCGCGGCCCACCACCAGACCCCGCACGCCGGGAAGTCGCAGGGCCTCGCGCCAGGACGCGTAGGTGAGCTCCGGCGTGCCGCCCGGGTCGCCCCCCAGGAGCAGCGTCGGCAGGGTGGTGGCCCGCATCACCCGTTCCATGCCGTCCACGACCGGGATCTTCAGCCAGGTGCGCGCGGAGGTCGCGCCGAGCGCCTGGGCGACGTGCATGGACCGGATGACCCCCTCGGGTGACAGGTCGTGGGTGATCGCGCCGCCCGCCCGCCGGGACCAGAACGGCTCGACCATCGCGACCAGGCCGTGCGAGGCGAGCTCGGTGACGGCCCGTCCGCACGATTCCAGGGTGCGGGCGGTGGTGAGGTCGTCCATGCCGATCCGGCACAGCATCTTGCCGCCGTCCAGACCCGCCCGGACGATCGAGGAGGTGTCGTAGGCGGTGAAGCGGTCGTCGAACTCGAAGGCCGACCCGTGCAGGCCGCCCCGGTTCATCGACCCGATCACGACCTTGTCCTCCAGCGCGCCGAGCAGCAGGAGGTCCTCGACGACGTCGGGGGTGCCGAGCACGCCGTCCACGCCGGGCCTGGCCAGCGCCACGCACAGGCGTTCCAGCAGCTCGACGCGGCTCTCCATCGCCCCGGCACGGCTTCCGACGCCGACGACGCCCCTGGCCGTGTGGTCGGCGGCGACGATCAGGAGCCGGTCGCGTTCCTCCAGCGGCCTCCCGCGCCGCCGCGCCTCCGCCGCCTCGGCGATCCGCCCGGGAAAGCGGGCCCGCGTGTCGATGAGCGTCCGGTGCTCTCGCTCGTTCATGTCTCTCCCACCCCTGCCGGGCCGCCACCGTTCGCGCCGAGCACGTCCATCACCTCGTCGATCCGCGGCATCGCCGGGGCGCAGGCCAGCCGTCCCGCGACGATGGACCCGGCCGCGTTGGCGAACCGCAGCGTGGTCTCCAGCGGCCAGCCTTCGAGGAGGCCGTGGCAGAGGGCGCCGCCGAAGGCGTCTCCCGCGCCGAGGCCGTTGACCACCTCCACCGGCACCGGCGGCACCTCCACCGTCTCGTCCGCGGTCATGCCGAGGACCCCGTCCGCGCCCCGTTTCACGATCGCGAGTTCGGCGCCCGCGTCCAGCAGCGCCTCGGCGGCCTCGCGCGGCTCGCGGACGCCGGTCGCCACCTCGGCCTCGTCCAGGTTCCCCACCGCCACCGTGACGTGGCGCAGGGCCTCGCGCACCTGCTCGCGGGCCTCCTCCGCCCCGGACCAGAACATCGGGCGGTAGTCGAGGTCCAGCACGGTGTGCGGCGCGCGCCCCCTGGCCCGCCAGGCCGCGAGGTGCGCGCTCCTGGAGGGCTCCTGGGACAGCCCGGTGACGGTCGCCCAGAAGAGCCGGGCCCCCGCGACGGCCTCCAGGTCCAGCTCCTCGGGGAAGATCTCCAGGTCGGGGGCCTTGGGGAAGCGGTAGAAGTAGAGGGGAAAGTCGTCCGGCGGCCGGATCTCGCAGAACGTCACCGGGGTGGGCAGGTGCGCGACCGGGGTGACGAAGCCGTCGTCGACCCCGTACTCGCGCAGCGCGTCGTGCACGAAGAGCCCGAACGGGTCGTCGCCGGTCCTGGTGATCACCGAGCTGGAACGGCCCAGCCGGGCGGCGGCCACGGCCACGTTGGTGGGACTGCCGCCCAGATACTTGCCGAAGGTCTCGACCTCGCGCAGCGACACCCCCACCTGCAGCGGGTAGATGTCCACCCCGGCCCGTCCCATGGCCAGAACCTCGATCATGCGCGCCCCCCGCCGGGCGGCCCGCCACTCCCCGGCCCGCCGCTTCCGGACCCGTCACTCCCCGGCCCGCCGCTTCCGGACCCGTCACCTCCAGGCCCGCCGTGTCCCGGCACGCCACTCTCCGGACCGTCGCTCTTCGGACCGCCGTTCCCGGTCACGCCGCTCCCGGGCTCGCCGCCTCCCGATCCGCCGTGTCCCGGTACGCCGTGTCCCGGTGCGCCGCCCCCGGGCGGCCCGGTCTCGTCGCCGGTGAGGTTCCTCAGGTACGCCAGGCTCTCGCGGACGTTCTCCATGGGACCCCCGGAACCGGCATCGCCGTCGGAGGGACCCAGCACGACGTCCTGCTCCAGGACGTACCAGCCGTCGTACCCTGCCCTGGTCAGGCCGCCGACGATGGCGGGGAGGTCCACGTCGCCCCGGCCCAGCGGCAGGTAGAGGCCGTCCTTCACAGCCTGGGTGTAGGTCAGCTCGCCCGCCCTGACCCGCCCGGCCATGGCGGCGTCCACGTCCTTGAGGTGGACGTGCGCGATCCGTCCCGCGGCCCGGGAGACCAGCTCGGCGGGGTCGGTGCCGCCCGCGAGGAGGTGGCCGGTGTCGAGGCAGAGCGGCATGGAGCTGTCGTCGAGCACCCGCTGGACCTCCTCCCGGTTCTCCACCACGGTCCCGATGTGCGGGTGCAGGGTGACGGTCCTGCCGAACTCCTTGGCGTTCTTGAGGATCCGGCGCAGGTTGCCCATGAGGATCTTCCAGGCGGCCGCGTCCAGCTCCGGCCTGGCGTCGTAGCTCTCGCCGCCGGTGGAGGCGGCCAGCACGACCACGTCCACCTCGCCGTCCATGAAGGCGCGCATCGCGGCCCGGACGACCGGGAGCGGGTCGTGGTCGGCCTCGTGCAGCACGACGGGGACGAACCCGCCCACCGCCCGCAGCCCGTACTCCGCGAGCAGGGAGCGGCAGCGCGTCGGCGAGGGCGGCAGGAACCCGTCGGGGCCGAGCTCGGTGGCCGTCAGGCCCAGCTCCCTCATCTCGGCGAGCACCCGGGAACGATCCAGCTGCCGTCCCCAGCCGGGGACCTCGCAGACGCCCCAGGAGATGGGCGCTCCGGCCGTCAGGACCGGGCCGGAGCCACCGGGCTCTCGCACAGGGCCGCCTCTTCTCACACGATCACCTCCGTGACGCGCACCGGACGGCCCTCGCGCCGGGAGAGCTCCGCGGCCTCGGCGAGGTAGAGCGCCGCGAGGGCGTCCTCGACAGTGCAGGGACTCTCCGTCTCCCCCCGCGCCGCGCCGAGAAACGCGTCGAGCTCGGCGACGTAGGCGGGCTCGAACCTCGCCGCGAAGTCGGGCCAGGGCTCGCCCGGCGGCTGCAGGCCCTCGACGCTGGTCAGCGGGACACGCGGGTCGAGGCCGACCGCCCAGGTGCGCAGGGTGCCCGCCAGCTCCATCCGCACGTCGTACCCGGCGCCGTTGTACCGGGAACCCTGCAGGGTGACGAGCGTGCCGTCGTCCATGGTGAGCAGCGCGGCGCTGGTGTCGACGTCCCCCGCCTCCGCGAAGAACGCCTCGCCCCGGTTGGCCCCGGTCGCGTAGACGGTGTCGGCCTCCCTGCCGGTCACCCAGCGCAGGATGTCGAAGTCGTGGATGTGGCAGTCGCGGTAGATGCCCCCGGACAGCGGGATGTATCCGGGGTCGGGCGGGTGGGGGTCGGCGCTCACCATGTGCACCCGGTACAGCTCGCCCAGCTCGCCCCCGGCCAGCGCCCTCCTCGCGGCGGCGTACCCGGCGTCGAAACGCCGCTGGAAGCCGATGTGCACGACCGTGCCGCTCCGCCTGGCCGCGTCGAGCACGCGGAGGGTGTCCCGTACGCCGGGCGCCACCGGTTTCTCGCAGAACACCGGCACGCCCTTGTCGCAGGCGCGCATCAGCAGCTCGGCGTGGGTCGCCGTGGGGGTGGCGACCACCACCGCGTCGCTGTCGAACGCGTCTCCCACCCGGGCCCCCACCCGGGCGGCCACCTCCGCCGCCCGCCCGCCGTCCGCGTCGCTCACCACCAGCTCGTCGACCCCGGGATGCGCCACCAGGGTCGCGGCGTGGAACGCCCCGATCCTGCCGAGTCCCAGCAGCCCAACACGCATCGTGCCTCCGGAGGAGAAGAAAGCGGCCGATCTCCAGTTCTAGGCGACGAGCTGGGAGCCGTCAAGAATTTGTCAGGACATAAGGACGATTCCGCAGGCCGCACCGGACACATATCCGCAGGTGGGAGGCGTACTCATGGGGCGGGACGACGGCGCAGGGCGTCCGCGAGGGCACGGATCGTCGCGTCGGCGCGGCGGGCGGGCAGGCGGGCGAAGCCCACCACCAGCGCGGGCGGGCCCGGGGCGTGCCGCATCGGGCCCACCGGCTCGACCGCGAGCCCGCGCTCCCGGGCCGTCTCCGCCACCGCCGCCTCGTCCCAGCCGTACGGCAGCTCGGCGAGCAGGTGGAGCCCGGCGGAGACGCCCCGCACGGTGATCTCGGGAAGGTGCTCGCCGAGGGCGACCGCGAGGGCGTCGCGGCGGGCGCGGTACTCCCGGCGCATCCTTCTCAGATGCCGGTCGTAGCCGCCGGTCGTGACGAAGTCGGCCAGGACGTACTGCTCCAGGACGGGCGACCCCAGGTCCAGCTCGCCCCGGGCCAGCCGCAGCGACTCGGCGATCTCGGGCGGGGCGGCCACCCAGCCCAGGCGGAGCCCGGGGGCGAGGGACTTGCTCACGCTCCCGACCAGGATCACCCGGTCGGCGGCGAGGCCCTGCAGGCAGCCCACCGGGTCGCGGTCGAAGCGGAACTCCGCGTCGTAGTCGTCCTCCAGGATCGCCGCCCCGGTCCCGGCGGCCCACTCGATCAGCTCGGCGCGGCGGCGGGGCGAGAGCACGACGCCCGTCGGGTACTGGTGCGCGGGGGTGAGCAGCACCGCGCGCGCCCCGGTCGCGGCGAGGGCCCGGACGTCGATCCCCTCGTCGTCCACGGGTACGGCGACCAGGTCCGCGCCCGCCGCGTGCAGCAGCGGGAGCTGGCGCCCCCCGGTCGGGTCCTCGACCGCCAGCCGGATCCGGCCGGGGGACGGCGCCGGACGCGCGGCCCGCCGGACGAACCAGCCGAGGTCGTGGGGCGACCGGCCCCGGGGCAGCCTTCCCGCGAGCGCCTGGATCGTGAGGCTGATCCCCTGAGCCACCCCGCCCACGATCACCAGGTTGTCCGGGCCCACGTCGGCCGCCCGCACCCTCCCGAGGTAGGCGGCCAGCTCCTCGCGCAGCGCCGGGACCCCGCCGGGGTCGCCGTAGTCCAGGGCGTCGGCGGGCAGCGCGGCGAGCGTCCTCCGCATCGAGGCCAGCCACCGCTCCCGGGGGAACGCCGCCAGGTCGGGCGCGGTGGAACGGCGCCCGTGGTACGGCTCGCGCTCCCTCTCCCCACCGCGCGCCTCCGCCTCCCCGCCGCGCGCCTCCGCTTCCCGGCCGTGCGCCCCCGCTTCCCGGCCGCGGGCCTTCGCGGCGCGTCGCGGGTCTTCACGCGTCCGGGAAGGGTCACCGGGATCACTGGGCTTACCGGGATCACCGGGGGCACCGGAGTCATCAAGGTTTTCGAGAAAGGCGGGAAGGGCGGGACGGCTCGCCGCCGGGGCCACGGTGGTCCCGGCCCCGATCCGGGAGATCAGGAACCCCTCCGCGACGAGCTGCTCGTACGCCTCGACCACCACGCCGCGGGAGAGCCCGAGGTCCCTGGCCAGCTCGCGGCTGGCGGGCAGTCTGACCCCCGCGGCCAGGCGCCCGCGCCGTACCGCCTCGCGGAGCTCGCGGGCGATCTGGGCGGCGACGCCGCCCGCCGACCGGTCGACGACGAGGTGGAGATCCGCCAATTGGTCCTCTGTTCCGCTGCCATATTGGACCCGACAGGGGTGCCATTGGCTCCCTAGCATTCCGCACATGAACGTGGATGTCAGCACCAACCCCAGCGCCAACCCCAGCGCCAACCCCGGCACCGCCCCCCGCCTCGGCTCCCCCGCCCGGCCGGAGGCGCGCGGCCTGGTCCAGGCCGCGACGGCGATGTTCCTGGTGGGCACCCTGGCGGCGGTCGCCGGGGTGATCGGGGACTACCCGCTCTACGGCGGCCAGGCCCTGCGCCACCTGCTGGCGGCCGCGGCCCTGCTCACCGTCGCCAGGGTGGCGGGGCTGCGGTTCGTCCGGCTCACGGCCCGCGAGACGGCGCTGCTCGCGACGCTCTCCCTGACGGGGCTGGTGATCTTCAACGTGTGCGTGGTCGAGGCGACCCGGCACGGCGGCCCCGCCCTGGTCGGTACCGTCCTCGGCACCGTGCCGCTGGCGCTGGCCCTGCTCGGCGGGCGCCCCTCGCCCCGGCTGCTCGGGGCGGCGACGCTGGTCGCCGCCGGGGCGACGGTGGCCGCCGGACTCGGCAGCGGCGACCTGGCCGGGCTGCTCTGGTCGCTGGGCGCGCTGGGCTGCGAGCTCTGCTTCTCCATGCTCGCCATCCCGCTGCTGCCCAAGCTGGGCGCGGTACGCGTCTCGGCGTACTCGGTGACGCTGGCCGTGCCGATGCTGCTGGTCGCCGGGCTGCTCGCGGACGGCACCGCGATGTTCCGCGTGCCGACGGTGCCCGAGGCCGCGGGCCTGGCCTACCAGGCGCTGATCGTGACGACCGTGGCGTTCTTCCTCTGGTACGACGCCCTGCCCCGGCTCGGCCCGGGAAGGGCGGGGCTGTTCGCGGGGCTGATCCCGGTGGGCGCCATCGTCACCGGTGCCGTCCTGGGCCTGGGCGCGCCCTCGGTGCCCGACCTGCTCGGCGCCGCGCTCGTGGTCACCGGCATCGTCGTCGGCCTCAGCTCCTCGGGCTCACCCGCTGCGCGGGCACGCCGACCGGCTGGGGCGGGGCGGGCCGCTGCCGGGGGATCTCGACCCGCTGGGGCAGGTTGATCTGCCGCGCGGGCTCGCCGGCCTCCCGCAGGGGAAGGGGCAGGGTCACCTGCTGCGAGGGCAGGCTCGCCCGCCCGGAGGCGACGTCGAGCCGCTGCCGGGAGATGGTCAGCGGGGGCTCCGGCCAGCTCACCGGCCACTGGGGCGTACGGCCGCCGGACTCCTTGATGCTCGTCAGCGTTATGGCTATGAGTGACACGCCGAGACCGGCCACCACGAAGAGGGCCACGAGCGCCAGCAGGACGATGTTCCCGGCCAGGACGGCGTTTCCGATGTTCATTCTGTCCCCCAGCTTCCGCCGGACGCTCGGCCCGGCTCCTTCCACCTTCCCCTGTCAATTCGGATATATGTGCATAAAAGACGCATAGCCCAATAATGCTTGTCCCAAATATGCTCATTTATCGCTATATGTCTCCTGGCTTGCGCGCGGCCCCGGAGGGGAAGGCCGCCGCACCGACCGCGCGGCCGGAGCGTGAACGCGAGGCCGTACCCTCTAGGGAAAACACGCCCGCACGGAGGATCGACGACGATGCCCGAGTTCGACTACACCGACCTGCTTCCCATGGGACCGGACGAGACGGAGTACCGTCTGATCACCACCGAGGGGGTACGGGTCGTCGAGGCCGCGGGCCGCAGGTTCCTGGAGGTCGAGCCCGAGGCGCTGCGCCTTCTCACCGAGAACGCGATCCACGACATCTCCCACTATCTGCGGTCGTCCCACCTCGCCCAGCTCCGCAAGATCATCGAGGACCCCGAGTCGAGCGGGAACGACCGCTTCGTCGCCCTCGACCTGCTGAAGAACGCGTCGATCTCGGCGGGCGGCGTGCTCCCGATGTGCCAGGACACCGGCACCGCGATCGTGATGGGCAAGCGCGGGCGCCACGTCCTCACCGACGGCGCCGACGCCGAGCACATTTCCCGGGGGGTCTACGACGCCTACACCCGGCTGAACCTGCGCTACTCCCAGATGGCGCCCCTCACCATGTGGGAGGAGAAGAACACCGGCTCCAACCTCCCCGCGCAGATCGAGCTCTACGCCGAGGACCCGGGCGGCCACCCCGACGAGTACAAGCTGCTGTTCATGGCCAAGGGCGGCGGCAGCGCCAACAAGTCGTTCCTGTACCAGGAGACGAAGGCGGTGCTCAACGAGAAGCGGATGCTCCGGTTCCTGGAGGAGAAGATCCGCTCGCTCGGGACCGCCGCCTGCCCGCCGTACCACCTGGCGATCGTCGTCGGCGGCACGTCCGCCGAGTTCGCCCTGAAGACCGCCAAGTACGCCAGCGCCCGCTACCTGGACTCCATCCCCACCGAGGGCTCCCCCTCGGGCCACGGCTTCCGCGACACCGAGCTGGAGGCGAAGGTCTTCGAGCTCACCCAGAAGCTCGGCATCGGCGCGCAGTTCGGCGGCAAGTACTTCTGCCACGACGTCCGCGTCATCCGCCTCCCCCGCCACGGCGCCTCCTGCCCCGTCGCCATCGCGGTCTCCTGCAGCGCCGACCGCCAGGCCCTGGCGAAGATCACCCCCGAGGGGGTCTTCCTGGAGCGGCTTGAGACCGACCCGGCGAGGTTCCTGCCGGAGACCACGGACGACCACCTCTCGGACGACGTCGTCAAGATCGACCTCAACCGCCCGATGCCGGAGATCCTCGCCGAGCTGACCAGATACCCGGTCAAGACCCGCCTGTCGCTCACCGGGCCGCTCGTGGTCGCCCGCGACATCGCGCACGCCAAGATCGGCGAGCTGCTGGACGCGGGCGGCGAGATGCCGGAGTACCTCAAGAACCACGCGGTCTACTACGCCGGGCCCGCCAAGACCCCCGAGGGCTACGCCTCGGGCTCCTTCGGTCCCACCACCGCCGGGCGGATGGACTCCTACGTCGAGCGCTTCCAGGCGGCCGGGGGCTCCAAGGTCATGCTCGCCAAGGGCAACCGCTCCAAGCAGGTCACCGACGCGTGCAAGGCCCACGGCGGCTTCTACCTCGGCTCCATCGGCGGCCCCGCCGCCCGCCTCGCCCAGGACTGCATCAAGAAGGTGGAGGTCCTGGAGTATCCCGAGCTGGGCATGGAGGCCGTCTGGAAGATCGAGGTCGAGGACTTCCCCGCCTTCATCGTCGTCGACGACAAGGGCGAGGACTTCTTCACCGACTCCACCGGCCCCGTCCTCACCATCGGCCGCCGCTGAGGGGCGCCCCGTCAGGATCCGCCGTACAGGCGCCCGAGGTCGACGAGCTCGACGTCGGAGCGCCGCGCGGCGGTGCGCGCGAGGTCGGCGGTGAAGCCCGCCCAGGAGAACGACGGGAGCTCGGGCCGGACGGCCGCCACGACCGCTCGTCGTCATGCTCGATCCGCTACCCGGAGGCGGGGGATCCCGGGGGCTCAGGGGAGAGGTAGACGCGGAAGGTCTGGAACGGCCGGGGGGCGTCGAACTCGCGGAGCAGGGACCAGCCCAGGCGCTCGCAGAGACGTACGGCGGCGGTGGCCGCGGGTGAGGTGACGAGCCAGGAGGGGCCCGCGTCCGCGACGACGCGGCGGAGCAGGGAGGCGCTCGGCGAAGGCCTCGATCCGGTCGGGGGTCTCGTGCCACGGCGGTGGCGTGACCGCCGCCGCGTAGATCGGCCTCGGCGCCGCGATGCCGGGCACCGCGTCGTCGAGGACTAGTGGCACGAGACCTCCTGGACCAAACTGACACCCGCCATCATGCTGCAACTGCAACTCTTTCGCAATAGGCGGAGACCTAGGTCGCAAGACTGATGCAGATGCAAATCACTTGCAATAGTGTCCGGAGGAAAGGTGATCAACGAGGAGGCGACCCGCATGGGTGAGTACGTCCTGCCCGACATGCCCTACGACTACGCGGCCCTGGAGCCCGCGATCACCGGGGAGATCCTGGAACTGCACCACTCCAAGCACCACGCCGCGTACGTCAAGGGCGCCAACGACACCCTGGAGCGGCTGGCCGAGGCACGCGACAGGAGCGAGTTCGGGGGGCTGGTCGGGCTGGAGAAGACCTTCGCCTTCAACCTGTCCGGGCACGTGCTGCACTCGATCTTCTGGGAGAACCTCTCCCCGGACGGCGGCGACCGCCCCGACGGCGAGCTGGCCGCGGCCCTCGACGAGCACTTCGGCTCCTTCGAGGCCTTCCAGAGGCAGCTCACCGCCGCCACCGCCGGGGTGCAGGGCTCCGGCTGGGGCATCCTGGCCTGGGAACCGCTGGGCCGCCGCCTGGTCGTCGAGCAGGTCTACGACCACCACGGCAATGTCGGGACGAACTCCACGCCGCTGCTGGTGTTCGACGCCTGGGAGCACGCCTATTACCTCCAGTACCGCAACGTACGGCCCGACTACGTGGAGAAACTGTGGGGTCTGGTCAACTGGGCGGATGTGACGCACCGTTTCTCAACAGTTACAAGCGCGAAAATCTGACCCAAGTTGGCAAGAAGATTCGGCCGGGTCTCTACTGGTCGCATTACGCAAATCGGTAAGCTGCACCACATGCGTGCGCCGCCCGGATACCTTCTCGCAGCGCGCTACCGGCTGTCAGAACCGGTTGGGCGCGGCGGCATGGGCACCGTTTGGCGGGCTCACGACGAGTTGCTCAACCGTGAGGTGGCCGTCAAGGAGGTGCGCCTGCCCCTCGTCCTCGACGAGGAGCTTCGCGCCGAGCTGTGCGCCAGGACCGAGCGCGAGGGGCGCGCGACCGCGATGGTCGCCCACCCCTCCGTCATCACCGTCTTCGACGTCGTCACCGAGGACGAGCGCCCCTGGATCGTGATGGAGCTGCTCCGCGCCCGTTCGCTGGAGCAGCTCCTCCAGGACCACGGCCCGCTGCCGCCGCGCCAGGTGGCGGAGATCGGCCGGCAGGTGCTGGGCGCGCTGCGCGCCGTGCACGCCAAGGGGATCCTGCACCGCGACGTGAAGCCGAGCAACGTCCTGGTGACCGACGACCGGGCCGTGCTCACCGACTTCGGCCTGGCCGCGCTCGAGGGCGACGTGTCGATCACCCAGGCGGGCATCGTGCTGGGCTCCGCCGGATACATCGCCCCCGAGCGCGTGCTGGGGGCCAAGGCCAGCCCGTCCGGCGACCTGTGGTCGCTCGGCGCGACCCTCTACACCGCCGTCGAGGGCCGGGGCCTGCACGGGCGCCGTACGGCGGCGGCCGCGCTCGCCGCGCTGACCAGTGGCGAGCCGATCCCCATGGAGCGGGCCGGGCCGCTGACGCCGGTGCTGCGCGGCCTCCTCACGATCGACCCGAACGCCCGGCTCGACGCGGGGCGGGCCTCGATGATGCTCGCCAGGGTGGCGGCCGGCGGGATGGTCGAGGAGTCCTTCTCCAGGCCCCCGGCGCGGCCCGACGGCAGGCCGTCCGCGAGCGGGTCCGACGGGGCGTCGGCTCCGCCGTTCAGCCGCCGCTCGCAGCATCGCGGGACGCACCGGGTCGGCTCCGCACCGCCACCGGCGCCGCGGCCCTCGTCGCCGGGGACACCCCCACCGCCGTCGGGGCCCGCGTCGGGGCCGACACCCCAGCTTCGCTCACACCGGCGGCCCGGCGAGGGCGTTCACCGTAAGCCGACGGATATTTCACCGACCTATCGCCCATTTGTCCGTTTTATGACACCCTTCATAAGGTTGGTCCTCCCGCGTCTTCTCTGGCCGAGGGAACTCCGTAAGCGCGGGTAAAGCGCTTCTCAAGGTGGAATGGCTATCTTCTTCTCATGCCGGAACAGCAGACGCGTGTGCTCGCGGACCGTTACGAGCTGATCGCGCCGCTCGGCCGGGGCACGATGGGCACCGTTTGGAAAGCCCACGACCGTTCCCTCGGCCGTGAGGTCGCCATCAAGGAGATCCGCCAGGAGCCCGGCCTCACCGAGGCACAGCGCACCGAACTTCGGGAACGGATGATCCGCGAGGGTCGTACGGCCGCCCGCATCAGCCACCCCTCGGTGGCCACCGTCCACGACGCCATCGTCGAGGACGGCAGCCCCTGGATCATCATGGAGCTCGTGCAGGCGCGTTCCCTGGAGCAGGTGATCGAGGAGGAGGGTCCCCTCCCGCCCCGCCTCGTCGCCGAGATCGGGGCCGACCTGCTGGGGGCGCTCCGCGCGGCCCACGCCCAGGGGGTCCTGCACCGCGACGTGAAGCCCGGCAACGTGCTGATCACCGAGAGCGGCCGGGTGGTCCTCACCGACTTCGGCATCGCCAAGGCGGAGGGCGACGTGAGCCTCACCAAGACCGGCATGGTGATCGGCTCCCCCGGATACACCGCGCCCGAGCGGGCCCGCGGCGAGCACACCGGGCCCGAGTCGGACCTGTGGTCCCTCGGCGCGACGCTGTACTTCGCGGTCGAGGGCCGTCCGGCCTACGAGCGGTCCTCGGTGGCGGAGACCCTGGCCGCGCTGATGAGCGAGCAGGTCGACCCGCCGACCCAGGCGGGGCCGCTGCGCCCGGTGCTCGAACAGCTGCTGGAGAAGGACCACACGACGCGGCTGACGGCCGTCCAGGCGGGCGTGCTGCTCCGGGCGGTGGCCGACACCCCCTCGCACCTCGCGGACTCCATCCCCCCGCCTCCGGCGCCCACCGCCTTCGTACCGTCCCCCCCGGCCTCCGAGATCCCCCTGGTGGAGGACGCCGGCTCCGAGGACATCGAGGACGCCGAGGACGCCGAAGACGCCAGGGTCATCGGCTTCATCGGGGCCGTCGAGCAGAAGCGCGAAGACCCCGACGACCCCGAGGACCCCGACGGCGGCGGTTTCGACGCCGATCGCACCATGGTGGTCATCCGTCCCAAGGACGGTCTGCGCATCCCCGGCGGGACGGCGCCCGCCAAGCCCGCCGAGCCCGCCGAGCCCGCACCGGCCTCCGGCCGTCCGACGACCTCGCCCTACCCGGACCGGCCGCCCCTCGCGGAACCGGGCAGGCCGGTCGCGGGACGGCAGGGTCCGTCCGGTCTCGGCACCCCCGTCGCGCGGGGACCCGCGACCCCCGGCGCCTTCGGCGGGCCGGGGGCGTCCGGGCCCGGCGGGTCCAGGCCGGGAGCGTTCGGGGCGGGCGCCTTCGAGGAGCCCGCCGAGGAGACGGCGGCCTTCGGGGGTCCGGGAACCGAGTCGGCGGCCACCCCGCCCCACGGGTTCCCGGTGAGCGGCAGACCCGATCTCTCCGCCACCCCGCCGCACGGCTTCCCCCCGGTCGACCCGGAGCTCGCGGCGACCGGCGAGGGACGCCCGGGGGCGCCCGGCCCGGAAACGCTCCCTCCGCCGCTGAGGCTCTTCCCCGACAACCGGCCCGGCCCCGGCGGCCCCGGTGTCCCGCCCGGACAGGGAGGGCCGGGGACCGCGCAGCCCTGGCGTCCGCCGGGTCCCGAGGCGTCCGACGGCGCCTACCGCTCCCCGGGCCTGGGCACCGACCTGTTCGCGATCGCGAACCAGGACGCCCGGCCCGACCCCGGCCGCCCGGGGCCGAGGAAGCCGCCGTCGCAGAAGGCCCGGATCGGCGTCCTCGTCCTCATGGGCGTGGCGGCGATCGCCCTCGTGGTCATCATGATCCTGACGGTGGCCGCCTTCTTCTGAGCCCGGCCCGGAGCCAACCCCGGGGCCCTGCCCGGACAAGGCCCCTGCGTACGGCCTCCAAGACAGCCCCGAGCACGAACCCGAAGACGGCCACGAAGGCGGCCACGAAGACGACTGCGAAAGCGGCCACGAAGACGACTGCGAAAGCGGCCACGAGAGCGGCCCGCGAGGAGGACCCCCGTACCCACCGCCCCCTCCCCGGTTTGATTCCCCCTCCAGGACGCAGACTGGGTTCATGAGCGAGTATCGGATCGAGCATGACTCGATGGGTGAGGTACGGGTTCCCGCGGGGGCGAAGTGGCGGGCGCAGACCCAGCGGGCGGTGGAGAACTTCCCCGTCTCCGGGCGCGGGCTGGAGGTCCCGCACATCGCGGCGCTCGGCCTGATCAAGGCACTCGCCGCCGAGGTCAACGCGGAGCTGGAGGTGCTCGACAAGGAGATGGCGCAGGCCATCGCCGAGGCCGCCACCGACGTCGCGGAGAACGAGTGGGACGGCGAGTTCCCCGTCGACGTCTTCCAGACCGGCTCCGGCACCTCCTCCAACATGAACGCCAACGAGGTGATCGCCACCCTCGCCGAGGAGCGGCTCGGCCGTCCCGTCCATCCCAACGACCACGTGAACGCCTCGCAGTCGTCCAACGACGTGTTCCCCACCTCCATCCACGTCGCCGCCACGACCGAGGTCTCGTACCACCTGATCCCCTCGCTGCGGCACCTGGCCACCGCGCTGCGGGACAAGTCGCTGGAGTTCGACGGCGTGGTCAAGGCCGGGCGCACGCACCTGATGGACGCCACCCCGGTCACGCTGGGGCAGGAGTTCGGCGGGTACGCCACGCAGGTCGAGAACGCCATCGCGCGGGTGCGGAGCGCGCTGCCGCGCCTCGCCCAGCTGCCCCTGGGCGGCACCGCGGTCGGCACCGGCGTCAACACCCCGCCCGGTTTCGCGGCCAAGGTCATCGAGAGGCTGCGCGAGGCCACCGGGCTGCCGTTCTCCGAGGCTCCCGACCACTTCGAGGCCCAGGGTGCCCGGGACGCCGTCGTCGAGCTCTCCGGCCAGCTCCGCACGGTCGCGGTCTCGCTCAACAAGATCGCCAATGACCTGCGCTGGATGGGGTCCGGCCCCCGGGCGGGACTGGGCGAGATCAACCTGCCCGACCTGCAGCCCGGTTCATCGATCATGCCGGGCAAGGTCAACCCGGTCGTCCCCGAGGCGGTGACCATGGTCGCCGCCCAGGTTATCGGGAACGACGCGGCCATCGCCTTCGCCGGCGCCTCGGGCACGTTCGAGCTCAACGTGATGCTCCCGGTCATCGCGCGCAACATCCTGGAGTCGGTGCGGCTGCTCGCCAACGCCTCCCGGCTCCTGGCCGACCGGTGCGTGCACGGCATCACCGCCAACGTCGACCGCATGCGCGAGTACGCGGAGTCGTCGCCGTCGATCGTCACCCCGCTCAACCCGTTCGTCGGGTACGAGGAGGCCGCGAAGATAGCGAAGCAGGCCCTGGCGGAGCGCAAGACCATCCGCGAGGTCGTCATCGAGCGCGGCCACGTCGCCAACGGCACCCTCACCGAGGAACGGCTCGACGAGCTGCTCGACGTGCTGTCCATGACCCGGCCGCCCTCGTAGACGACCCGGCCGCCCCCGTAGACCGCGTCCCGGCCACCGGGCGCCGATCGACGAACCGGCCGTCGAACCGGCCGACGCGCCGGCCGGCGACCGGACCGGGACCCGATCGGCGCCGTAGATCGGCCGCCTGGGAGACTCGGGGCATGACCCAGATCAAGTTCTACGGCCGCAGGGACGTGTGGTCCGACCGCCGCCAGGAGCTCTCCGACACCGTCCACGGCTGCCTGGTGGACGTCTGGCAGCTTCCCGAGGAGAAGCGGTTCCACCGGTTCCTGCTGCTGGACGCCGAGGACATGATCTGCCCGCAGCGGAGCGAGCGGTACCTCATCGTGGAGATCGCCTGTTTCAGCGGCCGGTCGGACGAGGCCAAGCGCTCGCTGATCCGCGCCCTGTTCGCCAGGACCGGGGAGGCGCTCGACCTCCCCGCCGAGGACCTGGAAATCGTGATCATGGAGTCCCCCAAGGTCAACTGGGGCATCCGCGGCCTCCCCGGCGACGAGCTCACGCTCATGTACCCGGTCACCATCTGAGGGTCGCGCGCCCCGGCCGCCGGGACCGCACCCCGGCGGGGACCGGCTCCGGACGCTCGTACCCCGCCACGCGAGGGCGTTCCCGGGAACGGGCGCGGGAGGAAAGCGGCTCCTCCGCCGGAGCGGAGGCTCTCCACATAAACGTACGGTGGAGTGTGGGGGTGGGCGACATGGGCCGGGATTCGGGTCATTGCCTAGATTCGGCAGCATGATTGACCTAGCGGGTCGGCGAGCCGTGGTGACCGGGGCGGGCAGCGGGATCGGGCGCGCCTGCGCGCACCGGCTGGCCGCGGCCGGGGCGCATGTGCTGGTGGTCGACATCGACGCCGAGGCGGCGGCGAAGGTCGCCGCGGAGATCTCGGGGACACCCGTCGTCGCGGATCTGTCGGAACCGGACTTCGTCCGGGCGATCCCGCCCGGCACGGACATCGTGGTGAACAACGCCGGGTTCCAGCACGTCGCCCCGATCGAGGAGTTCCCCCCGGAGGTGTTCTCCAAGATCCTCAAAGTGATGGTCGAGGCGCCCTTCCTGCTGGTCAGGGAGGTCCTGCCGGGCATGTACGAGCGCGGCTGGGGCCGGATCGTCAACATCTCCTCGGTCCACGGGCTCCGCGCCTCTCCCTACAAGTCGGCGTACGTCACCGCCAAGCACGCCCTCGAAGGGCTGTCCAAGACGATCGCCCTGGAGGGCGCCCCGCACGGCGTCACCTCCAACTGCGTGAGCCCCGCCTACGTCCGCACCCCCCTGGTGGAGAACCAGATCGGCGCCCAGGCCGGCACCCACGGCATCGGCAGGGACGAGGTGGTCGAGCAGATCATGCTCGCCCCGGCCGCCGTCAAGCGGCTGATCGAACCCGAGGAGGTCGCCGAGCTCGTCGCCTACCTCTGCGGCCCGCACGGCTCCTTCATGACCGGCACCTCCCTCCCCATAGACGGCGGCTGGACCGCCCGTTGAACCCGGCGAAGACCGCTGGACCCGCGAGACCGAGCCGGGACCGGACCGGCGAGGGAGGGAGCCGGGCCCCAGGGGGCTCACCGCGACGGGCGGTGTCGCCATGAACGGAGAATGGTCGGTATGAGCACACGGGTCTTTCTCGAACTGCTGGCCAGGGAGGCCTCGGCGGTCGAGTTCGAGGGGCCCGTTCTCGCGGCGAGGAGCGGCGGGGCCGGCGCGGAGGCGCTGGCGGAGCTGGAGGAGGCCAAGCTCGCCGCGCTGAAGGTACGGGCGCTGCTGCGGCGCAGGGCGAAGCGGGAGGCGGAGCTCTCCGCGCTGTTCGACACGGCGGGCGACCTGGCCGGGCTGCGGGACCTGGACGCCGTCCTGGAGGCCATCGTGCACCGGGCCAGGCAGCTGCTCGGCACCGACGCGGCCTACATGACGCTGCACGACCCCGAGCGGGGCGACACCTGGATGCGGGTGACCGACGGCTCGGTGTCGGCGAAGTTCCGGGCGCTGCGGCTCGCCATGGGCGCGGGGCTCGGCGGGCTCGTCGCCCAGACCGCCACCCCGTACTCGACCGCCGACTACTTCGCCGACGAGCGCTTCCGCCACAAGACCGACATCGACGACGCGGTGCTCGAAGAGGGACTGGTCGCCATCCTCGGCGTGCCGCTCAAGCTGGGCGCGCGGGTGATCGGCGTGCTGTTCGCGGCCAACCGGAGCGTGCGGCCCTTCACCCAGGACGAGGTGGTGCTGCTGGGCTCGCTGGCGGCGCACGCGGCGGTGGCTATCGACAACGCCCGGCTGCTGCAGGAGACCAGGAACGCGCTGGAGGAGCTCAGCGAGGCCAACCGGCAGGTGAACGCGCACAGCCAGGCGGTGGAGCGCGCCGCGCTCGCGCACGACCGGATGACCGGCCTGGTGCTGCGCGGCGGCGGGGTGGAGGACGTGGCGGCGGTGGTGACGGAGGTGCTCGGCGGCTCGCTCACGGTGCTCGACGACGCCGGGCGCCCGATCGCCGGGGACGCGGGCGTGCTGGAGGAGGGCGCGCTGGGCGAGGCGGCGTTCGACCAGCCGGCGCCCGGACCGGGGACGGACTCGGCGTACGGCCGGGGAACGAGCCCGGGGACGGGCAGGAGGCCGGGGGCGAAGCAGGGCGCCAGGCGGGGGGCGCGGAAGGTCGCGGAGGTGATCGCGGACGCCGCGCGGTCGTCGAGGGCGCTGGGGCGCACCGTGCGGCAGGGAGACCTGCTGGTCGCGTCGGTGGACGTGGGCGCGGAGCCGCTGTGCACGCTGGTGCTGCGCAACGGCGGCCAGGTGTCGGACGCCGACCAGCGCATCCTGGAGCGGGCCGCGCTGGTGACCGCGCTGCTGCTGCTGTTCAGGCGTACGGTGGCCGAGGCGGAGGGCCGGGTGAGGGGCGAGCTGCTCGACGACCTGATCTCGCGGCCCGCGCTCGACGGCCTGGCCGACCGCGCCCGGCGGGTCGGGGTGAACCTGGACCACGACCACGTGGTGGTCGTCGTCCGCCACGGCGGCGGGCGGGAGCGGGCGGCGTTCTGGGCGTCGTCCCAGGCGACGTTGCACCACGGCCTCGCCGCGCAGCGCGGAGACGAGGTGGTCCTGCTGCTTCCCGGCGACCGGCCGGGCCCCCTGGCCAAGCGGGTGGCGGCCGAGCTGAGCGCCTCGCTCGGCCACCCGGCCACCGCGGGCGCCGGAGGGCCCGTGCGCGGCACCGCCGAGGTGGCCGCCGCGCACCGGGAGGCGCAGCGCTGCGCCGACGCCCTGGTGGCCCTGGGGAGGGCCGGGGAGGGCGCCGGGGCCAGGGAGCTGGGCTTCGTCGGCCTGCTGGTCGGCGACGGGCGCGACATCGGGGCATTCCTCGTCACGGCGCTCGGCCCGGTGATCGACTACGACGCCCGCAGGGGCACCGCGCTGGTCCAGACGCTCACCGCGTACTTCGGCACGGGCGGCTCGCTGTCGCGGACGAGCGAGACCCTGCACATCCACGTGAACACGGTCACCCAGCGCCTGGACCGGATCGGCCAGCTGCTCGGCGACGACTGGCAGGCTCCGGAGCGGGCCCTGGAGATCCAGCTCGCCCTGCGCCTGCACCGCCTCAGCGGCTGAGGCGGGCGCTCGCACGCATCCACATAGGGCGCCGGTCGGCTATGGCGGTCGTACCCATAGGAGTGACGCCGGTCACTACGTACGGTAGCCGAAATCCCCCCAACAGCGATTCCCCTTGGTGAGTGAGATGGCAGAGAAAACCCGTACCCCCATCGGAAAGATCGTCGGTGCCAGCCTCGTCGGTACCACGATCGAGTGGTATGACTTCTTCCTGTACGGCTCCGCCGCCGCGCTGGTCTTCCCGCAGCTGTTCTTCCCCAAGTCGGAGCCGCTGACGGGCACCCTGCTGGCGTTCCTGACCTACGCGGTGGGCTTCGTGGCCCGCCCGCTGGGCGCGCTGGTCTTCGGGCACTTCGGCGACCGGATCGGCCGCAAGAAGCTGCTGGTGGTCAGCCTGCTGATGATGGGCGGGGCGACCTTCCTGATCGGCTGCCTGCCGACCCACGCGGCGATCGGCATGGCTGCGCCGCTGCTGCTCACCCTGCTCCGGCTCGTCCAGGGCTTCGCCCTCGGCGGCGAGTGGGGCGGCGCGGTGCTCATCGTCTCCGAGCACGGCGACGCCGCGCGCCGGGGCTTCTGGGCCTCCTGGCCGCAGGCGGGCGCCCCCGGCGGCAACCTGCTCGCCACCGCCGTGCTGGCGGTGCTCGCCGCGGTCCAGACGGACGAGGCGTTCGTGAGCTGGGGCTGGCGGATCCCGTTCCTGCTGTCCGGCGTGCTGGTGCTGGTCGGCATGTGGATCCGGCTCTCCATCAGCGAGTCGCCGGTCTTCCAGCAGGCCGTCGCGAACGCGAAGCCCTCGGCGTCCCTGCCGATCGTGGAGGTCTTCAGGTACCACTGGCGGGACGTCCTCATCGCGATCGGCGCCCGCTTCGCGGAGAACGTCTCCTACTACGTGATCACCGCGTTCGTGCTGGTCTACGCGACCGCGCAGGCCGGGCTGGCGAAGCCCGTCGTGCTCAACGCGGTGCTGATCGGGTCGGCCATCCACTTCGTCTCGATCCCGATGTGGGGGGCGCTCTCCGACCGGCTCGGCCGCCGGCCCGTCTACCTGCTCGGCGCCGCCGGGGTGGGCCTGTGGTCCTTCGCGTTCTTCCCGCTGATCGACACCAAGAACTTCCTCGCCGTCACCCTGGCGGTGACCGTCGGCCTGATCCTGCACGGCGCGATGTACGGCCCGCAGGCCGCGTTCTTCTCCGAGCTGTTCGCCACGAGGATGCGCTACTCGGGCGTCTCGATCGGCTCGCAGCTCGCCTCGATCGTCGCGGGCGCCCTCGCCCCGCTGATCGCGGTCGCCCTGCTGGACACCTACAAGTCGTCGTTCCCCATCATGCTGTACGTGGCCGGGGCCGCCGTGCTCACCCTGATCACCGTGTACGTCTCGCGTGAGACCCGTGGCCGCGACCTCGTCACCATCGGCACCCGCGACGAGGCCAAGACCACTCGCTGAACCGTACGGAGAAACATCTGATGCGCATCGAGAACCGGCCGGTGCCCACCGGCCGGATCACCCAGAACGTCCTGTCCGTGACGGAGGGCGCCCCGGAGGGCGGCGAGACCGTGCTGTTCGTGCACGGGAACGTGTCGAGCTCCGCCTTCTGGCGGGACACGCTGCTCGCCCTCGCGGAGGAGGGCCACCGGCCGCTCGCCGTGGACCTGCGGGGCTTCGGCGACACCGAGCCCGCCCCGGTCGACGCCACCCGCGGCCTGCGGGACTACTCCGACGACGTGCTCGCCCTCGTCGACGCCCTCGGGCTGGACGGCGTGCACCTGGTCGGCTGGAGCATGGGCGGCGGGGTCGTGCTCCAGGCGCTGCGCGACCGGCCGTCCGCCGTGCGGAGCGTGACCCTGGTCAACCCGATCTCCCCGTACGGCTTCGGCGGCACGCACGGCGCAGACGGCGTGCTGAACCACCCCGACGGCACGGGCGGCGGGGCGGGCGCGGCCAACCCCGACTTCGTGAGCCTGCTCGCGGCGGGGGACACCTCGGACGACTCCCCGGCCTCGCCGAGGAACGTGATGCGGACCACGTACGTGAAGCCCGGCACCGTGATCGAGGACGAGGACGCCCTGGTCGCGTCGATGCTGTCCACGAGGGTCGGCGAGGACCACTACCCGGGTGACGCGGTGGCGTCGGAGGAGTGGCCGGGGGTCCGTCCCGGCACGCGGGGCGTGCTCAACTCGTTCGCCCCGACGCACTTCCGGATCGACGACCTGCACACGATCGACCCGAAGCCGCCGATCCTGTGGATCAGGGGCGACGCCGACGTGATCGTCTCCGACACCTCGCTGTTCGACCTGGCCCACCTGGGCGCCCTGGGGGCCGTCCCCGGCTCGCCGGGCACCCCCGCGCAGCCGATGGTCACCCAGACCCGCGCCGCCCTGGAGCGGTACGGCCCGTACACCGAGACCGTCCTGGACGCGGGCCACAGCCCGCACATCGAGCGGCCCGCCGAGTTCCGCGCCGCTCTCTCCGACCACCTGAAGCGGAGCTGACCGATGCGCAGTACCCATGGCGACGCCTCGCGTCGCGGTCCGGCCGTACGGGTTCACGGCGAGACCGCTCGAACCCGGCTCCTTCCCTCGTCTCCCGGTCCGGTCCCCGGCGCGGCCCCACGGAGCGGTGTCAGGGTGACGGCGGGGTTCGCCGCCGTCGGGCTCGCCGCCCTGCTGGCCCTGACCGGGGCCCCGGCGGCGAGCGCGGGGACCTCACCCGCGCACTGCGCCCGGCTGGACCGGGTGTCGGTGCCGGGTGCCGAGCGCCAGGTGAAGGCCTGCCTGGACGACCTCACGACGGCGGGCACGACCGTCTCCGGGCACACCGACCCGGCCGACTGGGCGGGCCTGCACCCGGCGGGGGCGGTCAACCCGAAGGGCGTGCCCGGCATCCAGGTCGACGGCTACTTCCCCGACACCTCGACCTCCAACACGACGCACGGCTGGAACCACGACTCGCAGTTCGTCCTACGTCTGCCCGACAACTGGAACGGCGGCCTGGTCGTCACCGGCACCCCGGGCAACCGGGAGCAGTACGCCAACGACTTCACCGTCTCCGACTGGGCGCTGGCCAAGGGCTACGCCTACGCGGTGACGGACAAGGGCAACGTCGGCGTCACGTTCTACAAGGACGGCCGCAAGCCCGGCGACGCGGTCGCCGAGTGGAACGACCGGGTCACGCAGATCGCGATCGCCGCCAAGGCCGTCGTCGCCCAGCGCTACGGCAGGCTTCCCAAGCGGACCTACGCCGCGGGCATCTCCAACGGCGGCTACCTGGTCCGCTGGCAGCTGGAGAACCGGGCCTGGCTCTACGACGGCGGCATCGACTGGGAGGGCACGCTCTGGCGGGTCAAGGGCGACAACCTGGTCAACTACCTGCCCCCGGCGCTGCGGGCCTACCCGGCGGGCGACACCCAGGCGATGTACGACGCGGGATTCGCCCGCGGCTCGGAGTTCCTGTGGCCGTTCCACTACCAGTACTACTGGGACCTGACCCAGCGCCTCTACCGCGAGGAGCTCGACCCGTCCTTCGACGGCGACACCGAGGCGGGCACCCCCTTCTGCGCCTCGGGCACCCCGGCCTGCGACGCCGACTACGACTACGACGCGCGCAAGCCGTACGCGGCGGTGAAGAAGATCGGGCTCACCGGCCGGATCGGCAAGCCGCTGATCACGATCCACGGCACGCTGGACACGCTGCTGCCGATCTCCCGCTCCGGTGACGTCTACGCGGACATGGTCGGCAGGCACCGGCCGTTCCGCTACTACCGGATCACCGACGGCACCCACGTGGACAGCCTCTACGCCACCTACCCCGACAGGCTCCGCCCGTTGCTGCCGTGCTTCCGCAGCGCGTTCGAGACCCTGGAGGGCTGGGTGGAGCGCGGGCAGAACCCGCCGCCGAGCGCGACCCTGCCGAGGCCCTCGACCGGCGACCTGCCCAACGAGTGCCGCCTGAGCCCATGACACCGGCCGTATGACCGCACGGCGCCGCACCGCCCCGACAGGGCGTGCGGCGCCGTCGCGCGGTCCGGGACGGGTGACCCCGGACGTCAGTTCAGCATGTAGCGCCGCTGGACGGTCCTGGTCACCCGGACCGCGTTCCTGACCAGCGGTATCCGCAGCGCGACCCGCTTCAGCAGCGGGTACCACGGCTCGGAGAGCCTGGCGGCGGCGGCCCGGTGGATCTCCACCCGGCCGCCGCGGTTCATCTCCACCTTGAAGCGGAGCCCGGTCTCCTCGCCGTCCACCCGCAGGAACGGCGCCCAGACGCCCGGCGCGAGGAACCCCTCCCGGTACGCCAGCCGGGTCGGGATCTTGGCGATCAGCCGCCCGGCCAGCTCCCCGGGGACGCCGGGCTCGACCAGCGCGGGCGCGGCGACCTCGCGTTCCCTGCCCGCGGTCTGGCGGAACACCAGCTCCGCGGGCGGCCCCCCGCTCGGCGGCACGTACGGCACGGGCACGACGACGAAGACGTGCTTGCGCTGCCTGATGACCGTCGTCCCCGGTGAGACCAGGACGATCGACTCGGGGAACGAGCGCGGCTCCACGCAGATCCCCAGCTCCCCCCGGTCGGACCACCAGGGGACGATCAGCCGCCTGGAACAGTCGGCGACCATCCCGGTGCAGTTCAGCGGCGACCCGGTCACCCGGGTGCGCGCCTGCTGCGCTCCCCCGTACATGCGCACGTGTATCTCCCAGAGTCCCGGGGGCAGCGGCTCGCCCGTCGCCGCCGAGTCGATGTCCAGCCGGGCCGCGCCGGTGACCTGGAGCCGCACCCCGTTGCGGTGACGGCTGCGGATCATCGAGCACTCCGAGGGCAGGAAGTGGACGACCCCGGTGTCCTCGTTCCTGACGTAGACCTCGAAGCGCGCCCTGGCGGCGGCCTGGCTCACGTCGGCCATCTCGGGCGGCAGGCGGAGCCCTTCGAGGGGCACCGGGGGCTGCCAGAGCAGGCCGTCCTCCCCGTACGGGACGAAGCGCATCGGGGTGCCGTCGGCCTGCATGATCTCCACGGTGAGCCCCATGGTGAGCGCGCCGTCGTCCCAGGTGAGCCCGTCGAGGTCGGCCTGGAGGCGGACGCCGCGCGTGGCCCCGGCCAGGACGACGAGCTGGTCGAGCCTGCCCGCGCGGAGCAGCGCGGCGCGGGCCCGCAGCGGGACGGGCAGCAGGAGGTCGAGACGCGGGGGGAAGCGCTGGACGACCAGCTCGCGCAGGGTGGTGAAGGTGGCCGCCCGGCCCGCGGAGGAGGTGGCGAACCCGCCCCCGCCGAGCCGTCGCAGCACCGCGGTGCGGAACCACTGGGCGTACATCCGGTCGCGCCTGCGGCCCTCGGGCACCTCGTCGTCGATGATGTCGAGCAGCTCGCGCAGCTCCGCGGCCCAGACGTAGGGGTCCTCCGGCGGGTCGGGCCGCTCGGTGACGTGGCAGCAGATCGGTCCGGCCATCACCACGACGTTCCCGGCCCGCAGGTAGGCGCGGAGCACGAAGGCCTGCTCGGCGAGGCACCCGCCGGGGTCGGGGAAGTTCAGCGCCTCGGCGTCGAGGAAGGCCCTGCGGAGGAGCTTGTGCGGGGTGAGCAGTGTGAGCAGCCGGTCCCTGACGACGTCGGCGTGCTCGCGGTCGGTGTCGAAGATCGCGACGGGCGGCCTCTGGTCGCTGCCCAGCCGCCCGAGGAGGATGTCGGCGCCGGTCTCCACGGCCCGCAGGTACATGCGCTCCAGGGCGGTCCGCTCCAGGCGGTCGGTCTGGTCCAGCAGGTAGACGTACTCGCCCCGGGCGACCATGAGGGCGACGTTGCGGCCGCGCATCGGCGAGCCGGTCCGTTCGAGGTGGAGCACCCTGACGTTCGGCCGCACCGTCGCCAGGGTGTCGAGGCGCTGCTGGATCCCGTCGTCGGACCCGTCGTCGGCGAAGATGACCTCGTAGTCCTCGGAGGCCATCGACTGCTCCAGCACAGACCGGATGCAGGCGTCGGCGCCATCACCGGGGTTGTGCACCGGCACCACCACGCTGACCTTCAGATCCATGCGGCCAAGGGTGCGGCGCGCGGCGCCGGGAGACGATCAGACTTGCCGACTCCTGGTCTCTCAGTACCAGCCTTTGGCCTGGGAATGGGCCCAGGCGCCGCAGGGCGAGCCGTACCGGCCCTTGATGTAGGTGAGCCCCCACTCGATCTGGGTGGCCGCGTTGGTCTGCCAGTCGCTTCCTGCGCTCGCCATCTTGTGGCCGGGGAGGGACTGCGGGATGCCGTAGGCGCCACTGGAGGTGTTCATGGCGCGCTCGTTCCAGCCGCTCTCCTTCATCCAGAGCTTCTCCAGGCAGCCCCACTCGCCCGCCCAGCCCCTGGACTCCAGCATCTGCTTGCCCAGCGCCCTGTTGCCGGTCGGGTTGGAGGTGCCCGGGGGGAGCTGCTGCGGGTTGAACCCGCCGCCGCCCGGCGCCTCGTCGACGATCTTGACCTGGTTGAGGGCCTTGCGGTTGTCGCGCTCGGCGGCGATCTTGTCGGCCTTGAGCGCCTGGGCCGCCTGGGCCTTCAGCATGTCGGACTCCAGGTCGGAGCCGAACGGGTCGGAGCCGAGCATCTTCGCCATCTCGTCCAGGGTGAGCGGCTGCGTCGGCGGCGCCGAGGCGTTCTGGACGGCGGTGTAGGCGGTGAAGGCGCCTCCGCCCACGAGGACCACGAGCGCGGCGCCCAGGATCAGCACGCGCTTGGAGGTCATGCCACGCTTGGAACTGGGGCCGGCGGGCCCCTCGGGGGCCCTCCCCCTGCCCGCCCTGCGGTTCGAGCGGCGGGCGCGGGGCGCCGAGCGTTCCTTCAGTTGCTGTGATCCTGGACTCACGACCTATGAGCTTGCCGTGCGGAGGGGGGTGGTCCGCAACCGGAACGGCGGAGTTGGTCGGCGCCGGTCCGCGTCCGCCCGTGCCCGCCGGGGCTCCTCGCGTCCTAACCGCCAGGCCACGAGCACTTTCCCGGCGAGGAAAGCTTGGGAGTGATTTTGCTCACATTTTACCGTACGGTGCCATGTAGACCGCTTTAGCGATCATGGAATTGCCCGAATCGTGGTCTGACCACCTCATTCAGGTACTGTTTGCCTTATGTCTGGGTTTTGTGACCCAGCAGATCCATCCGAGCCTTGGGAGAATGATTACCCGGTGGCAGGCATCCTCCTCGTCGAAGACGACCCCTCGGTCCGTACCGGGCTGGAGCTCGCGCTCACCCGGCAGGGCCACTCCGTCACCGCGTACGCCAGCGGCGAGGAGGCCCTGGAGCACATCAGGACCCGTCGTCCCGAGATCGCCATCCTGGACGTCATGCTGCCCGGCATCGACGGCGTCGAGGTGTGCCGCCGCATCCGCAGGCTCGACCAGCTGCCGGTGATCCTCCTCACCGCCAGGGGCGACGACCTCGACGTGGTCGTGGGACTGGAGGCGGGGGCCGACGACTACGTGGTCAAGCCGGTCGAGCCCCGGGTGCTGGACGCCCGCATCCGCGCCGTCCTGCGCCGGATGGAGTCGGTCGCCTCCGACCGCATCACCTTCGGCGACCTGGTCATCGACCGGGGCGCCCTCAAGGTGGCGCTGGGCGGCCGCGAGGTCCACCTCACCCCCACGGAGCTGCGTCTCCTGCTCGAACTCGTCCGCCACCCCGGCCAGGTGCTCAACCGCAGATACCTGCTGCGGGCCGTCTGGGACCACACCCACGTCGCCGACTCCCGGCTGGTCGACGCCTGCGTCCAGCGGGTCCGCGCCAAGATCGAGGCGGTCCCCGCCGAGCCCGAGTTCATCCACACGGTACGGGGATTCGGCTACCGGTTCAGCCCGCCGTGAAGCGGCTCCTCCCTCCCTCGACGCGGCGGATGTACACCGGCCTGCGCGGGCGCCTGGTGATCACCTTCACCCTGATCGCCGTCACCGCCTCCGCGGTCGTCGCGGTGATCGGCTACGAGTTCGTCAAGAACAGCATGATCAGGCGGGCCGAGCACGTGGCCGTGAGCGAGGTGCGCGACATCCTGGAGGGCAGCAGGCTGCCCGTCGGCGCCCTCTGGCCGGGAGACAGCCCGCCGACCGACGAGGAGATCAGCGCGCTGCAGAGGAGCCTGCGCCCCCAGGGCGGCAGGGTGGTGGTCCGCTACGAGAACTACCCCTACCCCGACGGCGACTTCGGCCCCAAGGACGTCCCCGGCGACCTCGCCGCCAGGGCCACCCAGCGGCTGGTCGCCAAGCGCATGACCATCGGCGGCGACATGTGGCTGCTCATCGGCACCCCCGTGTGGCGGATCGAGCCCATCCACACCGCCCAGCCCACCGGGATGACCGTCTTCGTGTTCGTCCCCCTGATCGAGGAGGAACGGCTGCTGAGCGGCCTGCGGCAGCCGCTCGCCCTCGCCGGCGCCGCCATGCTGGTCATCGCGCTGTCCCTGGGACTGGTGTCGGCCCGGCAGCTCCTGCTCCCGGTGAGGCGGCTCGGCTCGGCGGCCCGCGCGCTCGGCGCCGGCCACCTGGACACCCGCCTGCCCGTGCACGGCCAGGACGAGCTCGCCGAGCTCACCGCGACGTTCAACGACACCGCCGCCGCCCTGGAACGGAGTGTCACCGAGCTGCGCGCACTGGAGGCGATGTCCCGCCGCTTCGTCGCCGACGTCTCCCACGAGCTCAGGACCCCGCTGACCGCGATGACCGCGGTCACCGACATGCTCTCCGAGGAGGCCGACCGGCTGCCCCCCGAGCCCGCGGCGGCCGTACGGCTGGTGCTGCGCGAGATCGCGCGGCTGCGGACCCTGATCGAGCAGCTCATCGAGGCGAGCCGGTTCGACTCGGGGACGGCCACGCTGAACGTGGACACCGTGAACATCGTCGACGTGGTCTGCGACTGCCTGGAGATGCGCGGCTGGTCGGACCAGGTGCGGGTGAACGTCCCCGAGGGGCTCGCCTTCTCCGTCGACCCCCGGCGCTTCGACGTCATCGTGGCCAACCTGGTGGGCAACGCCCTGCGCCACGGTGAGCTTCCGGTGATGGTGACCGCCCGCAGCACACCGAACGGCCTGGAGGTGAAGGTGCGCGACCACGGCAAGGGCATCCCGGCGAAGGACCTGCCCTTCGTGTTCAACCGTTTCTACAAGGCCGGCGCCCGGGGCGACGGCAGCGGGCTCGGCCTGTCCATCGCGCGGGCCAACGCCCAGCTGCACGGGGGCACGATCTCGGTCCGCGCGCAGCGGCCGGGAACCCTCTTCACGGTCTGGCTCCCCCCGGCATGAGCCAGAACACGAGACGGGTCATGGGACGGCCCACCCGCCCGCATACCCCGCCCCCTCCCGGCACGAGCCGGCCCACCGGGGCCGTCTCCGGTATGAGCCCGTCCACCGGCCCGGCCCGCCCCCGGGGGAGACGGCCCTCCGGCGTGAGGTGGCTCGCCTGCCTGCTCGTCGCGGCCCTGATGCTCTGCGGCTGCGGCCTCTCCCCGACCGACGTCCAGGACTACGGCCGCCCGCCGGTGATCAGCTACAGCCCCACGTGGGTGACGGTCTACCTGCTCCGCGACAACCGGCTGGAGCCCGTCAAGGTCCCGGTGGTCTCCGACTCGGCCAAGAACATCATCGACACCCTGTTCCGGGCCGGGAAGCAGCCGCCGAAGGCGGGGCTGACCAGCGCGCTCAACGACTTCAGCCACTACGACACCAAGACGACCCGCTACTCGGACAACACCGACCAGCGCAACGAGCCGGACGACAACCTGGGCTACCGGCTGAACGTGATCATCACGGGCGAGGGCAAGGTCACCGAGGAGGCCCTCGCCCAGATCACCTGCACCATCCGGCAGAACAAGCAGGAGAGCATCTGGAGCGTCGAGGTCACCCGCCTCTTCCCCGGCACCCCGGAGACGATGGGCGACCGGGGCTGCTTCGAGTACCGCAACCTCGCGGCCCCCGGCGTGCGGCTGCCCCCCTGACAGTCCCTTCCCGGCCACCGCGGTCACCGGGCCTACGGCGCCCGCGGGCCCCGGTCACCGCCACGGGAAGCCACGGGAAGCCCGGAGAGCCGGGCCGCAACGCGCGGAGCGCGGTCGCGGGTGCTCGTACGGCACCCGCGACCGCGCTCCGGCGGTGGCGTTCAGCTGCCCGTCACATCGTGATGTCCTCCAGCATCTCGGTGACCAGCGCCGCGATCGGCGAGCGCTCCGAGCGGGTCAGGGTGACGTGCGCGAACAGCGGGTGCCCCTTGAGCTTCTCCACCACCGCCACGACGCCGTCGTGGCGGCCCACCCGCAGGTTGTCGCGCTGGGCGATGTCGTGGGTGAGGACGACCCGGGAGTTGGCGCCGATCCGGCTGAGCACGGTGAGCAGCACCCCGCGCTCCAGCGACTGCGCCTCGTCCACGATGACGAAGGCGTCGTGGAGCGACCGGCCGCGGATGTGGGTGAGCGGGAGCACCTCCAGCATGCCCCGGTCCATGACCTCCTCGATCACCTCGGGCGTGGTGACCGCGCCCAGGGTGTCGTAGACCGCCTGCGCCCACGGGCCCATCTTCTCGTTCTCGGAACCGGGCAGGTAGCCCAGCTCCTGGCCGCCCACGGCGTACAGGGGACGGAAGACGATGACCTTGCGGTGCTGGCGGCGCTCCAGGACCGCCTCCAGGCCCGCGCACAGGGCGAGCGCGGACTTGCCGGTGCCCGCCCGGCCGCCCAGCGAGACGATGCCGACCTCGGGATCCATCAGGAGGTCGAGCGCGATCCGCTGCTCGGCGGAACGGCCGTGCAGGCCGAACACCTCGCGGTCGCCGCGCACCAGCCGCACCGACTTGTCGGGCAGCACCCGGCCCAGCGCGGAGCCCCTGCTGGACAGCAGGCGCAGACCCGTGTGGGTGGGCAGGTCACGGGCGTCGGCCAGGTCGGCCGTACCGTGCTCGAAGAGGGTCTCGACGTCCTCCGAGGTCACCTGGAGCTCGTCCATGCCGGTCCAGCCGGACTCCACCACGAGTTCGGCGCGGTATTCGTCCGCGGCGAGCCCGATGGAGGCGGCCTTCACCCGCATCGGCAGGTCCTTGGAGACCAGCACCACGTCGTTGCCCTCGGCGGCGAGGGTCTTCGCCACGGTCAGGATGCGGGTGTCGTTGTCGCCGAGCCGGAACCCGACGGGCAGGATGGACGGGTCACTGTGGTTGAGCTCGACCCGGATGGTGCCCTCGCCGATCGGCATGGGCTCGTCCAGTCGTCCGTGCGTCACCCGGAGTTCGTCGAGGGACCTTAGCGCCTTGCGCGCGAAGTATCCGAGCTCTGGATGATGGCGTTTGCCCTCCAACTCGGTGATGACGACGATCGGGATGACGACCTCATGCTCGGCGAAACGGCTCATCGCCGTTGGATCCGCCAGGAGCACCGAGGTGTCCAGGACGTACGTGCGCCGCTGCACTGCCGGCGACGTGGGTGAGGACGAAGGGTTTGCCACGCGTTCTCCCCCGGGCGCCATGGACGGCGCCCTGCCATGAGCTGGGATGCGGACCGGCCCCGGGCCCGCTCACGAGAACGTCGAGCAGGGACCGTTGACCGGCCCTCCTCAGCAGGTCGTGACGCAAAGGCGGGCCCTCTCCGGCGTAGGTGAGCTGTGCTCTCCTACTTCTTACGGTACGTCCTGAATGCCCGACTTCCAACTGCTTAAGACTGACCGAAAGGGGCCGTTCATGTGGAGTTTCAGGAACCGTACCTGCGGTGCCGCGCGGCGTAGGAGCGGAGAGCCCGCAAGAAGTCGACCCTGCGGAAGTCAGGCCAGTAGGCCTCGCAGAAGTAGAATTCGGAGTGAGCGCTCTGCCAGAGCAGGAAGCCGGAGAGCCGCTGCTCTCCCGAGGTCCGGATGACCAGATCCGGATCGGGCTGGCCGCGCGTGTAGAGATGCTCCGCGATGTGCTCGACATCGAGGACCTCGACAAGGTCCTCGATGCTCGCGCCCTTGCTCGCGTGCTCCTGGAGAAGGGAGCGCACCGCATCAGCGATCTCACGCCTTCCTCCATACCCAACAGCAACGTTCACAATCAAACCGGGACGATGTGATGTCGCTTCTTTTGCGTTTTTGAGCACCCGGGCCGTGTGATCGGGCAGAAGGTCGAGCGCTCCCATGGGCTTGATGTGCCATCCGTCGGCCACGAGCTCCTGGACCACGTCCTCGATGATCTTCATCAGGAGGTCCAGCTCGTCCTTGGAACGGTTGATGTTGTCGCTCGACAGCAGCCACACGGTGACGACCTCGACACCGGCCTCCCGGCACCAGCCGAGCAGCTCCGAGATCTTGTCGGCGCCCTTGCGATGCCCGCGGCTCACGTCGTCGATGCCCATCGAGCGCGCCCAGCGCCGGTTGCCGTCGACGATCACGCCGACGTGCCGGGGAGCCATCTCCCTCTGACGGGACAGCTTCGCCTCAAGCCTGCGTTCGTACACCCGGTAGACGAGATCGCGCACGCCCATTGAAGCCCCTCCCTCAGCACCCACCACGAATGGGCACTGACAGGCAATTATCGCCGCCCCGCGGACCCCTCCGCCCCCTCTACAGGGATCTGGCGGGCTTGCCCGGCTTGTGGGACCCCAGGCAGTCCTCGGCCTCCGCGACGAGCGCCTCCACGAAAACACCCAGCTCAGAGGATGTCAGGATGGCACGCATCCCCACCCCGCCGCCGCCCCAGGCCTCCAGGAAGGCCCTTCTGGTGAGCCGCCACTCCCCGCCGGGCCCCCGCGCCCCCGGGACCCAGACCGGAATGGTCCGCAGTTGGCAGCGGAGTTCGCCGCCGCCGACGACACCGTTCCTGGCCCGGTAACGAAAGGCGAACAGTTCCGTGTCGGCGGGGAAGCGGTCGTCGGGGTCGGGCCACCGCGCCTCGTGACCCGCGCGGGCCTCGGCGACCCCCCGCGCCAGCCGGGTGAGGAACCAGCCGCACCGCTCGCCCACCGTCCC
Organism: Streptosporangium sp. NPDC002524; assembly: GCF_040295985.1. Classification (NCBI taxonomy): domain Bacteria; kingdom Bacillati; phylum Actinomycetota; class Actinomycetes; order Streptosporangiales; family Streptosporangiaceae; genus Streptosporangium; species Streptosporangium sp. NPDC002524. The sequence goes on along the minus strand of NZ_JBEOWK010000015.1, from coordinate 55,032 downwards.
GTACAGCGCGCCGTCGCGGTGCAACTGCAGGGTGATCTCGTACGGCATGCCGACACTGTCACGGCACGCCACCGGCGTAACGGTCAGATAAGAACCATCAAGACAACGCAGTCCCCCCACCTCAGAGAGGGTATCCCCGGCCCAGTCCGCCAAAACACGATCAACGCCATCCATGTCCCCGCCAGCCGGGCGGCTGATGCCATTCGGTCCAGCCGTATCCGGACCGCCCGTCCTCGGTCTCGAACCGGCACAGGGCACGCGGGAAGCGGGCGACCTCCCCGTCGGGGGACGTCATCGCGACCGGGGCGAAGGCGACCGGGACGGCCGTCATCGGCAGGCCGGGCACCTCCAGCCGCGCCCCGGACGGGAAGCCGTCCTCCCCGAACTCGCTCGCCGCGGTGAACCCCTCCCGCTCCTCGGTCTCACCGCCCGGCGGGACCGTGAAGCACGGCCAGGGCATCTCGAAGCCGACGTTGGCGCGCATGCCGTGGAAGAACGTGCCGTCGTCGAGCCGCCCCGAGCTCCACAGCCACGACAGCCGCCACCAGTCGCGCTCCCCCCAGCTGTGGTCGCGCTCGCCGTACCCGGAGAAGGCGATCTCCTCGGTCCCGACCTTGATCGTCCCCGCGACCTCGCAGGGGATCTCGTACCGGGACATGAAGCGGTAGGGGTACGGGTCGCCGCCGCTCCGCCACTCCAGGTCGAACGCGAGCGAGGTCGTCCCGGCGCTCCCCAGGTCCCCGTACGCCGTGGCGGGGTCGTCCACGACGGCCGCCGCCCCGGCGTCGAGGGTCACCCGGAAGGACCGCATGGGGGCCGTCACGTCGTGGACGGCCCGGAACCCCCCGAACCCCTCGCCGCGCACCGCGTGGACACCGGGACGCGTCCCCGCCCCGTCCGGCTCGGGCGGGCCGGGGACGGACAGCGGGACGTGGTGGTCGGCGAGCAGCACCGCGGGCCGGTCCCTGCCGACCAGGCACGCCCAGTACCAGGCGCGGTTCCAGTTGGGGTACAGGCCGAGCCGGACGTAACCGGCGACCGAGCCGTCCTCGGCCGCGAAGTCGAGATAGACGGACTCGCTCCACAGCGGCTCGGGGCCCGCCTGATGCGGCCCCTCGTCCTCGGGCCGCAACGGCCACGTCGCGTGATCGACGAACTTTCCCACGGTCACTCCGATGCAGGCGCCCGATCATGTATCGACTTGTGTCGGCATATGTCGGCTTGTGTCGGCTTGTGTCGGCCGGGCACGTACCGGCACGTGTCGGCCCAACCTAACCGACCACACCCTGACCGGACAGGACCCCCCGACCGCCGTCCCGTCCCTCGCGCGGGACCGCGCGCGCCCGCCAGATGACACCCCCTGCCGCCCCATTCCGGTCTCCCGGCCGCCTTATCGGCCGAGAGACCGGAGTGGGAGGTCGAGACCGAGCGGGACCATCAGGAGCTGCCGCCGCAGCCGCCTCCGCCCCCGCAGCTGGAACCGGAGCCGGAGTCGGAACCGCCCCCGCCCGTGCCGCACCCCCCGTAGTAGGCGCCCGCCGAGCCGTCGGAGGAACTGTGGCGGGAGGAACGGGAGGAGCCCCGGCGCACCGCGGGAGGCGGCGGCGGGCCGTCCATCGACAGGATGGCCGCCAGCTGACCCTCCTGCCACTGCTTCAGGCCGTGCAGGGCGACGCCCATGATGTTCAGCTCGTCGTGGTCGACGTGATCGCCCGCGCGGGGCGGCAGGGACCTGTCCTCGCGGTGGCGCAAGCGGTAGTGGGCCAGCGCGGCCTTCCCGGCACGGTTGGGGTGGGTGGGGTCGGCCCGGCCGGAACCGGGCGCGTCGATCAGCCCCAGGTCCCTCAGCCGCGCGATCAGCATGGTCACCGCGGCCCCCTGGGCCACCCTGTTCCTGACGGCCCAGACCGGCGCCCCGCCCTCCGGCCCCCCGAGCCGGTCGAGGACCTCGGTCTGCACCGGCTGGGTGAGCACGCCGACCTGGCCGGACACCCGCGTCAGCCACCCGCCGCGCTGCGCCCTGACCACCCCGCCCCCGGTCAGCGAGGCCAGCGCGGTGTCGACCACCCGGGACCGGCCGCCCGCGAGCAGCGCCAGCTCGTACGGCGTGAGCTCGGGCCCCTCGTAGACGCGGGCGGGACGCACGGCCAGGCGCATCGCGATCAGCGCGGCCACCCCCAGAAGCGCGACACCCACCACGACGACGATCTGTACGCTCTGCATGACGCGGCCTCCGGGATGACGTCCCTGGATGAGCTTCCCTACCCAGTGGACGAACGGAGACGGCCAGAAGTTTCAGCGATACCGGTTCCGGCACGACGCCCGACGTGGAACGCCCGGTTCGGCGCCTCCGGCTCGACGGCACCCTGCTCAGTACCCTGTTCAGCACCCTGATCCGGCGCACCCGCCCCGGCGACGCCCCGGGCTTGATCCGGCTCGGCGACCCACCCAATCCGACGCGCCCGGTTCGGCGACATCCGGTTCGGTGACACGCGGGCCGAGGCCCCCGTTCGGAGCATCCGGCTCGGAGCGCGGGATTCAGCGAGGTTCAACGGGGTTCAACGGGGTTCAACGGGGTTCAACGGGGTTCAACGGCGTCTGCCGAAGAGCGACCAGCGGCGGGGGGCGGGATCAGGCTCGGGGGCGGGATCGGGGCGGGGCTCCTCCGGCAGCCGTCCCACCGCGCGGAGGTGGTCGGCGAAGTCGCGGGCGTCGGCGTGGGAGCCGCCCTGCGGCTTGGGACGGCCTCTCGCGTACGCGTCGAACTCCCCGGCGAAGCCGTCGCCGAGCAGCGCGGCCAGGTCGGGCCGTAGCCTGGCCACCGTCCTGCGCCGTTTGGAGATCAGGCTGGACTCCTGGATCCGCAGCCGCTCCCGGTCGAAACCCCGGGGCGCCTCCTCACCGGCCACCAGGGCCGCCACCAGGACCGCCTGAGCCCTGGCCAGCGCCTCACGCGCCGTGTCCCCGGCCTCCGGCTCCCGGACGCCCTCCCGCCCCTCCCCGGCCTCCAGCGCCCCTCTCGCGGCCTCCCGGCCCCCAGGGGCGTTCAGTGGTGCTCCTCCAGCGGCTCCTCGTCCCCCGACGGCCTCCGGCGCTTCCCCCGCCACCTGCCACCCCTCGGTGACCTCCAGCACTTCCCCCGCCGCCGTCCCCGCGGTGGCCTCCCAGCTCCGGGGGGCGGCCAGTGTCCCTCCGGCGGCTCCTCGTCCCCCGGCGGCCTCCGGCGCTTCCCCCGCCGCCTGCCACCCCCTGGCGGCCTTTGGCACTTCTCCCGCCATCGCCCCCGCGGTGGCCTCCCGGGCCCCTTCGAGGGCCTCCCGCTCCTCGGGGCCGTTCGTCTCCCGTACCCGGCCGGTGGAGCCCCCGGGCACCGGGTCGCGGGCCGCGTCGTCAGACACGGGCCATCGCGCCGCGGATCCGGCCGAGCTCCCCCTCCAGGGCGCCGTCGCTGGGATAGTCGTCGTCCCATTCGAGCAGCACACCGGGCGGATCGACCCGGGCGCACAGCTCGGAGAGGATGTCCAGCACGTCCTGCGGGACGTGGGCGGTGTGGGTGTCGTGCCACACCCCCTGGCGGGAGTGGCCTCCGGCGACGTGGACGTAGGCCAGCTCGGACAGCGGGAGGCCGTCCAGCGCCTCGGTGGCCGACAGGCCCAGGTTGACCTGGTTCGTGTAGAGGTTCGCCACGTCGACCAGGAGCCCGACGCCGGTCCTCTCCACCAGCTCGCCGAGGAAGTCGGCCTCGGTCATCTCGTCCTCCGGCCAGCCGAACAGGGCCGCGACGTTCTCCAGGGCCAGCGGTACGGGAAGCGCGTCCTGCGCCCGCCGCACGTTCTCGGCGACGACGGAGAGCGCGGCCCGGGTGCGCGGCACCGGAAGCAGGTGCCCGGCCTCCATCCCGCCCGCCCGCACGAAGGCGAGGTGCTCGCTGACCAGCGGCGCGTCCAGGGCGCGGGCGCAGTCGGCCAGGTGGGCCAGCCGCCGCGGGTCGGGGGGCTCGGCACCGCCGACGCCCAGCCCGACGCCGTGCGGGATCACCGGGATCCCGCGGGCGCGGAGCACCCGCAGCGACTCGGGGAGCCGGGCGGGGTCGACGTTCTCGGCGATGACCTCGACGAAGTCGACCCCGGGCAGCCGCTCCACGGTCAGGTCGATCTCCGGCCGCCAGCCGATGCCCACCCCCAGCGCCGGGAACTCAGCCGCCATCGGGGGCACCTCCGCTCAGCCCCGCCCGCCGCCGGGCCACCGCCGCCGCCTCCCCGGAAGTTCCGGTGGCTCCGGCCGCTATAGCCGCTATAGCCGCTCCAGAGACTCCGGTGGCTCCGGAGACTCCGGCGGCTCCGGCCGTTCTCGGCACCGGGGCCGGGTGCCGCTCACCCACCGCAACCGCCGCCGCCGCACCCTCCGCCGCAGCTGGACCCGCCACCGCCGTCACCCGACCCGCCGCCGTCGCTCGACCCGCCCCAGCCGCCGGAACCGAAGTCACCGCCGCCGCCGAAGGACGAGGCGTCCCCCGAGCTCGAACCGCCGCCGCAGGCGCCCGAGGCGCAGCTGCTCGAACTGTTCGCGGTCTGGCGCTGGAGCTCCTCCTCCAGGCCGGGCTCGTTGAGCTCGCCCAGGCCGTACAGGGCGACGGGAATGCCGACGGCGAAGGCCAGATCGGGTGTGAGAGGACGCGCGCCTCGCGCGTAGGTCCGGCGGGCGGAGGCGAGCGCCTCGTGACCTGCGTGGCTCAGGACGTCGCGCAGGGCCCGCTTCTGCCGCGCGTAGACGGAGAAACCGCCGACCACCGAGAACAGGCCCAGCAGCAGCGCGAAGGTGCCGAGTCCCCCGGTGGCCCCCGCGAGCAGGATGCCCGCCACGACGACCACCTCGATGATCGAGGCGATCTGGAGCCGGCTCAGCAGCGCCTGCGCGTGGTCGAGCGCGCCCTCGGGCACGAGCAGGCCGAGCCCCAGCAGCCGGTAGCGCAGGCCGTCGACGCTCTTTCCCTCGGCCACCGCGCGGCGGACCTCGCCCACCGGGGCCGAGCCTCCGCGCTGGTGGAGCGACTCCATGACGGCGTACTCGATCGGGTCGGGAGACGGCCGGGCCCCGGCGACCAGGCTTGCCTGGCCGCCTCGCGAGATCCGGATCGCCCCGGCCCTGGCCAGCAGGCCGAGCGCGGTGTTGATCACACGGCGCGGCCCTCCGGAGAGGTAGGCGAGCTCGTACGGGTTCGGCGGCCCGCCGTAGTGGCCGATCATGGCCGAGCGGACCCGCCGGTGCTCGCGGTGCAACGCGACGGCCGTGGAGAGGATGACCAGGCTGACGACGAGGACGATGACGAACAGCGAGAGCACCATGTCCGCCTCCTTGGGGGGAAAGGTGGGCCACAGGAGTGACGTCCCGTGTACCCAGGTAGACGCGCACAGCCTGGCAGAAGTTTCGCCCGACTTCGACGGCGACCCGGTGAGATGTCGGTCACCAGGCGAAACGCGAGGTCACCGGCCCGGACATGACCGAACCGGTGACCCTGGGCGCGCCCTCCTCGACGCCGGTGCCCGGCCGTTCGCGCGCTCAGCCCAGGCGGGCGACGAGGGCCTCGTACTCCTCCCAGAGCTCCCTGGGCAGGTGGTCGCCGAAGGTCTCGAAGAAGGCGGGCATGAGCGACGCCTCCTGCCGCCAGATGTCCTCGTCGACGCTCAGCAGCGTCCGCATGTCCTCGTCGGAGATGTCGAGGCCCTCGGTGTCGAGCTCGGCGGGGAGCAGGCCGATGGGGGTCCGCACCGCCTCCGCCCGGCCGTTGAGGCGGTCGACGATCCACTTGAGCACGCGGGTGTTCTCGCCGAAGCCGGGCCAGACGAACCTGCCCTCGTCGTCCTTGCGGAACCAGTTCACGTAGTAGATGCGCGGCAGCCGGGCGTTCTCCCGCCGGCCGACAGCGAGCCAGTGGGCGAAGTAGTCGCCCATGTTGTAGCCGCAGAAGGGCAGCATCGCGAACGGGTCGCGACGCAGCTCGCCGACCTTGCCCTCGGCGGCGGCGGTCTTCTCCGAGGCGATGTTGGCCCCCACGAAGACTCCGTGCTGCCAGCTCGTCGACTCCGTCACCAGGGGGACAGCGCTGGCCCGGCGCCCGCCGAACAGGATCGCGGAGATCGGCACCCCCTCCGGGTCCTGCCACTCGGGGGCGATCGTCGGGCACTGCGCGGCCGGGACCGTGAAGCGGGCGTTGGGGTGCGCGGCGGGCTCGCCGGAGTCCGGCGTCCAGGCACGGCCCTTCCAGTCGGTCAGGCGCGCCGGGGGCCGGTCGGTGAGCCCCTCCCACCACACGTCGCCGTCGTCGGTGAGGGCGACGTTGGTGAAGATGCTGTTGCCCCAGAGCGTCCTGATCGCGTTGGCGTTGGTGGACTCCCCGGTTCCGGGGGCGACGCCGAAGAAACCCGCCTCGGGGTTGATGGCGCGCAGCCGCCCGTCGTCGCCGAAGCGCATCCAGGCGATGTCGTCGCCGATCGTCTCGACCTTCCATCCGGGAAGGGTCGGCTGGAGCATGGCGAGGTTCGTCTTCCCGCAGGCGCTCGGGAAGGCCGCCGCGACGTAGCGCGTCTCCCCGGAGGGCGGGGTGACCTTGAGGATGAGCATGTGCTCGGCCAGCCAGCCCTCGTCGCGGGCCATCGTGCTCGCGATGCGCAGGGCGTAGCACTTCTTGCCGAGCAGGGCGTTGCCGCCGTACCCGGAGCCGTAGGACCAGATCTCGCGGGTCTCGGGGAAGTGGCTGATGTACTTGGTGGGATTGCACGGCCACGGCACGTCGTCCTGGCCGGGCTCCAGGGGGGCGCCGACCGAGTGGACGGCCTTGACGTAGCCGCCGCGCTCCTCGATGAGCCGCAGGGCCTCGTCGCCCATCCGGGTCATGACGCGCATGGACACGACCACGTACGGCGAGTCGGTGATCTCCACGCCGAGCTGGGAGATCTCACCGCCCAGGGGGCCCATGCAGAACGGCACCACGTACATCGTCCGGCCGCGCATGCTGCCCTTGAAGATCTCGCCGAAGGTACGGCGCATCTCGGCGGGGGCGATCCAGTTGTTGGTCGGTCCCGCGTCCTCCTCGCGCTCGGAGCAGATGTAGGTCCGGTCCTCGACCCTGGCGACGTCGGTCGGGTCGGAGGTGGCGTGGAAGCTGTTCTGCCGTTTGGACAGGCGGGTGAACGTGCCCTGCTCGACCAGCAGGTTCGTCAGGCGGGTCCATTCGGCCTCGGAGCCGTCGCACCATTCGATCCGGTCCGGCCGGGTCAGATCGGCGATCTCCTTGACCCACCCGGCGAGCTCCTCGTGGCTGGTCGGGCTGACGGTGGTGACATCTGCGGTAACGGACACTACTGGGGCTCCTTTACACTTCTCGGGGCCAAAACATCATTGACGAACGGACCACGCCCGATCCAATTGGCATAGACCAGTGAATTAGCGCGATCACACGTCACGGCGCTTCGGTCCCGACGCCTCCGGCCACGTATGGCCTGGCAGGAGACGTGAGCTTTTGAAACCCCTACCCAAAAGAAGTGAATCTAAAAAAGCCCGTCCCGGCAGTGGTATAGGCCAATGAGAAAGGTCTAAACCAATCCGCGAACAGGTTCAGACCAATTTCCTGACCATTTCCGCTGACCAGACTCAGGAATTCACGTCCGGACCCGCCGCCCGGACGCGGTCGACGTGCTGGAGCGCGTCCCTCAGATCCGCCAGCCAGGTGTCGGTGTGGTTGCCCACCAGCCGCACGCACCAGGCGAGCGCGTCACTGCGGCTGCGGGCCACCCCGGCGGACACGAGGGTGTCGAGCACCTGACGCTCCGACTGCTTGAGCCGGGTCATGACAGGCACCGAGAGTGTGGTGAACATCACTGTCTCGTCGCCGACGGCGACCCCCCAGGAGACCTTCCTGCGGAAGCGGCGCTCGGCCTCCAGCGCGATCTCGACGCGCCGCTCCCTGGTCTCCTCGCGGAAACGCAGGACGCCGCCCTCCACGGCGGCGGAGCGCTCCACCTCCGAGACGTCGTCGTCGAGCGCGGGAGGCCGGAGCCTGCCGACCACCGCGATCTCCTCGCGGTCCAACACGATCTCGACCGCGCCCTCGAACCACTCCTCGGGCAGCCTCCCCGCGAACCAGCCGCGCAGCTTCGCTACTGCTTCATCCTTTTCCATGTAATTTAGATTACAACGCTTCATCGAACGAAGCCAGCATCGTGTGACGCCGGACACGGGTGAGAGCGATCCGCCGGTGGTGAGGGGCTAGCGGACCCGGGCGGCGACCTGCGGGCTGATCCGCACGGCACCGGCGAAGTTGCGGGTGGTGACGGGGACGAGCTTGACGACGTCGCCGGTCCTGGGGGCGTGCAGCATCTTGCCGTCGCCCCAGTAGATGGCCACGTGCGAGACGTAGCCGGGGTTGGTGGGGTCGTGCCGCCAGAACAGCAGGTCACCGGGCTGGGCCTGGGCGAGCGGGATCTGCGGGCCGGAGACGAACTGCTGGTGCGTCACCCGGGGCACCTTGATCCCCGCCTGCGCGTACGCCCACTGGACCAGGCCCGAGCAGTCGAAGCTGTCGGGACCCTCGGCACCCCACACGTACGGGCGGCCGAGCTTGCCGATCGCGGCGGTGAGCGCGGTCGTGACCTGGGGGGCGGTCATGAAGGAGTTCGCGGACCAGGTCACGGCCTTGGCGGGGGTCTCGGCGGCCGTCTTGCCGGGGGCCGTCAGCACCGGGTTGATCACCGCGACCTGCGCCCCCTTGGGAAGGGCGCGCAGGAGGGTGAGGCGCAGCCGCGCGGAGTCGGCCTTCGGCGCGCTCACCACGAGCGCGTTGTTCTCCGGGATGCCCAGCGCGCGGGCGGTCGGCCGGGAGACCACGGCGTCGATGGCGCCCATGCCCATCGTGGCGTAGGCGCCGACGCGCAGGTTGCGCCCGGCGGTGGTGAAGGTCTTGCCCAGGGGCATGCCCCCGTCGTTGCCCAGGACGAAGGAGACGGCGACCTCCCCCGCCGAGACGTTCCGCCAGAGCCTGTCGGAGCGCGCGGTCGGCTTGGGGGTGTACGCGCGGAACGTCGAGGGGTTCACCCCGAGCGTCTGCACCGGCTTGCCGTCCAGGACGACCTCCGCGGCGTCGGCCCGCTCCACCGCCCGTACCCCGGAGAGCTGGGCGATCCTCGCGACCACGGTCGCGCTGAGCGGCCGGTGCGCGACGACGAACAGGTGCGGCTGCCGCATCGAGGCGAGCGGCGCCACCGGCTCGGGGGCCGCCGCCCGCCCGTCCTGGGCGGGCTTCGCCGCCTGGGCCGGCGCGGTGGCGACGGACCTGCGCATCGTGATCGTCTCCGGCTCGGCCTCCGGCATCTGGGTGAAGACCATCAGGCCGGTGGCCAGCAGGCCGACGAGCACGACGGCCAGGATCGGGACGGCCCGCCTCATCAGGCGGGCGGTGCGGCGGCTGTAGCGGGGACGGGGGCTGTAGGCGAGATCCTGCCGGGCCTCCCGGATCAGGTCGGAGACACGTGGCCGCCGCTCGAACACGACATCTCCCCTTCCCTGCCGACTCCAGCCCTACGAGGGTGCCGTAGACCGTCCCCGGATGCACGCGAACCCACTGAAAAGCGCCCTATCTGCAATGTGGCCGCAAGACTTGCGAAACCCCACCAAACCCTCTGACACACGGCAATCCGCCGGGACGCCCGTCCCGGCGGATCAGCGAGTCGATCGGAGTGTGAGCCAGAAGTGTGGGGAGGTCAGTTGCCGATGTACGGCACGGCCTCGAGGATCTCGACCGTGTTGGAGCGGCCGTTCGGCATCGTGTAGCTCGCCTTCTCGCCGATCTTCTTGCCGTTGATCGCCGCGCCGAGCGGCGACTTGGGCGAGTAGACGTCGATCGGGGCGCCGCTCTCCTCGCGCGAGGCCAGCAGGAACGCGACCTCCTCCTCGTCACCCTCGAAACGGACGGTGACCGTCATGCCGGGACCGACCACGCCCTCGGTGCGGGGCGCCTCGCCGACCTTGGCACTGTCCAGGATCTGGCGGAGGTGGAAGATGCGGGCCTCCATCTTGCCCTGCTCGTCCTTGGCGGCGTGGTAGCCGCCGTTCTCCTTCAGGTCGCCCTCTTCGCGTGCCGCCTCGATCTTCTTGGCGATGTCGACGCGCCCGGGCCCCGAGAGGTGCTCAAACTCAGCCTTCAGGCGGTCGTACGCCTCCTGAGTGAGCCAGGTGACGCTCTCGCTGTGGGAGTCGGCCACGGGTTCTCCTTGCTTCCTCGGGGGCTTCGTGCTTGGTGCCTGGGGGTTGCGGTCGGTCGAATTTCGAAAGGCTAACAAGTTAACCCCTCGACCGCCTCCCCAAATGTCTCACTATACGAGATAGCAGTACTGGACATGGCCGGAAGTGGCGGGAGCACTGGTCTCTAGCCGTTCGGTAAGCCGAACATACCCCTCACCAGCCGGAATATTGACCTCCTTGCTGCCGACCTCCACGTGGCTGACATCGGTGGCCCGCAGGCGGCAGAGCGCCGCGCGATCCGAGGGTTTGACCACTTCGAAGGTGATCTGCACAGAATCGCCGCGGCTGGTGTCGAACGCGATTACCTGGTCGATGACCTCCGTGTTGCCCTTCGCCGCCCACATCACGTAGCCCCATCCCCCCGCGCACACGGCGCAGAGGATCGCGATCACGACGTGCACGACGAAGCGCCCCCTGCGCTCCGGGCGGTCGGGAAAGTCGCCCGGGGTGCCGAGGACGGGACCGTCCTGACGGCCCTTCTCGGCTTCGCTGGTGGCCATGACGGAATCTCCCTGCACTACCTCGGTGTTATCCGAGACAATTGTCCCCTGCGGGGGCCTCGCCCTCGCGACCGCCCAAGAGAAACTAACCTCTCTCTAGAGTGACGTAAGCCGAGGGCGCGCGGGGACCCACGTCGAGCGGAGCGGGACACACGGCCAGGCGGGCCGTCCGCGAGGCGACCGACGACGATCCGAAGCGCGACCGACATAAGGAGACACCGAGCCCGTGAGTGCACCGCTCAGGCTGATGGCCGTTCACGCGCATCCCGACGACGAGTCGAGCAAGGGCGCCGCCACCATGGCGCGCTACGTGGCCGAGGGCGTGGACGTGCTGGTCTGTACGCTCACCGGAGGCGAGCGCGGGTCGATCCTGAACCCAAAAATGGAGCGCCCGGAGATCCTTGAGAACATCGGCGAGGTCCGGCGCCTGGAGATGGAGCGCGCCCGGGAGATCCTCGGCGTGGAGCAGCGCTTCATGGGGTTCGTCGACTCCGGCCTGCCGGAGGACGAGAGCGAGCCGCTGCCCGAGGGCTGCTTCGCGCTGCAGCCGCTGGAGATCGCCTCGGAGCCGCTGGTGGCGGCCGTCCGCGAGTTCAGACCGCACGTGATCCTGACCTACGACGACGACGGCGGCTACCCGCACCCCGACCACATCATGACCAACCGCGTCTCGGTCGAGGCCTTCGAGGCGGCCGGCGACCCCGACCGCTACCCGGGCACCGGCGAGCCCTGGCAGCCCCTGAAGCTCTACTACCACATGGGTTTCACCAAGGACCGGTTCGAGGCGCTGCACGAGGCGATGAACGCCCGCGGCATCGGCTCCCCGTACGCCGACTGGATCTCCCGCTGGGAGGACCGGCCGCAGAAGTGGGCGGTGACCACCCGCGTGCCCTGCGGCGACTACTTCGAGCTCCGCGACGAGGCGCTGCTCGCGCACGCCACCCAGGTCGACCCGGACGGCTTCTGGTTCGTCTGCCCCCGCGACCTGCAGCGCGACGTCTGGCCGACCGAGGACTACCACCTGGCCCGCTCGCTCGTGGACGTCGAGACTCCCGAGGACGACCTGTTCACCGGTGTCCTCGCGGAGGTCCCGGCCGACACGGTCTCGCACGCCTGCCACTGACGCGACCATGGGGTGGCGGTGGCAAACTTGACGTGTGATTGCATTCGACACCGTCACCAAAGGTGACGTCAGCCCGGGTCTCCTGGGCTTCCTCGTCGTGGCCGGCCTGGGGTTCGCCCTCTACGTGCTGGTCAAGTCGATGAGGAAGCAGATCTCCAGGATCGAGGTCCCCTCCGAGGCCGAGCTGAGGGAGCGGAACGGCACCGCCACCACGACGACGCCGACCGCTCCCTAGCCCCGCCGGATCCACGGTCCCGACCGGCCACCGCGCGACCCGCGCGAAGGGCTCTGTCCGCCGATCCGAAACCCCGAGAGCGAACGAGGACGATCATGGCCGACGACATCGAGATCTCCGACAACCCCGAGGCTTCGCGCTTCGAGATCCTGCTGGACGGCGAGGTCGCCGGGTTCGCCGCGTACCGCCTGCGCGCCGGGAAGATCATTTTCACCCACACCGAGATCCTCCCCGAGCACGAGGGCAAGGGCCTGGGCGGCCGGCTCGCCTCCGCGGCCCTCGACGCGAGCCGCTCCTCCGGCCGGGCGGTCGTGCCGCTCTGCCCGTTCGTCTCCCGCTACATCCGGCGCCACCCCGAGTACAGGGACCTGGTGCCCGAGGGCTACCTCGACCTCCTCGACGAGGAGGGCTGACCGGGCGGCCCCGGCCCGGAGCCGCGGTCGCGCCGAAACCCCCGGCGGCCGTACGGGGGAGGCCCGTCAGTCCCTCGTACCGGGGGGAGGCCCGTCAGTCGCCGAGGGTGTCCGTCGAGGACCAGGCGCGCTCCAGCGCCCTGGGCAGCCCCCAGCGGCCCAGCGAGGTGAGCACCTCGGTCCTGTCGACGATCCCGAGGCACGCCCAGAGCGGGGTGACCGAGCTGAAGAGCGTCTCGGCCGCCTCCAGGTCCTCCGGCTCGTCCAGGTCGACGTCGATGTCCTCCGACTCGGCGATGAGCCTCGCGATCCGCTCCGGTGACGCCAGCACCCCGGGGCCGCGCCTGGCCAGGGCCGCGACCACGGCGAGCCAGTCGGCGTGGTGGATCGCGCACAGGGCGGCGAGCACCGAGTCCTCGTGGCTGAGCTCCCCGTCCAGGTCGGAGAAGACCTCCAGCCGGTCCTCCTCGTCGGGCAGGTCGGAGATCGGCCCCGCGATGCCCGCCGTGACGGTCAGCCAGAGCTCCTCGTCGTCGGCCGGCAGCGGCTCCCCCTCGTACCCGGCGCAGGCCCGCAGCACGTTGCCGGGATAGCCGGGCCTGCCCAGCACCTCGCGCAGCCGGGTGGCCGCGGCCCGCAGCTCCCGCACGGGCCGCTCGGGGTCGGGCAGCTCGGCCAGGATGCGCCGCAGCTCGGCGAGCGCGAACGCCTCCTCCTCGTCCCAGGCGGCGAACAGCTCCTCGTCCTGCTCGTCGGAGACCGCGGTGCCGGGGATCCGCCCGTCGGGCAGCGGGCCGGTGAGCCAGCGCTCCTGGAGGTCCGCGTAGGCCTCCCTGGCCCCCTCGTCGCCCCGGGCGAGCGCGTCCGGGTCGATCTCCCCGGCGGCGACCCGTTCCTCCAGGTAGGCGACGAGCCCGTGGAACATCTCCTCGCCGACCGGCCCTCGCTCGTCCTCCTCGGGCCAGACGAAGAAGCTCGGGGTGAGCAGGAGCGGCTCGGTGCCGGTGGACTCCATCCAGCGCTGCACGTCCCCCACGGTCGCGCCGCCGGACTCGATCGCGCTGAGCGTCGCCTTCGCGGAGTCCCAGAAGGGCACCGACAGCGGGTTGCCCGCCGCCAGCATCGCCCGCCTCAGGTCGGGCAGCGCCACCAGCGCCACGCCGGACGGCACGGCGAGGAGCGCACGGGCAACATCACGCCGGGTCAGCTCGGAAGCCGCCCTTCCGGCGTGCACACAGACGAAGTCGAGATCCACGCCCAGTGAGCCTACGCCGGAAGCGCGGCGAACACACCTTCCCGCCCGGTGTCACCTCGCGCACCTGACGCACCGTGCCCGTCTCAGGGGCCCTGGCAGGTGTACGGCGCGCTCGCGACACGCCACCGGGAGGTCAAGGGGACGGGGTCAGGAGACGCCGGACGCGACGGCCGGGGCACGCGTACGGCGTGGGGCGGTGGCCCGGACGGGACGCCAGGTGCTCACCAGCGCGAAGGCGAGCAGCAGCTCGGCGATGTCGCCGCCGTAGTACATGATCTCCGCGGCCCCGCGCAGCTGCGCGACCGGCACGGGCACGTCGACGACGAGCCCCGCGTACATCAGCTGCGACAACGCGGCGTGCACGGTGATCGCCACCCCCAGCACGACCAGCCGGACGGGGACCGAGGGGCGGCGGGGCGCCGGGTCGGGACCGGCGATCGCCCAGGCGAACAGGCAGCCGGCCAGCAGGAAGTGCACGTGCACCAGGTGGTGCGGCAGCGCGCCGGTGGAGACGATCCGGTACAGCGGGGTGCAGTAGAGCGCCACCATGGCTCCCACGCTGAGCAGCAGCGCGACCCACGGATTGGCCGGCAGGTGCGCCGCCCGGCAGCGCAGCACGGCGCCGAGGCGACGCCCGTGGACCGGCGGCAGCGAGCGCAGCAGCAACGTCACCGGGGCGCCCAGCACCAGGCCCAGCGGTGCCAGCATGCCGATCAGCAGGTGCTGCAGCATGTGCCCGCGGAAGTCCGTCGCGGCGAACGCGGCGACGGGCCCGGTCACGGCGGCGGCGACCAGCGCGGCACCGGTGAGGAAACCGGCCGTCCGCCACCGGCTCCAGCCCCTGGGCTCACGACCGCGCCGTACCGCCAGCAGCAGGTACCCGCCCGCCAGCGCGGCCAGGAGGGCCGGCGGCAGCGCCGACGCCAGGCCGTCGCCGTGCCGGTGGGCCTCGTGCGCCAGGGTGATCATGACACCGGCGCGGCGGGGGCGCGCCCGCCCTCGTCACGCCCGCCCTCGTCACGCCCGCCCCGGTCACGCCCACCCTGGTCACGCCCGCCCTGGTCGCGCGCATCCTTGTCATGCCCGCCCTGGTCACGTCCGCCCTGGTCGCACAGCTCGACCGGGCCGCCGCCACCACCGCGTTGCAGCAGCCACCCGCCGATCACGAGCACCGCGCCCAGGAGCAGGAACCCCAGGTCCCACCAGGTCTGGTACGGGCCGGTCCGCACGTGGTGGATTCCCAGCAGGTGGTGATCGACGACGCCTTCCACCAGGTTGAACAGCCCCCATCCGACGAGGATCCAGCCCCACAGCTCCCGCGATCTCCACACCCGGCCGCGGGAGCCCAGGACCCGCGAGTACAGCAGGCCGAGGCCGATCAGCACCGCCAGCCAGGTGAACGCGTGGAACAGGCCGTCCCACAGCGTGTTCATCCGCAGCCCGGGGACGGTGTCCACCGGGTAGTACCTCACCCCGATGTTGTCGGTGTTCGTGCTGGACAGCATGTGGTGCCACTGCAGGATCTGGTGCAGCAGGATGCCGTCGACGAACCCTCCCAGCCCGATGCCCAGAATCGTGCCGGGCACGGCGATCCGCCCGGCGCCGTCCCTCCTCGCCGACCTGCCCGTCATCGCGGCCCCCCTCGTCCCCGGTCCGGGCCCGGCGCCGGCGACACCGGACCCCGTTCCGCCAAACCCCACCAGAGCCACCGGCGGGCGTACGGGAGCGACGCACCCGCGCACGTCATCCACGGCCTAAAATTTCGGCCACGACCGCGGGGAGCGACGGGAAGTGACCACGGCACCGGCGGCCGCGCGACGGGCGGCCCGCCCGCCCGCGCTCGCGGCGCCGTCCCGCTCCCGGTTTAGTGTGAGAGGGAACCGGGTGGGCCGAACCGCGACGCGCGATCTCCACGCGCTCCGCCGCGGGCGCGCCTCGCGGAAAGCCCGCGTTTCCGGGAGGCTCACGTTCCACGAGAGGCGCGCGTCCCACGGGAAACACGTTTCGCGGGAAGCCCGCGTCTCGTGGGAAGCAGGAGAAACGCACCTCGTGAGAAGCGCGTACCTCGTGAGAAGCACGCCCCTCGCGGGAAGAACGCACCTCGTGGGAAGCACGCACGCACCGCGTACGCAGGAAAGGTTTCCATGAACCGCTTGAAGGACGCGACGAGTCCCTATCTGCTCCAGCACGCGGACAATCCCGTCGACTGGTTCGAATGGGGTGAGGAGGCGTTCGCCGAGGCCGTCCGCCGGAACGTGCCGCTGCTCATCAGCGTCGGCTACTCGGCGTGTCACTGGTGCCATGTAATGGCTCACGAGTCCTTCGAGGACCGGGCCACGGCCGCGCTGATGAACGAGCGCTTCGTCAACGTGAAGGTCGACCGCGAGGAGCGCCCGGACGTCGACGCGGTCTACATGGCCGCCACCCAGGCCATGACCGGTCAGGGCGGGTGGCCGATGACGGTCTTCGCCACCCCGGAGGGCCACCCCTTCTACACCGGCACCTACTTCCCCAGGCAGCAGTTCCAGCGGCTGCTGGCCGGGGTGTCGAGCGCTTGGACCGAGGAGCGGGAGGCCGTGCTGGAGCAGGGCTCGAAGATCGTGGAGGCGCTGAACGAGCGGTCGGCGCTGCCGTCCGGGCCGCTGCCCACGCCGGACACGCTCACCCGGGCCGTGCACAGCCTGGCCGAGTCCTTCGACCCGGTCCGCGGCGGTTTCGGCGGAGCGCCCAAGTTCCCGCCGTCGATGGCCCTGGAGTTCCTGCTGCGCTACGGCTCGGCGGCCGTCGGGGACGCGCCGGACATCGGGGACGGAGAGCGGCGGGCGACCGCCGAGGCGGCGACGTCCATGGCCGGGCGGACGCTGGAGGCGATGGCGCGCGGCGGCATCTACGACCAGCTCGCCGGGGGGTTCGCCCGCTACAGCGTGGACGCCGAGTGGGTGGTCCCGCACTTCGAGAAGATGCTCTACGACAACGCCCTGCTCCTGCGGGTCTACGCGCACTGGTGGCGCTCCACCGGCTCCGCCCTGGGCAGGAGGGTCGCGCTGGAGACGGCCGACTGGCTGCTGGCCGAGATGCGCACCCCCGAGGGGGGCTTCGCCTCCGCCCTGGACGCCGACAGCGAGGGCGTGGAGGGCAAGTTCTACGCCTGGACCCGTGAGGAGATCCGCGAGGCCCTCGGCGAGGACGACGGGCTCTGGGCGATCGAGCTGTTCGAGGTGACCGGGACGTTCGAGCACGGCACCTCGGTGCTGCAGCTCCTCGCCGACCCCGGCCCCGGCGAGGCCGAACGGTTCGCCCGGGTCCGCGCCGCGCTGCTGGCCGCGCGGGCCCACCGGGTACGGCCGGGGCGCGACGACAAGGTGGTGGCC
Organism: Streptosporangium sp. NPDC002524; assembly: GCF_040295985.1. NCBI lineage: Bacteria > Bacillati > Actinomycetota > Actinomycetes > Streptosporangiales > Streptosporangiaceae > Streptosporangium > Streptosporangium sp. NPDC002524. The sequence goes on along the minus strand of NZ_JBEOWK010000015.1, from coordinate 37,839 downwards.
GCCTGGAACGGCCTGGCCATCGCCGCCCTCGCGGAGACCGGTGCCCTGTTCGAGCGGCCGGACCTCGTCGAGGCGGCGCGCGAGGCGGCCGTGCTGGTCGACGAGCTCCACATGGACGGCGACCGGCTGCTGCGCACCTCCCGCGACGGCAGGCCGGGCACCAACGCCGGAGTCCTGGAGGACTACGGCGACCTCGCCGAGGGCCTGCTCGCCCTGTACGGGGTGACCGGGGAGATCCGCTGGTTCCGGCGGGCCGGGGCGCTGCTCGACACCGTCCTGGAGCGGTTCTCCGACGGCTCCGGCGGGTTCTACGACACCGCCGACGACGCCGAACGGCTCTTCCAGCGTCCCCGGGACGCGACCGACAACGCCACCCCGTCCGGCCAGTTCGCCGCCGCGGGCGCGCTGCTCTCGTACGCCGCGCTGACCGGCTCGGCCCGGCACCGGGAGGCGGCCGAGGCGGCCCTGGGGACGGTCACGGTGCTGGCCGACAAGCACGCGCGGTTCGCCGGGTGGGGGCTGGCCGCGGCCCAGGCCGCGCTGTCCGGCCCGATCGAGGTCGCGATCGTGGGCCCGGCGGGTGATCCGGCGACGACGGCCCTGCACAGGGCGGCCCTGCTGTCACCCCTGCCCGGCCTGGTCCTCGCCCTCGGCGAACCCGCTTCCGCCACCGGTCCTGACGCGGATGCCGATGCCGGTTCCGATGCCGATGCCGGTTCCGGTTCCGGGGAGGTCCCGCTGCTGGTCGGCAGGGGCCTGGTCGGCGGCGAGCCCGCGGCCTACGTGTGCCGGGGCTTCACCTGCAGGATGCCCGTCACCACCCCGGCGGCCCTGCGAGCCGAACTGACAGGCGGAGCGTGACGGACCAGGCCGAGCGTAAGAACCTCGGCCAGATGTAACGAACCGGGCGAGACCTGAGAACCTGGGCGAAGCGTAAAAAGCGGGCGAGACCCCGGGACCTGGGCGAGGCGTAAACGAGCCGGGTGAGGCGTGAGGGAGCGGGCGAGATCCGTTCGGAGCGGCCGGGAGGCGTCGCTCCGAACGGGGTCAGTTGCCCTGGAAGGGGTCGCCGAGTCTGTGGCCCAGGCCCTCGACGCCGAAATCGCCGCCGCCCCTGTCCTCGCCTCCCCTGTCACCGCCGTCCCCGCCGCGCCCGTCGGGGACGTCACCCCGGCCGGGCCCGGGGTTGTCGCCGGGACCGCCCGGCCCCTCGCCGACGTCGTCGGGGGTCGCCGGGGGCTGGTCGGGCCCCGGGGTCTGCTGGTCGGGGGTGGCGCTCTGGTCAGGGCCGGGAGTGCCCGTCTCCTCGGGGCCGGGCGTGCTCCTGTCCTGGCCGTCGCCCTGCTGGTCGCCGTACTCGTCGTCGGGACCGTAGTCGCCGTACGTCTCGGAGTAGCCGTAGTTGGACGGCTCCTTGAACTCCTTGACCGGTTTGCCCTCCATCGCCTCGGTCATGAAGGCCCGCCAGATCTGCGCGGGGTAGGAGCCGCCGTACAGGGCGCTGCCGTTCACCGTCACCGGCTTGTTGTCGTCGCGGAACATGTCGACCGCCACGGCGAGCTGCGGGGTGAACCCGGCGAACCACACGGCCGCCGACTCGTCGGTGGTGCCCGTCTTGCCCGCCACGGGACGGTCGTAGAGACGGGCTCCGGAGCCGGTGCCCCCCTCGACGACCTGGGTCAGCGCGTACGTGGCGTCGATGGCCGCCTGCTCGCCGAAGGCGCGCTTGCCCTTGGTGGAGCTCTTGACGACGTTGCCCTCGGCGTCGGTGACCGAGCGGATCACGTGGGCCTCGCGGTGGACGCCCTCGGCCGCGAAGGAGGCGAAGCCGGAGGCGTTCTGGACGGCGCTCACCGAGGCCACGCCGAGCGGGAGCGTGGCGGCGCCCCGGTGCGGGTCGAGCTGGGCGGCGGGGATCCCGGCCTCCTCGGCGAGCTTGACGACCTTGTTGAGGCCGACCTTCTGGGCGAGGTCGACGAACGCGGTGTTCACCGAGCTCTGGGTCGCCTTCACGAGGTTGACCTCGCCGTAGGAGTAGCCGCCCGAGTTGGGGATGTCGGCGGAGGCGATCCGGAGCGGCGAGTTGCCGTCGACCCTGGTGTCGAGGCCGAAGCCGTTGTCCAGGGCCGCGGCCAGGGTGTAGGCCTTGAACGTCGACCCGGCCTGCACCTTGGCCGAGAAGGAGTTGTCGAACTTGTTGGCGGTGTAGCTGCGCCCGCCGTAGAAGGCCACGACCTCACCGGTGGCGGGGTCGACGGCGGCGAGCCCGGTGCGGACCTTCTTGGGGGTGCCGTCCGGCAGGACCGAGGTGACGGCGCGCTCGGCGGCGGCCATCAGGTTCTTGTCGAAGGTCGAAACGATCTTCAGGCCGCCCTGGTTGATGACCTCGTCGGTGTATCCCCTGCTCTTGAGCTCGGCCGTCACCTGGTCGAGCATGTAGCCCTCCTGCCCCTTGGGCGCGAAGATCGCCTTGGGCTTGCGGAGGGTGGGGAAGGTCACCTCGGCGGCCTCCTGGGAGGTGATGGCCCCGGTGGCCACCATCCCGTCGATCACCGACCTCCAGCGGTCTCTCGCCGCGTAGAGGTCGGGGCCCTGCGGGTCGGCGAACCTGGAGGGCTGCTGGATCACCGCGGCGAGGTAGGCGCCCTGGGCGAGGGTGAGCTTGCTGACGTCCCTGCCGAAGTAGGCCGCGGCCGCCGCCTGGACCCCGTCGGCGCCCCGGCCGAAGTAGATCGTGTTGAGGTACTGCTCCAGCACCCAGTCCTTCGGCTTCGACTGATCCACCTTCAAGGAGATCATGACCTCCTTGAGCTTCCTGACTATGGAACGTTCCTGGCTGAGGCCGCTGTAGTAGTTGCGGACCATCTGCTGGGTGATCGTGGAGCCGCCCTGGAGCTGCTGGCCGCTCACCGTGGACCACATGGCGCGGAAGGTGCCCGAGAGGGAGACGCCCTGGTCGTCGTAGAAGGAGCGGTTCTCGGCGGCGATGACCGCGTTGCGCAGGCTCTGCGGCACCTTGTCGAGGGCGACGCTCTTGCGGTTGACGCCCTGCCTGGCCAGCACGGTCTTGCCGTCGCGATAGTAGATCACCGAGCCCTGTGCGGTGGCTCTCGGCTGCGTGCTGTCGGGGATGGGGGTGATCGCCCACACCACCCCGAGCAGGCCGATCGCCGAGATCAGCCCGACTCCGAAGACAACGAGTGTGATCCTCAGGAGTTTCCTCCTGGGACTGCCCGTCCCGCCCTTTAACACGCGTGACCCCCCGATAGGACCCGCCGCTGACCCCCGACGGTTGCGGACCGTTAAGGGTAAACGATGGATAACGGTGTCTGGCCCCTGCTTGGCATGGTACGGCTAGCTGTTCCCCTTGCGCGGGACATCGGCCACCAAAGGCAGAACACGGTATGGCACAGGGGTGTCCAAGGCGATCACCGACGAGGTCCTGACCACGCCCCGGACGTCAACGATCAGGTCAATTACCCGCTGCAGGTCGGCATTGCTGCGCGCCACCACCCGGCAGTGCATGTCGTCGCCGCCGGTGATCGTGTGCACCTCCAGCACCTGGGGGATGGCGGCGAGCTGGTCGGCGACCGGATCGTGCCCGCTGACCTGGCGGATCTGCAGGGTCACGAACGCGGTCACGTCGTAGCCGAGCGCCGCGGGGGCGATGTCCGGGCCGAACCCGGTGACCACCCCGCGAGCGGCCAGCCGGTCGAGGCGCGCCTGCACGGTCCCCCTGGCCACGCCGAGCCGCCGCGAGCACTCCAGCACCCCGAGCCGGGGCTCCGCCGCCAGCAGGGCGATGAGCCGGGCGTCGAGCTGGTCGATCGTCATGATGTACAGATACTCCGCGGTGACCGGCGAGTAGATGTGCATTTTGCGCAGTACTTGAAGACAGTGTTGCACAAACCGACCAGAAAATCAGACAGTATTCGCATGAGCGACATCTTTCCTGTGAACGGTATGGACTGTGTGGTCTTCGCGGTGGGCAACGCCAAGCAGGCCGCCCACTACTACTCCAGCGCGTTCGGCATGCGGCTCGTGGCCTACCGGGGCCCGGAGAACGGCAGCCGTGACGAGGTGGCGTACGTCCTCACCTCGGGTTCGGCCAGGTTCGAGTTCCGGGGGGCGGTGCGTCCCGGCACCGGGGTGTCCCGCCACGTGGCCGAGCACGGTGACGGCGTGATCGACCTCGCCATCGAGGTCCCCGACGTGGAGGCGGCCTACGCCCACGCGCTCGCCCAGGGCGCGCGGGGGCTGGTGGAGCCGCACGCGGTCGAGGACGACCACGGCAAGGTGGTGTCGGCGGCGATCGCGACCTACGGCGAGACCCGGCACACCCTGGTCGACAGGTCCAACTACAGCGGCCCGTACCTGCCCGGCTACGTCGCGGCGGAGCCCATCGTGGCGGCCCCCGACGTGCGCAACGGCCGCCTGTTCCAGGCCGTCGACCACTGCGTCGGCAACGTGGAGCTCGGCAAGATGGACGAGTGGGTGGAGTTCTACAAGCGGGTCATGGGCTTCACCAACATGGCGGAGTTCGTCGGCGACGACATCGCCACCGAGTATTCGGCGCTGATGTCCAAGGTGGTCGCGGACGGCACCCGCAAGGTGAAGTTCCCGCTCAACGAGCCGGCGATCTCCAGGAAGAAGTCGCAGATCGACGAGTACCTGGAGTTCTACGCCGGCCCCGGCGTGCAGCACATCGCGCTCGCCACCAACGACATCCTCAGCACCGTCGACCACATGCGCGCGGCCGGTGTGAGCTTCCTGAACACCCCCGACTCCTACTACGACGACCCCGAGCTGCGCGCCCGCATCGGCGAGGTCCGCGCGCCGATCGAGGAGCTGAAGAAGCGCGGGATCCTGGTCGACAGGGACGAGGACGGCTACCTGCTGCAGATCTTCACCAAGCCGGTGCAGGACCGCCCGACGGTGTTCTTCGAGCTGATCGAGCGGCACGGCTCGCTCGGCTTCGGCAAGGGCAACTTCAAGGCGCTCTTCGAGGCGATCGAGCGCGAGCAGGACCTGCGCGGCAACCTGTAACCGGCCGGACGCCCGGAGCCGGCCGCTCGGGAGCAACGCATAACCCCCCTTGGCTTTGCGATGGCGGCCTTGTGGCGATCACCCTTGAATGGGATCAGCACCGCCGCCGCCGGAGGACCTGGGATCGGACCCCTGGTCCGATCCCGCCCCGCCCGGACCGGGCTACGAGGGTCCGGGCCCCGGCGCGGGTCACGGGCCCGACCCCGGTCCCGACGCGGGCCACAGACCCGGTCCCGGTCCTGGTCCCGGCCCAGGTCACCCCCCGGACCACGGACCGAACCCCGGCCCCGGCCCAGGTCACCCCCCGGACCACGGATCGGACCCCGGCCCCGGCCCCGATCATGAAGTGGTTCGTGGCCGGGACCGTGAAACAGGTCACTATCCCGTCTTCGGTCACCCGCCCGCGGGAGAATCTCCCGGAGGTTTTCCCTGGCCCGGCGGCATCAGGCTGGGCGGGCGCTGGCGCCGCCTCTTCGCGGGAATCCTCGACCTTCTCGTCATCGGGATCATCTCCTCACCCTTCACGTACCGGACCGTCAGTACCGTCACGGGCGCGGAGAGTGGTCTGTCGGTGCAGGTACCCTACGCGGAGACTCTCCTGGTGGCGGTCATCGGCTTCCTGTACTCCTGGTTGCTGACCGCCTTCTGGCACGGTCAGACGCTCGGCAAGAGGATCTTCCGGTTGCGCGTGGCGGACATCAGCGGGCACAAGGCCGGTGTCGGGCAGATCGCGCTCCGTGAGCTGATCACGTGGCTGATGTACTCCACCTGCTGCCTGGGCTGGATAGATGTAGCTTTCATCCTTTTCCACTCACGCAAGCGGGCCGTACACGACCTCGCGGCCAGAACGCTTGTCACAGACGCCTGATCGGCGCAGGTCAGTCGCGTAGTGTGCCATTCCACGGGCTCGGCCGTCCGGCCGGGAAAGGGGCTTTAACGTATGGCGTCCAAACGGCTGGCCACCACGGCGACCGCCGCTCTTCTCAGCACGCTCGGCACCATCGGCACGGTCGCCTGCTCGGCGTCGAACGGGGCGAGCACCCCACCCGTGAAGCCGGACGCCTCCGCCGTGAGCCCCGTGACACCGGTCGCCTCCGCCTCCGACCTCCCCACCGGCCGCGAGGCCGCGCCCGGCGCCCCGGGGATCGGCGACTCCGACTTCCCCACCGACGGCAACGGCGGCTACGACGTCGGCCACTACGGGCTCACGCTGGGCTACGACCCGGCCTCCAAGCACCTGTCGGGAGTGGCCCGGATCTCGGCCCGGGCCACCCAGAGCCTGGCGAGCTTCAACCTCGACCTCTCCGGCTTCACCGTGAGCCGGGTCACCGTGAACGGCAAGCCCGCGAAATTCGCCAGGACGGGCACCGAGCTCGGCGTCACCCCGGCCGCGTCCATCCCGGACGCCACGGCGTTCACCGTCGAGGTCGCGTACGCCGGCGAGCCCGAACCGGTCCGGGGCTCCTCCAACCTGGGCACGTACGGCTTCATCCCGACCAAGGACGGCGCGTTCGTCACCTGTCAGCCCAACGGCGCCAAGACCTGGTTCCCCGGCAACGACCACCCCTCCGACAAGGCGAGCTACGACTTCGCGATCACCGTGCCCGCCGGGCTGACCGCGCTGGCCAACGGCGAGCTCGTCGGCACGCCGAAGACCGCCGGGGGCAAGACGACCTTCCGGTGGCGGGAGAGCCACCCGATGGCCAGCTACCTCGCCACCATGACGCTGGGCAAGTTCGAGATGCTCCAGGGCAGGACCCCCGGAGGCCTGAAGAACATCGCGGCCGTCGACCCGAGGTTCCAGGGCTCGCTGCGGAAGCTGTACGACGTGTCGGGAAGGGTCACCGACTACTGGAGCACGGTCTTCGGCCCCTACCCCTTCTCCTCCACCGGAGGCGTGGTCGACGACTTCCCCGCCGGCTACGCGCTGGAGAACCAGACCAAGCCCATGTACGGCGGGTTCGCCCCCGACGACGCCATCATCGCCCACGAGCTGGCCCACCAGTGGTTCGGCGACAGCCTCAGCATCACCCGCTGGAAGGACCTGTGGCTCAACGAGGGCTTCGCGACCTACGCCGAGTGGCTCTGGTCGGAGCACGACGGCCAGGCCACCGCGGAGCAGCTCTTCCGCAGGCACTACAGCGCCGGGGCCGACGACCCGATCTGGAGCTACGCCCCCGGCGAGGCCAGGCCGGACGACCTGTTCAACAACTCCGTCTACACCCGGGGCGGCATGACGCTGCACGCGCTCAGGCAGCGGATCGGCGACCCGGCGTTCTTCAAGCTCCTGAAGGAGTGGAACGCCACGCACAAGTACGGGAGCGTCACGACCCCGGAGTTCGTCGCGATGGCCGAGAAGATCTCCGGCAAGAAGCTCGGCCCCCTCTTCGACGCCTGGCTGTTCACCGCGAAGAAGCCGACCACCTGGTGACGTGACCGGTCGCCCCTCGCTCCCTTCGCGACTCCGTGAGACGGCGGGGGCGGCGGGGGCGGCGGGGCACCAGGAAAACGGAGGGGCGGCACAGGCATCGCCCCCTTACCTTCCATCCCCTCGCGGCTCACGCGACGGCGATCTTGTATCCCTCGACGCGCAGGGAGCCCAGCACCTCCTCGGAGTGCACCGGCCCCTTGGTCTCCAGCTGGAGCTGGACCTCGACCTCCCCCACGTGCATGCCCAGCCGCTCGTGCACGATGTCGAGCACGTTCGCGCCGAGTTCCGCCAGCCTCGACAGCAGCGCCGCGAGCGCGCCCGGCCGGTCGGGGAGCGGGACCCGCATGGTGAGATAGCGCCCGGCGGCGGCCAGGCCGTGCCGGAGGACCTTGGCCAGCAGCAGCGGGTCGATGTTGCCCCCGGAGAGCACGGCGACCACGGGCGGCTCGAAGACGTGCGGGTGGGCCAGGATCGCGGCCACCCCGGCCACGCCCGCGGGCTCGACGACCTGCTTGGCGCGTTCGAGGCAGAGCACCAGGGCCTGGGAGATCTGGCTCTCGCTGACGGTGACGACGCTGTCGACCAGATAGTGGATCAGCTCGAAGGGCAGCTCGCCCGGACGGCCCACCGCGATGCCGTCGGCCATCGTCGAGGCGGGCCTGACCTCCACCGGATGCCCGACGGCCAGCGACGCCGGGTAGGCGGCGGCCCTCTCCGCCTGGACCCCGACGATCCGCACGCCCGGCCGCAGCGACTTGACCGCGAGCGCCACCCCGGCCGCCAGCCCGCCCCCGCCCAGCGACATCACGATCGTGCCGACCTCGGGCAGCTGCTCCACGATCTCCAGCCCGATCGTGCCCTGCCCGGCGACGACGTCGGGATGGTCGAAGGGGTGGATGAACACGGCCCCGGTCCGGTTCGCGTGCTCCCTCGCCCGCTCCAGCGCGACGTCCACGGTGTCGCCCGCGAAGAGCACCTCCGCGCCGTACGACCGGGTCGCGGCCACCTTGGGCAGCGGCGCCCCCCGCGGCATGTAGACCGTCGCCCCGGCGCCGACCAGGCCGGACGCGAGCGCGACCCCCTGCGCGTGGTTGCCCGCGCTGGCCGCGACCACCCCCCGCAGCCGCTCCTCCGCGGTCAGCCCGGCGATCCTGACGTACGCCCCCCGGATCTTGAACGAACCCGAGCGCTGCAGGTTCTCGCACTTGAGGTGGACGGGCCCGCCGATGATCTCGGAGAGCACGTGGGAGTGGAGCAGCGGGGTCCGCAGGGCCACGTCGGCCAGCAGCTCCCGCGCGGCGACCACGTCGTCGTAGGTCACCTGGGTGTCTGACATGCGGATCATCGTACGACGTGCGCGCCCCTGGGCCGGACCGCCCCGGCTCGGTGAGGAAGGTGAGGAAAAGGCTCTCCCGCCGACCGGCCGTCAGTGGACGTCGATCCGGTACGACAACTCGTAGCGATCACCGGGCACGACGATGTCACAGGTCTCGACCGGGCGGTCCCCCGCGTGGTGCGTGCGGCTGACGACCATGACCTGAGAGGGCTGGGTGAGGTGTAAGCGCTCGGCCTCCTCGGGACGCGCGGCACGTGAGGTGACGCGCTCGATCACGTGATCGACGTGGACGCCGAGGGTGTCCATCCTGGCGATGACACCGGTGACAGGACCGTCTTCCGGATACTCCACCGACGTCCCCGCGGTGATCTCCAACGGTTCGTAGGACGTGGAGAGCTGAACGGGCTCGGCTCCCGCGCGGAAGAGATAGGCGGTCACCATCACGGGGTCACCGGAGGCGATCATCAGGCGTTCGGCGACGGCGGCACTGGCCTTCGCCCGGTGACTCTCGTGATCCCATCCGCCACCCTGCCCCGCGCGGGAGGCGTCGTTCGCGAAAGGTGAGGCGCTTCGCGCCGATCGTGAGTAGCGGGTGGTGGCGTCGCGCACGATGCGGGTGATCTGTTTGACGTAGCTGCCCTTGCCCGTGTGACTGACGATCAGCCCCTCGTTGCGCAGCATTTCGATCGCCTTGCGCGCGACGATGCGCGAGACCTCGTACTCGGCCATCACCTCGGATTCGGACGGCAGCTTCGCCCCGGGTGGCAACGCGCCGTCGAAGATACGCCCCCGGTAGTCATTGGCGATCTGGAGATAGGCCGGAAGCCCGGTCCAGCGAGCCATGTGGTCACCTCCTTCCTGCGTCTACGAGTAGACCAATCACGCCGGACACACCGGATCGTCGATCACCAAGAGTAGGGAGTCGCGTCTTCTCGGTTATCGAATTCCCCTGAACACTGCCTGTCATGCCTGTTATAACAGGCATGACAGGCAGGAGATTCCCGGGAAAGGAACAACCGGTGGGATACGACCTGAACCCAGAGTTGATCGACGCGATGATCCGACTCAGGCCTGGTGGGATGATCTGGCGACGCACCTTCCCGGGCCGCCCGGATCAGGCATCGCCCGCTCGTCGCTTCGTCCGTCTCCTGCTCGACGACTCCCCGTACCGCGACGACGCCGAACTCATCGCCGCGGAACTGATCAGCAACGCTCTGCGGCACACCGCCAGCGGGCAACCTCATGGCACCTTCGTCGTCGAGGTCACCCGCAAGCCCGACATGATCCGGATCACCGTCTACGACTGTGGTTGGGGCGGCACCCCCACCTTCAAACGACGTCCGAACACCACCGACGAAAGCGGCCGGGGGCTGGCGACCGTCGCCGCCGTCGCTTCCCGGTTCGGCTACCGGGGCACCCAGGCCGTCGGCCACGCCGTCTGGGGTCAGCTGTCCACCGCTTCTCGCCCGGTTTCGCCCGACGGTCATGCCGACGTGCGAGAGCGCTCTCCAGCGCGGAGCGGGTCGTGAGTTTCCGAACGGAACCGGTGGAAGTCCCTCGGTGGACCGGGCGATGATCTTCTCATGAAACGGCTCGTCGTGGCGGCGGTCTGCCTTCCGATCGTTCTGGGAGTGGTGGGCTGGTGGGCGCTGGAGTCGCGGCGGCCGGATCTGACAGGGCTGGCGCGCGAGGAGGTCCTCACCCTCGACGCCTCCACGCGGGCGACCTTCCTGCGGGTGATCGACGACTACCTGCGGACGGCTCCCGAACGGGTCGGGAACACCTTCCTGGCTCAGGAGAAACCCGAGCTCGATCCACGGACGTTCTGCCACGAGGATCTCGTCGAGATCCGCAGGAAGAGCGCGAACGCCTACCTGGTCGGCGTCGTGGCCACGTGCGAGGAGTTCGCCCGCTCCGGCGACGTGCTCCTGACGGGCACCGGCTTCAGGAGCCCGCTGCTCGTCACGCTGGAGGCCACCGGGGGCCGCTTCGAGGTCCGGCACGTCGAGGAGCCCGGGGACGGCGCCATGAACCTGCCCTCCGTCCGCGCGATGTTCTCCCCCGACGGCGCCCCCAGGGCACACGAACTCAGCGGTAACGGCTCCCCCGGCTTGACGGAAAGCACCCGCGACGAGGCCCGCCGGGCCTTCGGCCTCCCCCCGACAGCGAAGATCACTCACCCATAGCCGGCCCCCGCGGTCCCGTGAACGGAAGGTGACGTCACGAGCTCTCGGCCGGTTGGTGGGAGGAGAAGACCAGGACGGAGGCGGTGAAGCCGTGGACGTGGTTGTGGCCGCCCACGGGGCCCACCTCACCGGCGGCGAAGAACCCGGCCACCCCGATGGGGCCCAGGGTGTCACGGACGGCGACGGCGTCGTGGTCGGCGCTGCCGAACATGGCCGAGCCCCGGCCGTTGCAGGAGAACAGCAGGGCGCCGTCCACCCGGCCGAACTCCTCGCGGTGGGCGTCCAGCAGCTCGTACAGGTCCTCGTCGGCGGTGGCGGCGTCGCGGACCTGGAAGCGGACGGTACGGCCGATCTCGACCACGTCGCCGATGGCCACGGCCTCCCGCTCGGGGTCGATGCCGAGCACGCCCCGGATCAGGAAGTCGCCGTGCTCGTGCTTCTCGGCGTACTCGTCCATGGCGATGCCGATCTGCAGCCCCGAGGCGACCAGGTCGCGGTCGTCCTCGTCCAGGGCGCTGACGATCTCCTCCAGCCGTGCCAGGGCGGGCTGCCCGGCGAGTTCGAGCAGGAGGTTGTCCTCGGCGGAGGTGACGGCCATCGTCGGGCCGATCGGGCGGCAGCCCTGGCTGACGACGGTGCTGACGTTGAGGGCGCCGCTGAGCAGCACCCCGACGGCCCCCTCGGTGTGGATCTCCCCGTCGGCGAACAGCCGGACCGCGCCGCGGCCCTGGATCGCGTTGGCCAGGCCGCCGATCAGGGGGAGGTTGCCCATGACCTCCTCGGAGCGCTCGACGAAACCGTCGGTGGGGAAGCTGTAGGGGTCGGCGAGCAGGATGGCCGCGTGGTCGTCGGGGGCGCGGTCGGGCAGGCCGACCACGACGAACCGGTCGTCGGTCCTCAGCGTGTCGAGCGCGAAGGTCGTCAGCCGGGCCCCGCCCAGGGAGGCGGCCCAGGCGCTCACCGCGGGGGTGACCTCGACTCCCTGCCCGTCGCCGATGACCCCGGTGGCGCTGCACCCGAGGACGGCGGCGCCCGGCGCCATGCTCATCGCGCGCAGCCCGGCGCGGGAGACGTCGTCGGGGTCGTCCCCGCAGATGAAGAAGCAGAGCAGGTCGGCCGGTCCGGAGAGGCCGGACAGGGCCTGGCGCACCGCGGTCTCGGCCGCGGAGACCAGATCGGACCCCACCGCGAGGCCGTCGGCGAAACGGCTCGTCATCAGCGCCACTCGTCTCGCCTCTCCTTCTCGATCCCTTGTCCGGCGGCCCGCCGGAGAGTGCCCGGATCACACCCGAAACTCACCGTGAAGCCGTGAATCCTGCTTGAACGCCGTGAAGTCTGTCATGAACCGCCGCGGGGCCGTGAGGTCCCTCGGTGCCGCGGAACCGTGAACGCCGGAGATCCCACGTCGCGGTCCCTTCGGAGGCCCCCGGCCGGGGAGCCGGGGCGACGCCTTGTCTTGGAGCGATTCTCCCCACTGGGGGCACAAGCACTCGCGTTGTCCCTCAGGCATTAGTCAAGATCCGAAAGAGGGATGAGAGTGCCGGAACGGGCGTTGTGGACGTAGGCTCGATCCCGTGCCTCACATCCCAGAGCCACGAACTCTGCGCGAGCTGCGCGCGAGCGGCCATATTCACCGTACGGTAAAGGCCGAGATCCGTGAGAATCTCCTGACCCGCCTGCGGGCAGGAGAGCCGCGGTTCCCCGGCATCGTGGGCTTCGACGACACCGTCCTGCCATACCTGGAGCGAGCGCTGCTCGCCGGGCACGACCTGGTCCTGCTCGGCGAGCGGGGTCAGGGCAAGACCCGGTTGATCCGCACCGTGACCGGGCTCCTCGACGAGTGGACCCCCGTCGTCGAGGGCTGCGAGATCAACGACCATCCCTACGAACCCTCGTGCGTCCGCTGCCGCCGGCTGGCCGCCGAGGCGGGCGAGGAGCTGCCGATCTCCTGGAAGCACCGGGACGAGCGGTACGGCGAGAAGCTCGCCACCCCCGACACCTCCGTCGGCGACCTGATCGGCGACATCGACCCGATCAAGATCGCCGAGGGGCGCACGCTCGGCGACCCGGAGACCGTCCACTACGGCTTGGTCCCCAGGAGCAACCGCGGGGTGTTCTCCGTCAACGAGCTGCCCGACCTGGCCGAGCGCATCCAGGTGTCGCTGCTCAACGTGCTGGAGGAGCGCGACATCCAGGTCAGGGGCTACAACCTGCGCCTGCCCCTGGACATCCTGCTGATCGCGAGCGCCAACCCCGAGGACTACACCAACCGCGGCCGGATCATCACCCCGCTGAAGGACCGCTTCGGCGCCGAGATCCGCACCCACTACCCGCTCTCGATCGAGACCGAGCTGGTCCTGATCCGCCAGGAGGCCGCGCTCGGCCAGGTGGGCGCCGACCTGCCCGACCACCTGATCGAGGTGATCGCCCGGTTCACCCGGCTGGTCCGCGAGTCCACCGCGGTGGACGCCCGCTCGGGGGTCTCGGCCCGCTTCTCCATCGCCGCCGCCGAGACCGCGGCCGCCTCAGCCGTACGGCGGGCGGCGCTGACCGGCGAGGACCACGCGGTGGCCAGGGTCGCCGACCTGCCGGGGATCGTGCACACGCTGCGCGGCAAGGTGGAGTTCGAGGTCAGCGAGGAGGGCCGGGAGACCGAGGTGCTCTCGCACCTGCTGCGCAGGGCGACGGCCGAGACGTTCCGCGGCACGCTCGGCGGCACGGACCTGAACCCGCTCCTGGAGAAGTTCTCCGAGGGCATCCAGGTGGAGTCGGGGGTGACGGTCCCCGCGGCCGAGCTGCTGCGCAGGATCGGCCCGGTCTCCGGCCTGGCAAAGATCATGTCCCAGCTCGGCATCGGCGACGAGTCCCCCGGGCACGCCGCCGCCGCGCTGGAATTCGCCATGGAGGGCCTTTACCTCCTGCGCCGGCTGTCCAAGGACGAGGTGGACGGCACGACGGTTTACCGCACCTGAGGTGTCTGCATGAGCTATCGCTATGGCGAATACCGGGACGGGCCCGACCCGCTCGCCCCGCCGTACGACGTCCGTTCGGCGCTGGACCGGATGGGCGACGCGATCCTGTCCGGCTCCAACCCCGCGCACGCCCTGCGCGACCTGCTCAAGGAGGGCCTGCCGGGCGCGGGAGACCGTCGCGGCCTTGAGGACCTTCTCCGCGAGGTGCGCAGGCGGCGGCGCGAGCTGCGCGAGCGCGGCCGTCTCGACGGCACGCTGGAGCGGGCCAGGGCGCTGCTGGACAAGGCGATCGGCCAGGAGCGGGCCGAGCTGTTCCCCGATCCCTCCGACGAGGCCCGGCTGCGCGAGGCGGAGCTGGCCGCCCTCCCCGACGACACCGCGAGCGCCATCCGGGAGCTGGGCACCTACCAGTGGCGTTCGGCCGCCGCCCGGCGGACCTTCGAGGAGCTGCGCGACCTGCTGCGCGGGGAGGTGCTCGACAGCCAGTTCCGCGGCATGCGGCAGTCGCTGGCCAACCCCGACCCGGCCGCCATGGAGCGGGTCAGGGAGATGATGTCCGATCTGAACGACATGCTCGACCGGGACTCCCGGGGCGAGCACACCCAGGCCGACTTCGAGCAGTTCATGTCGAAATATGGGGACATGTTCCCCGAGTCGCCCCGGAACCTGGAGGAGCTGGTCGACGCCCTGGCCCGGCGGGCCGCGGCCACCCAGCGCCTGCTGGCCTCCCTCACCCCGGCCCAGCGCGAGGAGCTCGACCAGCTGATCGAGCAGACCCTCCAGCAGGCCGGGCTCGACGAGCAGATGCGCCGCCTGGGCGAGTCCCTCTACGCCCGCCGCCCCGACCTGGCCTGGAACACCCCGGAGCGGCTGAGCGGCGACGAGCCGATGGGGATGTCCGACGCGGTGGGCGCGCTGGACGAGCTCGCCGACCTGACCCAGCTGGAGGCCGCGCTCCGCCAGGACTACCCCGGCGCCCGCATGGACGACATCGACGAGGCGGCGATCCGGCGCGCCCTGGGCCGGTCGGCCGTCGACGACCTGGAGGCGCTCAAGCAGATCGAGCGCGAGCTGGAGCAGCAGGGCTACCTCCTGCGCCGGCGCGGCAAGCTGGAGCTCACCCCCAAGGCCGTACGGCGGCTGGGGGAGACCGCGCTGCGCCGCGTCTTCGCCTCCCTGGAGAGCGGGCGCCGCGGCGACCACGACCAGGTGGACGCGGGCTCGGCCGGTGAGCTCACCGGCTCCACCCGGCCCTGGCGGTTCGGCGACGAGCAGCCGATCGACGTGGTCCGTACGGTGATCAACGGTGTCCGGCGCGGCGGGAGCGGCGGCACGGTGACCCTGTCGGTCGACGACTTCGAGGTGGCCGAGACCGAGCGGCGCACGGCGGCGGCGGTGTGCCTGCTGGTCGACCTTTCCTACTCGATGGCGCTGCGCGGGACCTGGGCCGCCGCCAAGCAGACGGCGATGGCGCTGCAGGCGCTGGTGACCTCGAAGTTCCCCCAGGACTCGGTGCAGATCATCGGCTTCTCCAACTACGCCCGGGTGCTGCAGCCCGACGAGCTGGCGGGCCTGGAGTGGGACATGGTGCAGGGGACGAACCTGCACCACGCCCTGCTGATCGCCGGGCGCCACCTCGACCGCCACCCCGACTTCGAGCCGGTCGTGCTCGTGGTCACCGACGGTGAGCCCACCGCCCACCTGCGGCGCAACGGCTCGGCGGCCTTCGAGTGGCCGCCCACCCAGGAGACGCTGGAGCTGACCCTCGCCGAGGTCGACAAGATGACCCGGCGCAGGGCGACCCTCAACGTCTTCATGCTCGCCGACGACGAGCGCCTGAAGGAGTTCGTGAACGAGGTCGGGCGGCGCAACGGCGGCCGGGTCTTCTCCACCGGCGCCGACCGCCTGGGAGAGTACGTCGTCAGCGACTTCCTGCGGGCCCGCCGCACCCGCTGAGCCCTGGGTCCCGCAGGGCTTTCAGGGTCCCCGGCTTCGCGGGGGCCCCGCGGGGCTCAGGCGTGGACGTAGGCGGCGTAGCCGTCGAGCGCCAGGTCGAAGCCGTCGCGGTGGTGGCGGTGGGAGCGGTAGCAGGGCCGCCACGCCGTGCTGTTGCCGACGCCCGCGCGGGCGTCGGCGATCGCGGAGGGGACCCGCGAGGGGGAGGGCAGGAGGCCGCCGCCGAGATAGCGGTCGTCGGTGAGGACGGTGGGGGTGACGGGGTCGCCGCTCGCGTAGCGGCCACGGCGCCAGCCGCTCTCCTCGTCCCAGACCAGCGCGTCGCCGCCGGTCAGGCGGACGGTGACGGTGCGCGGGTCGCAGGGACCCCGCCACCAGCTCTCGACCTGGTCGCCCAGCGCCTCGACGACGAGACCGGCGTAGTGGGACGGCTGGTCCCGCCACTCCTCGGTGTACGGCTCAACATGTTTGACACCCACGGCGGGCACTCCCTTGTGCCGTCTGACTCTGTCCGGATGGAACGCCCGCCCGGCACGACCACGGCTTAACCGCCGCCGGTCTCATCACACGGGAACGAGCTCGCCCACGATCCTACTGACCCCGCGGACGTGCTCCGCGCGGAATGCGAAGATCGGCAATCTTGTACGCCGAACATCGCCCCGCCTCAACCGTGACCCTTCCGTAACAACCACCCCGAAACAAACGCCGTCTACCCAGTAATGGAAAGACACGGTTCCTGGAAGGGGAGGAAGTGAGTCCGATGCTCGCGGGAATTCTCGTGGCGCTGATGCTCATCGTCTGCGTCTGTTTCGAGTTGTGCATGGTCCCGCCCACGCGCGACGGGCACGACACCCCGGAATATCCGGCAAACGATCATTAGGAAAGGCCCGGCCGGGCGCTGGCGCCGTGCGAGCCGTACCCAGACGAGATAACCGGCCACTAATGTCTGGCGCATGACAGACCTGCTGCTATGGCTGCACATCGGTTTTGCGATCTTCGCTCTCGGGCCGATCACCGCCGCCACGATGTCCACTCCCCGATTCATCCGCGCCAAGAACGTCGGGGTCCTGCGTTATCTGCACAAGACCACGCGCCTCTACGGTTTCGCGTCCGTCGGGGTCTTCCTGTTCGGGCTGCTGCTGGGCCGCGAATTTCTCGGGAAGCCGTACCTGTCGGTGTCCATGACGCTTTTCATCGTCGCCGCGGTGCTGCTGATCATGGTGGACCGGGACCAGAGCACCGCCATCCGGGTCCTCGCCAGCGAGAACCCGGACGACGACGCCAAGGTGCAGGTGGGCCGGATCGCCGCGCTCTCCGGTGTGATCGTGCTGATCTGGATGGTCATCCTGGTGCTGATGGTCTGGGGCGACCCGGTCTGAGCGGCCCGTCGACCCGATGATCGGCCCCTGACCCAACGATCGGGTGGTCCAGTGAGGTGGCGGGCCGGCGATCTGGCGATCCGGTGGTCCGGTGGTCCGGTGGTCCGGTGCGAACTCGTCCGAGCCCAGCCGGAGCCCGCCGAACACGCACCCCACCCGAACCCCTCACGGCCCCCGGCCCGTGCCTCTTTCCCTACCCCGGCTTCCCCTACCCCAGCGCCTGGGTGAGGTCGGCCAGCAGGTCGTCGATCGACTCGATGCCGACCGAGAGACGCACCAGGTCTCCGGGGACCTCCAGCGGCGAGCCCGCCACGGAGGCGTGGGTCATCCGGCCCGGGTGCTCGATCAGCGACTCCACGCCGCCGAGCGACTCGCCCAGGATGAACAGCCTGGTCCGGTCGCACAGCTCGACCGCCTCGGCCTCGCCCCCGGCGACGCGGAAGGAGACCATGCCCCCGAAGCGCCTCATCTGCTTGGCCGCCACCTCGTGGCCGGGGTGGTCGGCCAGGCCCGGGTAGAGCACCGAGGTCACCCGCGGATGGGCGAGCAGCAGGTCCACCACCCGCTCGGCGTTGTCGCAGTGGCGGTCCATCCGCACGCCGAGCGTCTTGAGGCCGCGCAGCGTCAGCCAGGCGTCGAACGGCCCGGCCACCGCGCCCATCGCGTTCTGGTGGTAGGCGAGCTCCTCGCCCAGCCCGGCGTCCCGCGCGACGAGCGCGCCGCCGACCACGTCGGAGTGGCCGCCCACGTACTTGGTGGTGGAGTGCACCACGATGTCCGCGCCCAGCGCCAGCGGCTGCTGCAGGTACGGGGAGGCGAAGGTGTTGTCCACCACCAGCAGCGCGCCGCACTCGGTCGCGAGCTGGGCCAGGGCCGCGATGTCCGCGATACCGAGCAGCGGGTTGGTGGGCGTCTCCACCCAAATGATCTTGGTCTTCTGGGTCACCGCGGCCGCCACCGCCGCCAGGTCGCCCAGCGGCACCGGGTCGTAGTGCAGCCCCCAGCGCTCGTTGACCTTCGCGAAGAGGCGGTAGGTGCCGCCGTACGCGTCGTTCGGGATGATCACGTGGTCGCCCGGCGCGCAGACCGTGCGGAGGATCGCGTCCTCGGCCGCCAGCCCCGAGGCGAAGGCCAGGCCACGGCTGCCGCCCTCGACGGCGGCCATGGCCTCCTCCAGCGCGGTCCTGGTCGGGTTGGCCGACCGGCTGTACTCATATCCGGCGCGCAGTCCTCCCACGCCGTCCTGCTTGTAGGTGGACACCGCGTAGATCGGCGGCACCACGGCCCCGGTGGCGGGGTCGGGGTCCTGACCTGCGTGGATGGCCAGCGTCTCGAATCCATGGTTCATGGGGTCAACGCTACTCGCAGCAGCGGGGACCCCAGGGCCGCGGGAACCCCTAACGCCGCACCCCTCACGCCGGCACCAGGGCCGCGGGGAACCACTCGCCGCGGCCCTCCGCCGCCCACCCGACCTACCCGGCCTACTCGGCCTGCTCGGCGCGCTCCCTGTTGATCCGCGAGAGCAGGACCGGGTCGGCGAGCGTCAGGGCCGCACCCACCACGAGCCCGGCGACCAGCAGCACCATTCCTATGACGGTCATCTCTTTCCCCCTTCGACCTCTCAAGAGTCGGTCACGGGCTCCGCCCGCCGCCTCCGCTGAAGAGCCGGTCCCGGTGAGGGCTGTTCGGCCGAACGGCCGATATGACTTCTCCTCCGCGAGGCCTAGGCTCGGGGACCGTGGGAGAAACGAGCCGGCTGGTCTACTGGATCAAACGCCTCAGCGAGATCGCGTTGATCGGCTGGCTCGTCCTGCTCCTGCTGATCGACGTGGTGGCGACGGCCAACCTCAACCCGGCGATCCTGCCGAGCCCGATCTGCGGCCTGGTGGGCGTCGTGGCGGTGGTGCGCCGCCGCCGCTGGCGGGTCGGCGGGCTCGTCACCCTGATGACGGTGTCGTTCCTGTCCTCCCTGGTCATCGGGATCGCCGGTGGCGGGGGCAGCCCCGGCGCGGCCGAGATCGGGTCGCTGCTGGTCCTCACCGTCGGCGGGCTGCGCGCGATCGAGCCGGTACGGCGGGCCGCGCTGCTCTCCCTGACGGCGATGGTCGTGCTCGAAGCCTCCGCCATCCGCCTGAGCACCATGGGCCCGGAGCCCGCGGTGGCCGTCGGCTTCCTGCTCTTCGTCTGCTGGTCCTTCGCCGCCGGTATCGGCGCCTACCTCCGCTTCCAGCTGGAGCGCCGCAGAGAGGCCGTCGACACCGTACGGCGGTCCGAGCGCCTGGAGCTGGCCAGGGAGCTGCACGACCTGGTCGCCCACCACATCACCGGGATCGTGGTGCAGGCGCAGGCCGCCAAGGTCGTCGCCGAGCAGAAACCGGAGGCCGTGGTCCCCTCCCTGGAGGCGATCGCCAACGCCGGGGCCGACGCGCTGACCTCGATGCGCCGCCTGGTCAGCGTGCTGCGCGCGGAGGACGAGGCCGCCCGCTCACCGGGCAGCACCCTCATGGACATGCGCACGATGGTCGAACGCTTCTCCGCCGCGGGTCCCCAGGTCACCTTCGACATCGGCCAGGGCATCGCCGACGGCAGCGTGGCCCCGGAGGTGATGACCACCCTCCACCGGGTCCTCCAGGAGTCGCTGACCAACGTCCGCAGGCACGCCCCGGGCACCGGCTGGGTCGAGGCGGACCTGAAGCTCACCGACGGCTCCGACCTGCGCGCGTGGGCCGAGAGCGTACGCGCGAGGAACGGCCAGGACCCCCGGGCCCGGCGTGCCGCCTACGCCTCCGCGGCCACCTCGGCCACCTCGGCCGGCGGGGGCATGGGCGCCTCCGCCGCCTCGGCCACCGGGGGCGCCGTACGGCTGCGGGTGCGCAACTACGGCTCGATGGCCGACGTCAGGATCTCCCGCCTCGGCGGCGGCTTCGGCCTGGTGGGCATGGCCGAGCGCGTCGAGGCGCTCGGCGGGCGCCTCATGGCCGGGCCCACCCCCTCCGGGGCCTGGGAGGTGATGGCGGAGTTCCCCCTCTGACCCCGGAAACTCTGACCCCGGAGACTCTGCCCCCGGAGACTCTGCCCCCGGAAACTCTGAGCCTCGAGACTCCGACCCCGGAGACCTACGCCCCCGCCCCTGCCGGTGCCCCCGCCAGACCTCGGACGCCGCGCCCTCGGAGCCCCTCGGAGCCCCCCGTAGCCCCCCGGATCTCCGGGGACGCGGGGCCGGGATCCCCTCGCGTCCCCCGGGAGCCGGAGGGCGGGAAGGCGGGAAGGCGGAAAGGCCGGGAGACCGGCCGGAGGGCACGGCCCTAGTGGTTGGCGAGGAAGGCCAGCAGGTCCTGGCGGGTGATCAGGCCGACGGGCTTGCCGTCGTCGAGGACGACCGCGGCGTCGGCCTTCTCCAGTGCCTCGACGGCGATGGAGACCGGCTCCCCCGCGCCGATCGTCGGCAGCGGCTGCGACATGTGGGCGGCCAGCGGGTCGGTCGGCCGCACCCGGCCCCGGTAGAGGGCGTCGAGCAGGTCGCGCTCCAGGATCGAGCCGACCACCTCGGCGGCCATGACCGGCGGCTCCTCCTTCATCACCGGAAGCTGCGACACGCCGTACTCGCGCATGATCGAGATGGCCGTGTCGACCGACTCGTGCGGGTGGGTGTGCACGAACTCCGGCATGCCCGAGCTCTTGCGCGTCAGGACGTCCTTGACCAGGCCCTCCTCGCTGGAGGTGGTCAGGAAGCCGTAGTCGGCCATCCACTCGTCGTTGAAGATCTTCGACAGGTAGCCCCGGCCGCCGTCGGGCAGCAGCACCACGATCACGTCGTCCGGCCCGGCCCGCTCGGCCACGCGCAGCGCCGCGACCGTCGCCATGCCGCAGGAGCCGCCCACCAGCAGCGCCTCCTCGCGCGCCAGGCGGCGGGTCATGTTGAAGGAGTCCTTGTCGGAGATCGCGATGACCTCGTCGCAGATCGTGGTGTCGTAGTTGGCCGGCCAGATGTCCTCGCCGACCCCCTCAACCAGGTACGGCCGCCCGGTGCCACCGGAGTAGACCGAGCCCTCCGGGTCGGCTCCGATGACCTTGACCCGGCCGCCGGAGACCTCCTTGAGGTAGCGGCCGGTGCCGCTGATCGTGCCCCCGGTGCCGACGCCCGCCACGAAATGGGTGATCTTACCCTCGGTCTGCTCCCAGACCTCCGGGCCCGTGGAGTGGTAGTGGCTCTCGGTGTTGTGCGGGTTGGAGTACTGGTCCGGCTTCCAGGCGTTCGGCGTCTCCTTGGCCAGCCGGTCGGAGACCGAGTAGTAGGAGTCGGGGTGGTCGGGGGAGACCGCCGTCGGGCAGACCACGACCTCGGCACCGTAGGCGCGCAGCACCGAGATCTTGTCCTGGGCCACCTTGTCCGGCACCACGAACAGGCAACGGTATCCCCGCTGCTGGGCCACGATGGCGAGGCCGATCCCGGTGTTGCCCGAGGTGGGCTCCACGATCGTGCCCCCCGGGCGCAGCTCCCCCGACCGCTCGGCGGCGTCGATCATCCGGACCGCGATGCGGTCTTTGACCGACCCGCCCGGGTTGAAGTACTCCACTTTCGCGAGCACCTGGGCGGAGATGCCCTCCGTCACCTTGTTCAGTCGGACGAGAGGGGTGTTGCCCATCAGCTCGACGAGCGAGTCATGTACGCGCACCGGGATATCACCTCGAAATACCAAAGCTCGGTCGGCTTGTTGTTGTGGTCACCGTGATCCCATGGGGGTGCGGGGACTCGGCTGTGTTACCAAAGGCAACGCTACCGCCCCGTACGGAGGGAGCGACGCCACGTGATCTGGACACCTGGAGTGGCGAGAACAGCCCGCCGCATCGCCGCGGCGGCCGCGCTGGGCGGAGGGGGCCTCACCGCGCTCGGCGCGGCGACCTACGGCCTGCTGCTGGCCGAGGCGCTGGTGGCCCGGCGCGCCGTCGGCCGCCCGCACGGCATGGAGGGACCGCCCTCGGACGGGGTGTACGGGGCGTTCGGCGGCGAACCACTCAGGATGGTCATGCTGGGCGATTCCACCTCCGTCGGCCTGGGCACCTCCGACCCGGCGGAGACGCCCGCCGTGCTGATCGCCAACGGGCTGGCCGTGATCGCCGAGCGGCCGGTGCGGCTCACCGTGGCGGGCATGTCGGGGGCGACCTCCGCGGAGCTGGGCGAGCAGGTCGACAAGGCCCTGAAGGCACGTCCCGAGATCGCGGTCGTCTTCATCGGCGCCAACGACGTCACCTCCCAGAGCAGGCCCGCCCATGCCGTACGGCACCTGCAGAAGGCGGTCAGGCGGTTGCGGGAGGCGGGGGCGGAGGTGGTCGTGGGCACCTGCCCCGACCTCGGGACGGTCCGGCCGATCGCGCAGCCGCTCCGCTGGGTGACACGGCGCTGGAGCCGCCAGCTGGCCGCCGCGCAGACCGTCGCCGTGGTCGAGGCCGGTGGGCGGACGGTGGCCTTCGCCGACCTGCTGGGGCCCGAGTTCGACACGAACCCCGCGGAGATGTTCGGCCTTGATCGTTATCACCCATCTGCCCAAGGCTATCTCCAGATCGCTTACGCGGTGCTACCGTCCGTATGCAGTGCGTTGGAGCTGTGGCCCGAGCCCCGGGCCCGGCGCACTGAGTCGATCTACCTCGCGGCGGCCAAGGCCGCGGAGGAGCCCGGCGCCGAGGTCTCCGCGACCCGTGTCGCCGGACGAGCGACCGGACCTCACGGACGGTGGGTGACCATGCTCGGCCGCAGGCCGGGGATGCGGCCCAACGACGCCTGAACACGGTCACCCTCCGCTGCGAAGCCGTAACGCCTCGCCCGCATTGGAGTGGAATACCCGTGATCCGGCCCCTCGCGAACCCGGCCCTGGTGCTCGCCGGAGCTCTGGCCCTGGGCGGCTGCTCCGGCACGACGGAAGCGGCCACCCCGGACCATCCCACCTGGCACAACACCGAGACGAACGCGGTCAGCCGCACCACCACCGCCGCCGGAGTCGCCACGACGACCTCCATGAGGGCCGACGGCACGCTGGAGACGGTGGCCCTCGACCTCGCCACCGGCAGGAAGCTGTGGGCCCACCCCTCGACCATGGCGGGCCGCCTGCCGGGGATGGGGGTGCCCGCCCCCGCGATCGTCGAGACCGCCGCGGGGCAGGCCGTCGCGGTGACGATCGACCCCGCCAGACGGGGGCGCTGGAAGGCCACGCTCGTCGGCCTCGACGGCAGGACCGGGGCGCGAAGGTGGAGCCGCCCGGTGCACTCCACCTTCGGCCCGCAGCGGTGCGGGGCGTTCGTGTGCGTGCCCGAGAACACCGCGCTCGCGAGCGCCCGCGTCGTCGTCCTCGACCCGGTGACCGGCAAGGTCATGTGGAAGATCCCCGGGATCGCCGAGGCCGAGTGGTCCGACGCCTCGCGCGTGGTGTTCCTCCGCCTGGCCCGCCACCCCGTCCTGGAGGCGCACGACCTGAGGACGGGCAAGACCATCTGGCGGACCCCCGTCGAGCAGCCCCTCGGCTCCGGGGTGGACCTGTCGGGGGGCTGGTCCTTCGGCGCGACGGGGGGAAACCTCGTCGGATACGTAGCCCCCTACACCAATCCGAAGACGAGCAAGGTCTCCGCCTTCGGCCTGTTCTCCGTCAAGCTCGCCGACGGCACGGTCAACTGGATGCGCCCGTCGGTGGTCCGCGTCTACCCCAGCGGCAGCCCCGGCTTCGCGCCGGTGGTCCGCCCGGTCGACCAGGAGGGCCGCTACGGCGGGTTCGCCCGGCTGGAGGCCGGCAGCGGCCGGGTGCTCGGCCAGATCTCCGCCGAGCAGGTTCCCGAGTCGGGCTGGTGGCTGGCCTTCCCGCCCCGGATGGAGAAGGTCGGCTTCCTGCGGCACGGCAAGCCGGGCAACGCCTTCGACCTGCCCACCGGCCAAAACGCCGACGTCAAGGACGAGCGGGCCTGGTCCTTCTGCGTGACCGACCCCAAGCCGCTCGCGCTCAAGGGCCAGAACTCCGGCTTCTACTCGGTGGCCTCGCTGTGCCAGTTCAGGCTCGCCGACGGCACCCGGGTGTCCGGCTCGGGCGCCCCGCCCCTGTGGTTCACCGGCAGCCAGAACGGCTGGCGGATGTGGCGCGACGAGAAGGGCGGCCTCCACGGGATCAAGGACGGCGACGGCACCTTCCCCGGCATGTACGGCTGACCCCCGGACGCACGACCGTCCCCCGGGGTGGACCACCGACCGTCCGCATGTACGGCCGACCGCCCGGACGCACGACCGTCCCCCCGGACGAACCACTGGCCATCCGCATGTACGGCCGACCGCCCGACGCACGCCTGACCGCCTGGACGCACGACTGTCCATGTGGACGCACGCCTGACCGCCCGGACGCACGGCTGATCATCCGGCATCCGCCACCGCTTCCGCCCGGCCGGACTTCGCGGCCGGGCGGGACGTCGGCGCGCGGCGAGGCCCCGTCCCGCCTCCGGACCGGACGGGGCCTTGTGCTTACCGTACAAAGTTCTGTTTCTACGCCCCCCGGGCGTGGCTTCCGGCATACCGCGCGGTACGCTCCGCTTGAGGAGCAGACACGAACCCAGGAGAGCCACATGCCCGAGGCAGTCATCGTCGCGACCGCGCGCTCGCCCATCGGACGCGCCTTCAAGGGGTCCCTCACGGACATCCGCCCCGACGACCTGACCGTACAGATCGTCCAGGCCGCGCTTGCCAAGGTCCCCCAGCTCGACCCGACCACGATCGACGACCTCATGCTGGGCTGCGGCCTGCCGGGCGGCGAGCAGGGCTTCAACATGGGCCGGGTGGTCGCCACCCTGCTCGGCCTGGACAACGTGCCGGGCACCACCGTGACCCGATACTGCTCGTCCTCGCTGCAGACCACCCGGATGGCCCTGCACGCGATCAGGGCCGGCGAGGGCGACGTGTTCGTCTCGGCGGGCGTGGAGTGCGTCTCCCGCCTCAAGAACGGCAGCTCCGACCAGGGGCCCGACACGCTGAACCCGCTGTTCGGCGACGCCCACGCCCGTTCGGTCAGCGCGGCCGAGGGCGGCAAGGGGGTCTGGCACGACCCGCGCGAGGACGGCCAGCTGCCCGACGTCTACGTGGCGATGGGCCAGACGGCGGAGAACCTCGCCGGGCTGAAAGGCGTCTCCCGGCAGGAGCAGGACGAGTTCGGTGTCCGCTCCCAGAACCTGGCGGAGAAGGCCCTCGCCAACGGCTTCTGGGAGAGGGACATCACCCCGGTGACCCTGCCCGACGGGACCGTGGTGAGCAAGGACGACGGCCCCCGCGCGGGGACCACCTACGAGGCGGTCTCCCAGCTCAAGCCGGTCTTCCGGCCGGACGGTACGGTCACCGCGGGCAACTGCTGCCCGCTGAACGACGGCGCCGCCGCCGTGATCGTGATGAGCGACACCAAGGCCGCCGAGCTCGGCATCACCCCGCTCGCCCGGATCGTCTCCACCGGGGTGACCGGCCTGTCCCCCGAGATCATGGGCCTGGGCCCGGTCGAGGCCTCCAAGCAGGCCCTGGCCAGGGCGGGCATGGCCATCGGCGACGTGGACCTCGTCGAGATCAACGAGGCGTTCGCCGCCCAGGTCATCCCCTCCTACCAGGAGCTCGGGATCGACATCGACCGGCTCAACGTCAACGGCGGGGCCATCGCGGTCGGCCACCCCTTCGGGATGACCGGGGCCCGGATCACCTCCACGCTGATCAACAGCCTCGCCTTCCACGACAGGTCGATCGGCCTGGAGACCATGTGCGTCGGCGGCGGCCAGGGCATGGCCCTGGTCCTGGAGCGCCTCAGCTGAGACGCCGGACCCGCCGGACCGGCCGGGCGATCGGAGCCCCCGACGCCCGGCCGCGGTGTCCCCGCCCCGGGAACGACCGGTCGGCCGTGGCCGAGGACAGCCGGCCGGACGGACGGCCGTAACGGGGACGGCCGTGCCCGAGGACGGCCGGTCAGCCGTGGCCGAGGACGGCCGGACGACCCGTCAGCCGTGCACGTCGGGCCCGGCGCGGGTGATCGCGATCCTCAGGACCACCCGCCGCTCCCGCTCCATCGCGGCCCGGTAGTCGTCCCAGTCGGGGTGCTCGCCGGAGATGTCGCGGTAGTAGCCGACCAGGAGATCCATCGCCTCGGGCAGCGCGACGATCTCCGCGACGCCGTCGACCTGGATCCACCCGCCGAAGAACCCGTCGGTCGTCACGCAGAGCGAGACCTGCGGATTCCTGCGCAGGTTGCGCGCCTTCGCCGCGGTCTCCCGGGTGCTGACGATCGCGTTCCCCTCCGCGTCGAGCCCCACGACGACCGGGGAGAGCTGCGGGCGTCCGTCGGCGTGCGAGGTCAGCATGACCGCGCGGTGGTTGGCGCGGATGAACTCGCGTGCCTTGTCGTGATCCATGAACCCATCATGGCGCGCACAACAAAGCCCGCACCACCGGGGTGGCGCGGGCTTCACGGAGATAGGCGACTTACAGGTAACGGGTACGGCGATGCCGCTCGTGCTCGTGCACAATGGCGGCGGCGTAGCCGTGGGTCAGCCCGTGCTCGTCGGCGAGCCAGGTGGCGCGCTCGTCACAGCGAAGGAACGACGGGCCGTTGTCGATTGCTTGGAACCACTCTGGGAGTGCGCGTCCCGTGATGTCCGGGACCCTTGCGATCAGCTTGCTCTGCGTCTCCAGTGAGTGGTTCAACGACATGGGCACCTCCACGGATAGGCTCCTTTGCTCGACAGTGCATCACGAAAGCCCAGATAGCAAGCCCCGAGATGCTCTCTTCCGTCGCGGTTCGTCTATCCCCCGTTGCCTTCCGTTCACTCACGTGTCCGTCCGGAAAAAACGGGAGGCCCCGCCGGAACGTGTCCGGCGGGGCCTCTCGGCGTCGGTGTCAGTCGCTACTCGAGAAGTAGCTCAGCAGGCGCAGGATCTCCAGGTAGATCCAGACCAGCGTCATGGTCAGGCCGAAGGCCATCAGCCACGAGTACTTCTCCGGGGCGCCGTTCCGCACGCCGCGCTCGACCTCGTCGAAGTCGAGGAGCAGGAAGAAGCAGCCGATGAGGATCGCGGCGATGCTGAACACGTACGCCAGCACGCCACCGGAGCGGATGCCGATGCCGTCCTCGATGAAGAAACCGGCGACCAGGTTGATGAGCACGAGGCCCATCAGGCCCAGCCCCGCGGCCACGACGAACTTGGTGAACTTCGGCGTCACGCGGATGATGCGCAGCGAGTAAACGGTCAGCATCGCGGCGAACGCCAGAGCCGTACCGACCACCGCCTGGAAGACGATTCCGCTGTACAGATCGTTGTAGACGTGGCTGATCACACCGACGGCGACGCCGTAGGCGACCGAGTAGCCGAGGATCAACACGGGGTTGGTGCTGGACCTGAACGAGATGATCAGGGCGAGCACCAGGCCGACGATGACACCGATGATCGCCGCGACCATGCCGAGGTTGAGCGCCCAGGCGACCGCCGCCGAGACCACGAGCGTGCCAAGCGTGATGAAACCACGCACGACCACGTCGTCGATCGTCATCGTCCGTTGCGCGGGCGGCGCGTACGACGGCGTGTTGTACATGCCCTGAAGCTGCTCAGGGGTGGGGGTCGGCGAGCCCCAGCCTTGCTGCTGGTTCTTGCCCTGCCGACTGAATACGGGGTTCTTGCTCTCCATCGCTGCCTCCACGCTGCGACCTACGCGATCAGCGTATTAGATCGGTTGTCACACGGCCGTATCGTGCTGATATCTATGTTGTCCAAGTGGCCGTACGGCTACCGCCGATGTTGTCAACGAACGGGTAGCACGCCCGGTTCCCGGCCATCACGCCTGTTTCGCCGATCGCTCGTCGAAAAGCCGCTGCGACGCCTCGACCTCGTCGAGGTTGTGGCGCGCCCACTCGCAGATGCCGGTCACGGCCACCGACAGGTCGCGCCCCATCCGGGTGAGCACGTACTCCACCGTGGGCGGCGAGGTCGGATAGACGTTGCGCTCGACGATGCCGTCGCGCTCCAGCGCCCGCAGCGTCCGGGTCAGCATGCGCTGGTTGATGCCCTCGATCCGCGCCTTGAGCCGGGAGAAGCGCTGGGCCCCGGGCCCCAGCGCAGCGATCACCAGCAGGGACCACTTGTCCCCGATGTGGGCGATCACCTGACGGGCGATCCCGTTGGCCCGGAGCATGGGCTCCAGGTTCGCCTCGTTCCTCATGGTTACTATTTTATACCTGGGTCCCACACGAAGCCCAGGCGGCGCGGCGCATCGGACCGTGATCGCGTCCGCACCGCCCACCCGGCCGCCGGACGGGCGGGTCCCCTCAGCGCCAGCCGGTCCCGACGCCGGCGAGCCGGCCCAGGGCCCCGAAAGCGCGTTCGGAGGCGGGGCGCGGCTCGGGCTGGCCGACGACGAGCTGCTGGCCGTCCGCGGCGCCGACGCGGAACACCTCGTTGTGCAGGGTCAGCTCGCCGACCTCGCCGTGGCGGTAGGAAACGGATCGGTGCGTCCTGGTACGGACGTCGTGGCGGGCCCATATCCGCCGGAAGTCCTCGCTCTCGCGCGAGAGCTCCTCGACCAGCTCCAGCACGAACGGGTCCGCGCGGCTCACTCCCCCGGCGGCACGGAAGTGGGCCACCAGGACGTGGGCCTGCTGCTCCCAGTTCACGTAGAACTCGCGGGCGGCGGGATTGAGGAAGACCAGCCGCAGCGCGTTGTCGCGGTCGCCCAGCCCCCGGTAGAGGGCGTCGGCCAGGGGATTCCTGGCGAGGACGTCGAGCCGGCGGTTCAGCGCGAACACGACCGCGTGATCACAGCCCTCCATGAACCGCCGCACGTCCGGGCGCAGCAGGTCGCCGCAGCCGGCCGGTCCCTGGCAGGGTCTCCGGCGTACGAGATCGTGCAGGTGTCCCGTCGCCTCGGCGTCGAGCCGGAAGACCCGGGCCAGGGCCTCGATCACCCGGGCCGAGGGATTGCGCTCCCGTCCCTGCTCCAGCCGGATGTAGTAGTCGGTGCTCACGGCGGCCAGCATCGCGACCTCGTCCCTGCGCAGCCCGGGTGTCCGGCGGGGGGTGCTCGGCAGTCCCACCTGGTCGGCGGTCGTGACCTGGCGGCGGGCGCGGAGGAACTCTCCGAGCGGATTATCACCGTCCATATTGCTAAGTTACGGTCAGCTCCATTGAAAGGGAAAGCGCGAGGGCGCCCGGCCTCGCCGACGCGCCCGCCGCCCGGGTCACCGGACGGGCGAGGTACGGCGGCTCCGTATCCCGAACCCGCTCGCACTGGGACGCATCCGACCGCATCCGGCCGCATCTGGCCACATCCGGCCACGCGAACGGCGCGAAGGGCGGAAGCGCCTCCCCTGGGCGAATCCCGAGCACCCCAGGGAAACTGATCACATTTGGGTAACCCCGAAAGTTTCGCGGCGGCATTTGGGATGGACGGACGCGGCCGTTCGGCACCGGCCTTGGAGAGCGGGATAACGAGGAAAGGCCCACGACCGCGTTTTCACTGGTCATGGGCCTTGTTCGGCAGATCGCCATGAGTGCCCCCGGAGGGACTCGAACCCTCACTCGAACCCTTTTAAGGGGTTTGCCTCTGCCATTGGGCTACGGGGGCGCCGTAATCATACGTAACGGACCACTCATGCGTAACTGCTCAAGGCAACCGTCGCATCACTTCCATTGGAAACCCGTGGATCGCCTTGGCTTCGGAGGGACCCGGTCAAGGAATAGCACACCGCGGGGAACGGCGAACCCGGAGGTGGGCCTCGTCGCCCACCTCCGGGTTCGGGAGCCGGACCCGCTCCGCGGGCGGGGGTTCAGTTGGACGCCGCGGCGCGGAACTCCGTGCGCGGCTCCTCGATCTCGCCGAGGGAGACGGTCTCGCGCTTGAAGAAGAGCGCCAGGGTCCAGTCGGCCGTCACGCGGACCTTGCGGTTGACGGTGGGCACCCGCGACAGGTGGTAGGTGCGGTGCATGAACCACGCCGCGAGCCCGCGGAGCTTGATCCCGTAGACGTTGGCGACGCCCTTGTGCAGGCCGAGCCCGGCGACGGAGCCGACGTACTTGTGCCGGTAGTCGGCGAGATCCTTCCCGCGCAGGCTCCGGGTGATGTTGTCCGCGAGGACCTTGGCCTGCCGTACGGCGTGCTGCGCGTTGGGCGCGCAGTACTGGCCGGGGTTGGTCAGGTCGGGCACGCCCGCCACGTCACCGGCCGAGTAGGCGTCCTCGACGCCGACCACGGTCAGGCGGGAGGTCGTCTTGATCCGGCCGCGCTCGTCGAGCGGCAGGTCCCCGGCGTTGACGACCGGGCTGGGCTTCACCCCGGCGGTCCACACGATGGTGGCGGCCTGGAACTCCTCGCCGTCGGAGAGCTTGACCACGCCGCCCACGCAGGATTCGAGGCGGGTGTTCATCTTGACCTCGATGCCGCGCTCGCGCAGCTGCTCGGCGGTCCACGCGCCCATCTCGGGGCCGACCTCGGGGAGGATGCGGTCGGTGGCCTCGACGAGGATCCAGCGCATGTCCTTACGGGAGATGTTGCGGTAGTAGCGGGTGGCGTCGACCGCCATGTCCTCCAGCTCGGCGAGCGCCTCGACGCCCGCGAAGCCGCCGCCGATCACGACGAAGGTCAGGGCGCGCCTGCGCAGCTCCTCGTCCTCGTCGCTCTCGGCCCGGTCGAGGAGCTCCAGCACCCGGTTGCGCAGCGCGATCGCCTCGCCGACCGTCTTGAAGCCGATCGCGGAGTCGGCCAGGCCGGGGATGGGGAGCGTACGGGAGATCGACCCGGCGGCCATGACCACGATGTCGTAGCCGATCTCGTGCGGGGTGCCGACGTTGGGGGCGAAGGTGACGGACTTGGCCGCGTGGTTGACCTTGGAGACCTTGCCGTTGAGGATCGTCGCCTTCGAGAGCACGCGGCGGAGGGGGACGACCACGTGCCGGGGGGAGAGGTTCCCGGCGGCGGCCTCGGGGAGGAAGGGCTGGTAGGTCATGTGGGATTCGGGGGTCAGGACGGTGATGCGCACGCTTCCTTCGCGGAGTTCCCTGCGGAGGGTGTGCTGCAGACGCAGCACGGTGTAGAGGCCGACGTAGCCTCCACCGACGACCACGATGTGCTTGGAGTTGCGGTTCACTTCGACGCCATCCTTAGTTTCATAGCTTGTGAAACCTTTCACAAGCATACGCTCGGGCCTCCGATCACGCCAGCCGTCCATCTGGCAACCTGACCGGAATTTCCGCTAACGGCTAGAAACATCTGGTCTTCTCGGCAGAATTCCCGCCGATCTTCTCTTTGTGATCGAGTTCACAAGGCTCGGAGCGCGTTCGCCCTGGTGAAGAGATCGTCGAGCATCGGGGCGGTCACCCGGCCGGTGAAGGTGTTCTGCTGGCTGGGGTGGTAGCAGCCGAGAAGATGCACGGAACTTCCCCCCGGCGAGGTGATCTCCACCTCGGCGCCGTGCCCGAAGGGCGGTCTCGGCCGCGGCAGGGCGTACCCGGCGTCCCTCAGCGCGGGCCAGATCGCCTGCCAGGCGAAGCCTCCCAGCGCGACGACCACCCGTACGTCCGCCGAGACCAGCGCGACCTCGCGGGACAGCCAGGGGAGGCAGGCGGACCGCTCGGCGGGCTCCGGCTTGTTGGCGGGGGGAGCGCACCGGACCGCCGCCACCATCCGCGCGCCGACGAGCCGCTGGCCGTCGCCCGCGCGGAGGCTGGTCTCCTGTACGGCCAGGCCCGTCCGGTACAGCGAGGCGAACAGCCAGTCGCCGCTGCGGTCGCCGGTGAAGATCCTGCCGGTCCTGTTGCCGCCGTGCGCCGCCGGCGCCAGCCCGACGATGAGGATCTCGGGCCTCTCGTCGCCCCATCCGGCGATGGGCCGGCCCCAGTAGGTCTCCTCGGCGAACGCCCGCCTCTTGACCGTCGCCACCTCCTCGCGCCACCCCACCAGGCGCGGGCAGGCCCGGCAGACCGACTGCGCGGCCGTG
Source organism: Streptosporangium sp. NPDC002524 (assembly GCF_040295985.1). Lineage (NCBI taxonomy): Bacteria > Bacillati > Actinomycetota > Actinomycetes > Streptosporangiales > Streptosporangiaceae > Streptosporangium > Streptosporangium sp. NPDC002524. The sequence continues at coordinate 5,551 of NZ_JBEOWK010000015.1, read as the reverse complement.
AGCTCCGCGAGGGTACGGCTCTCCCCCGCGAGTTTCCGCACCTCGGCGGGGTCGTGCGCGACGGGGGTGTCGGGCCGGGCGGGATCGTCGGGCCAGCCGGATCCGGGAGGAACGTGGGTCATCCCTCGATGGTGCCCCACGATCCCGCCCGGCCGCTCGCTCCGTACGGGCCACGGGACCCGGCGGACGGGCGCGGGAACGCGAAAGGCGGCGTCCGCTGGGTGCGGACGCCGCCTTCCGTCTCACTCGGGACGCGGCCCGGCGTCAGCCGCCGGGCGCGCGCTACCTCGACCTACGTGCCATCACGTGTTGGTGGTGGTCGCGGAGGGAGAGGGGGACGGGGTGGGAGTGGGGGTCGGCGTGGGGGTCGGAGCGACCTTGCAGACGACCTTGGCCACCGCGGCGCCGGTGGTGGAGCCACCGGCGATCTCGATCGCGCGCTTGGACTCGCCGGTCGCCGTGGCGTTCCAGCTGTCGGACACGCCCTCACGCTGCAGGCCGTGACCGCTGAAGTGGGCGTACTTCCAGTCGCCCGCCACACCGTCGCGGATCCAGCGGTACTTCACCGTGGTGCGACCGGTCGCGCTGATCGTGCCGGTGAACGTACGGGTCGTCGGGCAGGTGCCCTCGTAGGCGGCCGGGGTGTCGACGGACGCCCAGACCTTCGGCGACGTGTCCTTGCACCAGATCTTGAAGTAGGCGCGGTTGGAGGAGGCCTCCACCGGGCCGACGATCTGCAGCGAGGCCCAGCCCCTGAAGTCGTCACGGGGCCTGATCACGTGGAAGACCTTGCGCGAGTCGTCGACGCGGACGGAGTCACGGTCGACGACGCGGCCGTTCACGACCCAGCGGTAGTGCACCCAGCGGACGCCGGAGGCGTTGATGCGACCGACCAGAACAGCCTTGCAGTTGCTCTCGTCGACCCACACCTGGGCGCTGACGCGGGGGGTGATGACCTCGTGCTTGTCCTCGCTGGACCCGCAGGAGACCGAGAAGTAGCCCTTCGAGGACTTCACAGCGCGCGGGGCCAGGACCTGGACGGCCTGCCAGCCCTTGACGTTGCCCTTGAAGGTCGCCTTCTCCTTGACCGTGAAGCTCTTGACGCCCTTGCCGCGGAAGGTGAAGGACTTCACCTTGCTCTTGGAGCCGTCGCCGCGCAGCCACCGGTAGGCGACCGTGGTCTTGCTCTTGACGGCCTTCACCTTGATCTTCGAGGAGAAGGTCACGTTGACGGGGCACTCACCCGCGTACTTCGCGGGGGATGCCTTGGGGGTTCCGGCAGAGACGGCCGGCCGCGGCTTGGCGGCGGCCGAGGCCACCTTCCCCGCCTGGCTCGAACCACTGGCCGCCGCTGCGGGCGTGGCCAGCATGCCTACTGCCATGGTTGCCAGCATGGCCGCGCTGGCTCCTGCTGCGGCTAGCTTGCCGGCTAGTCCGGACTTCATGAGGGGATGCTCCGTTCGTTGGGAAGCAAGATCGCTCAGGAGACGGTTGCCGGGCCGGCAACAGCTGTGCCGGGCCCCACGGCAAAGCCTCACTAAAGCTTCTTTACCTAACCATAAACGGGAAGCTTTCCTCAATACTCCTTAAACAGGCGAATTGTCTAGGTCTTGTTATGAATCAGAGAGTGACCACGCGATGCCGTCGAGGATGTCGTGCTCACTGGCGACCACGTCGCCGAAACCGTACCGGGTCACTATCCGGTCGAGGATGAGCGCGCCCGCTCCGATCACGTCGACCCTTCCTGGGTGCATGAGAGGAATCGCCGCCCGCCGTTCAACGGTCATTCCAAGCAAGCGCTCGGCGATGTCATGCACCTGACCTGCGGTAATTCGCGAGTGGTGAATTTTCTTCGGATCGTATTCCGGCAGGTCGAGCGCTATTCCGGCGACGGTGGTGACGGATCCGGCGAGCCCGACCATCGTCAGCGCCCGCTCCACGGGCACCTCGGCCGCGACCCGGTCGAGCGCGTCGTCGATGTCGGCGGTCACCGCCTCGATCGCCTTCGCCGACGGGGGGTCGCCCGCGTCGCGCAGGTGGCGCTCGGTCAGCCTGACACACCCGATGTCGACCGACAGCGCGGCCTCCACGCGCGCCGAGCCGAGCACGAACTCGGTCGAGCCGCCGCCGATGTCGACCACGAGGTACGGCGGGCGGGTGCCGTCGGGGGCGGGCAGGCCCGTCTCGGGCGAGAACCGCATCAGGTCGCGGGTGGCCCCGGCGAACGACAGCTCCGCCTCCTCCGCACCGGTGATCACTTCGGGCTCCACCCCGAAGATGTCGCGGACGCCGTCCACGAAGTCCTGCCGGTTGGCGGCGTCTCTCGTCGCGCTGGTGGCGACCACGCGGACCGAGGAGGCCCCGTGCCGGTCGATGAGCCCGGCGTAGCCGCGCATGGCGGCGAACGTGCGCTCCAGGGCCTCGGGGGCCAGCCTGCCGGTCTCGTCGACCCCCTGGCCCAACCGGACGATCTCCATCCGACGCTCCAGGTCGATCAGCCTGTCCCTGCCGATGTCGGCGACGAGCAGGCGGACGGAGTTGGTGCCACAGTCGATCGCGGCGACGCGGATCACTCGGTCTCCTTCGTGGTCGGTGCCTTGGTCGATGCCGTGGCCGGTGCTGTGGTCGGCTCTACGGCCGGTGCCTCGGTGGGTGCTGTGGCCGGTGCTGTGGTCGGCTCTATGGCCGGTGCCTCGGTGGGTGTCGGCTCTGCGGGCGGTGCCGTGGCTTGGGCACAGGGGGCGACGGCGGGGGCGGCGCACGGCCCGGCGGACCACCAGTCGCCGAGCGCGTCGAGGGCCTCGCGGCCGAAGGGGTTGCTCCCCGGAACGGCCAGCTCGTGCCCGACGAGGGCGTGCAGGCACTTCACCCGGGTGGGCATGCCCCCGGTGCTCTGCATGTCGCGGGGCAGCGGCTCCAGGCCGTCCTCGGCGGCGGCCCTGTCGCGGCGCGCCACGTAGTCGTCGTGGGCGGCCTGGTAGGCCTCGGCCAGCTTCGGGTCGTCGGCGAGCCTGGCCTGCATCTCCCGCATCAGCCCCGAGGTCTCAAGCGTGCCGATGGCCGAGGCGGCCCTGGGGCAGGTGAGGTAGAACAGGGTCGGGAAGGGCGAGCCGTCGGGCAGCCTCGGGGCGGTCTCGACGACGTCGGGAAGCCCGCACGGGCAGCGGTGCGCCACCGCGCGCAGTCCTCGCGGCGTCCGGCCGAGCTGTCGCTCCACCGCCGCCACGTCGTGGTCGTCGACCATTCGTGACACCCCCTGAAAGACGACACCCAGGGTATCGGCGTCACCCGGCGTCCTTGGCCGCCTTCTGTCCCCCGCCGCTGTCGGCGGCCTTGACCGAGTCCCACAGCGTCTCGTACCACGGTGGCCTGGCGACGGCCTTCCGCTCGCCGGCCGTGCCCTTGCCCGGCGAGGGAGAGCCTCCCATCACGACGTAGCACTTCTGCCCGGGGTCGCAGTAGAAAAGGCGCTCCCTGCCCTGCCGCTTGATGTAACCGGGGTCGAGGAGCTGCTTGGCGCGGTCGTCCAGGGCCTTGATCGCGGCGATCTCCCTGGCCTTCTCCTGCTCCAGCTGGGCGATCTGGCGGCGCTGGGCGACGTACTCCCTGATGGGGTAGGCGAGGCTCATCGCGATCGCGCACACCACGATCGCGAGCACCGCGGCCCGTCCCGTCAGCTGCGGCCGTGTCGCCATGCGCCCTCCTCCGTCTCCACGCTCTCGTGGCGTCGTCCGCCGTGCCCCGCACGGCGGACGCGACACCGGCGGGGAACGATCTCCCCGCGTCGATCCGGTCTCGATCTCCGGCACCGATCTCCGGCGCCCCGGCCTCCGACGCCGATCACCGGTGCCGATCTTCGGTTCCGGCCTCTTCGCGCCGGTCCCCGCGTGCCGGCCCCTCCTCGGGATCGGGGCGGGGGAACGGCGCTCGTCCGCGGTGCGGCCCGCGCCCGGGCGGGCGCGGGCCGTCAGACGAAACTACCGCCGGAAGCGCGGGAAGGCGGCGCGACCCGCGTAACGGGCCGCGTCGTCCAGAAGCTCCTCGATGCGGAGCAACTGGTTGTACTTGGCCACCCGGTCGGAACGGGCCGGGGCGCCGGTCTTGATCTGGCCGCAGTTGGTGGCCACGGCGAGGTCGGCGATCGTGGTGTCCTCGGTCTCGCCGGAACGGTGGCTCATCATGCAGCGGTACCCGCTGCGGTGGGCCAGGTCCACGGCGTCGAGGGTCTCGGTCAGGGTGCCGATCTGGTTGACCTTGACCAGCAGCGCGTTGGCGGTGCCCTCGGCGATGCCGCGGCCCAGGCGCTCCGGGTTCGTCACGAACAGGTCGTCGCCGACCAGCTGGACCTTGTCGCCCAGGGCGCGGGTGATGGCGTTCCAGCCCTCCCAGTCGCTCTCGTCCAGCGGGTCCTCGATGGAGACCAGCGGGTAGTTCGCGACCAGGTCCTCGTAGAAGGCGATCAGCTCGGCGGCGGACAGGCCCTTGCCGTCGATGGTGTAGACGCCGTCCGAGTGGAACTCGGAGGCGGCCACGTCGAGGGCGAGCCCGATGTCCTCTCCCGCGACGTACCCGGCCTTCTCGATGGCGACCAGGATCAAGTCCAGCGCGTCGCGGTTGGAGGGCAGGCTCGGCGCGAAGCCGCCCTCGTCGCCGAGGCCGGTGGCGTAGCCCTTCTCCTTCAGCACGGACTTGAGGGCGTGGTAGACCTCGGTGCCCATCCGCACGGCCTCGCGGAACGTCTCCGCCCCGATCGGGGCGATCATGAACTCCTGGATGTCGACGTTGCTGTCGGCGTGCGCGCCGCCGTTCAGGATGTTCATCATCGGCACCGGCAGCACGTGCGCGTTCGGGCCGCCGAGGTAGCGGAAGAGCGGCAGCTCGGCGCTCTCCGCGGCGGCCTTGGCCACGGCGAGCGAGACGCCCAGGATCGCGTTGGCGCCCAGGCGGGCCTTGTTGGGCGTGCCGTCCAGGTCGATCATGACCTGGTCGATGCTGCGCTGCTCGGCGGCGTCGAAGCCGAGGATCTCGTCGGCGATCTCGTCGGTCACGCCGAGAACGGCCTTCTCGACGCCCTTGCCGCCGTAGCGCTCGTCGCCGTCACGCAGCTCGACGGCCTCGAACTGGCCGGTGGACGCGCCGCTGGGAACCGCGGCACGCCCCTGGCTGCCGTCGTCCAGGAGGATGTCGACCTCGACCGTCGGGTTGCCCCGGGAGTCAAGGATCTCTCGGGCGGTGACGCCCTCGATGGAAGCCACGAAGCGCTCCTAAAGTCGCAGGACAGTTTGCCTCAGAAGCCTACCGAGACCTACTTACCGGTACGGCAGCAGGGACGTTTCCGGATGATGTTCATAAAAGGTCCGGAAGAGGTCCGGAAGGGGACGCGGAGGGGGTGGGGAGGGGACGCGGAGGGGGTGGGGAGGGGACGGGGAGGTGATCCGGCCGTGGGGGGGGCCGGGGGGGGGGGGGGGGCGCGGGGGGGGGGGGGGCGGCCCCCCCCCCCCCCCCCCCCCCCCGCCCCGCCGCCGAACCGGGGCCCCGCCGCCGGCGGCGG